>CAZIDQ010000259.1:0-3293 GCA_964538015.1 uncultured Marinosulfonomonas sp.
TATACGCCCGAGCCGCCGATGATGCCGATTACTGTATCTGTCATGGGATCCCCCTGTTGGTGCTTGCGAGGGAATATGCACCAGCGGGAGGAGCGGGGGAAGGGGAGATCTGGGCGGTTTACGGGGGCGTTGCCCCCGGTAGCTATGACTACCCTATTTTCGCCCCGTACAACCGACAAAGGCAAGATAGCCGCAATCCCCCTCGCAACGGCAATCGCGTGTGATTGTAATGGTTTGGTTCGGCTTATCCCTTGGGTATTCTTTGAGACAGCTTAGATGCAGAGTTTTGGACGTGCTTTCGATCAGGTAGCCAGTCATTTCGCTAAAGCCTTGGAAACGGCAATAGCTCTCGGCCGTGAACTCGTCGCAAAATAATCCAAGGTTATCCCAGCAGGCATCAACCAAAAAACCGAAATGTCTAGGCTCAACAAAGGTTCCCTCTTCGGTTTTCGCATTGCAGGCGGCGATCCCTGCCTTGAGGTCGGAAACCTGTTGGTTCATCCAGGCGTCGGTTGCCTGATTATCGACGCAGAGCTGTTTGTAAGACGAGGGAATGCGCAGGTTAAACCCCTCTTCGGTTCCCGCGCAGGCCTCGTTGTAGCGGTCGGTCCAGGTTTTCAGGTTGCCCGCCTGAAATATATCACAGCGTGTGCGTGCTATTGATGAGCCCTGACATTGGGCAATCGCCTGCTGGGCAATGCTAATCTCATTTTCAAGGTTTGCGGGGCTTTGCCCTTTCATGCACCAATTCAGATGGCCGGTATAATTGCCGGAAAACCGTCCGCCCGTCAGGCCACATCCAAGTGTCAGGTTTTCCTTGGCATAGCCCACCATCATCGCCGCATAGGTGTCGCATTGTGCGTTTTGTGCCTGCTTGTTTTCACGACAATGCTCTAACTGTGCAAGACGGGCCTGATCTTCGCCACCGATATGTAAAATAGTGACACCGGGCGTTTTGCACCAGTTTAGATGCGCGTTGTAATCAGTGGTCCAGCGCCCGCCGGAAAACCCGCAACCAAGGGCATTGGCCTCGTTGATTTCCTTGATCGCTTCCGAGGCATAGACACCGCAATTCAGGTTCGGATCGGCCTGAACTGGTGTGATGAAAAGGCCGAGCAACAGGGCTGTGGAAAATGAAAATCGAATGAAATTGGTCTTTAAAAAACACGCAAACATAATAACCCTCCTAAAGGTGGTTTTTGTTGCCTGCATCCATAAACCATAGCGCAAAAGTGCGTTTTCGTCGAGTCTGCGGCTGTTTTGGGCTATGATGCATACCAAAATACAGGGGGGATTATGTCTGTGGATCGCCCCTGACAGGTTTGATTGTTTTGGTTGAATTGACGGTGGCGGCTCTAATTGCCAAGTGGTGTTTGTGGTTGTTTGATTTCCAAAAAACCCAATCTCTCGAGTGTTGAATTGCCCTTTTCGAGGTTTGCAGAGGGCTATGCATCCGAGTGTCAGAGGGGGGTAATCTGATCACCGCGTCAGGTGCTATCCAGCGCCCAGTTGATGGCGCTTTGTAGCCGGTCGCCACCCCAGAATAATTCAGCTCCGACGGTAAAGCTGGGCGCACCGAAAATGCCCCGTTTGATAGCGCCTTCGGTTTGCTGCCTAAGGTGCGCACCTTCGCCGGTTTGTGCCCGATCAAGGATTTGAGCTGCGTTCAGGTCAAGATCGGCAAGGATCGACCGGATGGTTTCAGGTCTGAAAATATCCATATCAAGGGCAAAAACGGCAGTGTAAACCGCGCGTGAATAGGGCGCGATCCAGCCGTCACTTGCCCCGGTCATCGCCACTTTAGCGGCCAGAACCGATCTGGCAGGAAATATCTGCGGCCGCTGAAAGGGGATGCCCTGTTGCTGGCAAATGCGTTCCATATCGCGCCACATATAGGCGCCCTTGGCCGGATAGAGATTAAAGGGGGAATCCTGCCATCCCTGAGCGGAAAACACCGGCCCCAGCAGAAATGGTTTCCAGTTTACAGTGACGTTGCTTGCCTTTGCCAGCGCGTCGATCCGCATGGCAACCGGATAGCTGTAGGGGCTGGCGAACTCGTACCAGAAATCCAGTGTCGGGGATGGTTTTTGCGTCATGTAGGCAAGGCTAGTAATTGTGCCGCAAAACGGCAAGCATTATGCGCGGTCGGTTTGTGCAGGTTATTCCGGCCGCTTCAAACTGAACAGCCCCTCAACCCGCGTGTAGTCCTGATACCCCAATCGCGCCAGCGGCTGGTAGCAGGTCACGTCGAACACTCCATCCACCACGCAGTCATCCCGCAGATGCACACCGGTGACTTCGCCGATCACGATCAGGTTGTGCTCCCCTGCCAGCGGCACGATTTGCAACAGCTTGCACTCCAGCGTTGCCGGAGCCATGGCCACCCGCGAACAGGCGATGGTTTCGCATTCTGCCCGATCCACCCCCGCATGGGTGAATTCGTCGCCGCCCGCGGGGTGGCTGGCTGACGTGGCGTTCATCGCATCCCGCATTGCATATTCCACGATGTTCACGCAAAACACGCCGGTTTCGTCGATATTGGCGACAGAGTCCTTGCCCATGTGACGGCCCTGTTTCAGAGAGGTCGAGGCGAACATCACCTGTGGCGGCTCGTATGCCACCGCGTTGAAAAACGAATAGGGGGCAAGGTTGTCCACCCCGTCCTTGCCACGGGTCGAGATCCAGCCGATCGGGCGCGGGGACACGATGGCGGAAAAAGGGTTATGCGGCAGCGAGTGGCCGTTTTTGGGTTGATAAAACATTTGTGCGCGTATCCTTTGTTTGATCAGGGGATAACGCCATGCTAGGGCGGTTTCCAGTGAAAAGACGGGGCATCACGTGATCGGGTTAATGCGGGAAACCAAAGACGACTGGTGGGAGGTCGAGGCACTCTATGATCTGTGCTTTGCCCCGGGGCGCGAGGCGTTGTCGTCTTACCGGCTGCGCGACGGTGTCGATCCGGTGGCCGACCTATGCCTTGTGGCGCGGGACGAAGGCGGCATCATCGGCGGCGCGATCCGCTATTGGCCGGTGCTGGTAGGTGGCACGCAAGTGCTGTTGCTGGGGCCGGTGGCGGTGCATCCCACACGGCAGGGCGAAGGGCTGGGCGGTGTGCTGATCCGCGAGTCGCTGGACAAGGCGCAGGCGCTGGGCTGGGAGCGGGCGCTGCTGGTGGGGGACGAGCCTTATTACAAACGGTTTGACTTTTTGCGGATCAAAGGGGTGGTGATGCCGCCGCCGACCAACCCGGAACGGGTTCTGGCAAGGGAACTGGTTGCGGGCGCATGGGATGG
>CAZIDQ010000260.1:0-3283 GCA_964538015.1 uncultured Marinosulfonomonas sp.
CTTTCACCACCATCGCTCGGCATTGTTGATCAAAGGATTGCACTTCGATCACGGCGGTTTCGATATCGATATCCGTTGGCAGATAGGCAAGCGCGATTGGCTTCCCCAAAGAATATGCGAAATTACCCGAGGTTGTCTGTGCTACCACCTTGCCGTTGGCATAAACCGCTTCGCCGCCGAAAACCGCCAGATTTTCCTCCAGCAGCAAGACCACCAGCTTTCGGCTAACGCCTTTGTCTTTGATCCGGGCCAGCGCCTCACGTCCAATGAATTCGCTCTTTTTCCAATCAATCAGAAAAGACAGCCCCGCCTCGAACGGGTTGTAATCAGGCGTAATGTCGGTTCCCCATGCGAGGAACCGTTTTTCAAGTCTCAGAGAATCTATTGCGTGGTACCCCATATTGATCATCCCCTCCGGCGCACCGGCCTCAATGAGGGTTTCGTAAACGTATTCCATATATTCGGTTGGGATATACAGCTCCCAGCCAAGTTCGCCCACATAGGTGATGCGATAAGCCACCACCGGAGCATAGCCGATGCGGATGTCACGCGCGGTCATAAAGGGAAAACCTCTGTGGCTCAGGTCATCATCGCAGACCTTTTCGAGGATCGTACGGGCCTTGGGGCCCTGCACATTCAGCACCCCCATTGATGATGTGATGTCACGTATCTGAACCGGCTCGGCGATTGGCGCGCTCTGGCGAACCCCGTTTTCGCCCAGAGAATGCCAGAGGTCGCCTCGGTGCCGGATAAATATCTGGAGGTTTTTATTGATCCAGTTACGGTCACGGATACCAAGTGCCGAGCCTGTGACCAGCCAGAAACAATCCTTGGCGCGACGAATCAGGGTCACATCAGCTTCGATCCCGCCCCGTTCGTTGCAAAGCTGCGTATAGGTCGCGCCGCCTATGGGTTTGTCCACATCGGAAACAGCAAGATATTGCAAGAAATCGCAGGCGCGAGGGCCGGATATTTCAAATTTGCTAAACGAGGTCATGTCGGTAATCACCGCGGCCTCGCGCGCCGCTTTGTGTTCCCGCCCAACGGTCTCGGCCTGCCCGTTTCGGTCAAACCCGAAACGGTCTTCTTGCGGGATATTACCATGGGCAAACCATGTGGCGCGTTCCCAGCCAAACTTGGAACCGAACACCGCCCCTTGCTTTTTGAGTGCTGAATAGAGCGGCGAGCGGCGCAGGCCACGGGCGCTTTCCATCTCTTCACCCGGCCAATGGATGTTATAGTACTTTGTATAGCTCTCGACCGCGCGGTCGTGCAGAAAACGATGGCCCGCGTGCAAGGGGCCGAAACGGCGCAAATCGAAAGCCCAGAGGTCCAGCCCCGGATCACCCTCGATGATCCAGTTCGCAGCAGCCTTGCCAACCCCGCCTGACGCCGCGATGCCCGAGGTAAAAGCGCAGGCGACAAAGAAATTCTCAAGCCCGGGCACCGGTCCCATCACCGGCTCGCCATCCGGCGAGATCGGGATAGGGCCGTTAACTATGGTGCGCACGCCCAGTTCGTTCAGCAGTGGTATCCGATGGGCAGCGGGCAGGAATACCTCCTCCAGCCGGTCCATATTGGCATCGAACAGATGCCGGGCGTTTTCCCAAGGAAAGCCATGCTTGGGGTTCACTTTATCGGTGCTACGCTCCCAGCCGCCAACCGCTAATGCACCAGGTTCCGGCTTGGCGTAATAGCCACCGTCGGGATCTCGAAAAGCGGGCAGACCGTCGGGAATATCAGGGGTTTTCTCGGTCACAAAATACTGGTGCTGGACTACGCCGGCGGGCAGCTCGACCCCCGCCATCTGGCCAACCTGACGCGCCCAAAGTCCGGCAGCATTAACCACGATTCCAGCGTCGATCGTGCCATGATCGGTCACGACCTGTGTGATACGGTTACCGCTGCGCACAAGGTCCGTGACCATAACTTTTTCAATGACCCGCCCCCCATATTTCCGGATTCCCTTGGCAAACGCCATCGTCAACGAGTAAGGGTCCACATGGCCATCTTCGGGGATAAAAGCCGCGCCCACAAGGTCATCGACCTGCATCAGCGGGTAGATGGTTTGCGCTTCGTTCGGGGTTAGCATTTCCATGTCAAACCCCACCGCCCGTGCCGCCGAGTGGGATTTGTGAAGTTCCTGCATACGCTCGACACTGGCCGCCACCCGTATAGACCCGACCTTGCGCCACCCGATTTCCTGGCCGGTATCTTCTGCCAATGTGTCAAATAATGTTACCGAATCCCGCATCAGGCTCATCAGGTTTTGTTGCGACCGAAACTGCCCGACAAGGCCCGCAGCATGCCATGTCGCACCTTCGGTCAGTTGGGATTTTTCAAGCAAAACCACGTCGCGCGCGCCGGACTTTGCCAAATGATAGGCAATTGACGTACCGATCACGCCACCGCCAATGACAATTATATGTGCCGATGTTGGAAAACTCTTTTTCATTCGTATCTCCTTAGCTACGGCGACAGCGGCCCTTGCGTTTACGTTCATGCTTGGGTTTTAGCCAAGCCGCCTCGGGAGGCCCCCACCCTTCGGGCAGCGCCGAAATAGAGAATACGTTAGCTCGTTTACTATATGGCCAATACGGGCGCGGGCTTTTTTGTTGCGTACCATCAGGCCCACCTCGCTTAGAATTTCCAGCGGGGCTTCGTGAATCCTGTCATTGTTTTTTGATTCAAGAAACGAAAAATACCGCATGGCGTGCCCCTTTTGACTGACCGGATTTTGCAACTCGAAACTCTTGTGGTCAAACAAGCTTTAGTGCAGGATCGCATTAGAAAAACTTATCTGAAAGTCTGGCATGCCAAGACAGCCCCGCCTCAACTATTTACGTGCATTTGATGCTGCGGCCCGCAACCTCAGCTTCTCTTTGGCCGCCGAAGAACTGAACCTGACTCAGGCTGCCATAAGCCAGCAGATACGCCATCTGGAACAGGCATTGGGCGCGGCGCTTTTCATCCGGTTCAACCGGTCACTTAAGCTTACGGAATCGGGCTTGGCTTACTCTCTGGTTGTGCGCGAAGTTCTGGATCGGCTGGATACGGTTACCGACCAGATTTTTCCTGATACGAACAAAAACACGATTTCGGTGCGCTGCACGCCGTCAGTTGCAACATGGCTGGCACCGCGTCTTGGGGCCTTTCGCCAGATTCATCCGGAAACCAATGTTCGAATTCGAACGACCGACCTTATGTCAGACAAGTTTCAGTTACAGCAAAACGAGCTGGAAATCCTGCGTTTGCCCGTTGGCGCTGAATCTGGAAAGAACAT
>CAZIDQ010000261.1:0-3277 GCA_964538015.1 uncultured Marinosulfonomonas sp.
TAAAAGCCAAAAATCCCCCTCGCCGATAAAACGCGGAGGGGGATTTTTCAGGCCTGCCTTGTCAGCGGTATTACCTCGCTACAACTCTGCTGAATCAGATTGACAACAGCAAAGAACGGGCGTTTATTGTTAGCGCTAACAATCTTTGTATCTGAACATGCGGAGTCCGCTCATGCCCCTGAATGACACCTTGTATCGCGTCACGGAACGTATTCGTGACCGCAGCAAAGACACCCGCCGCACCTATTTGGCGCGAATGGATCAGGCCCGCCAGGAGGGGCCGCGCCGCGCCCATCTGACCTGTGGCAATCAGGCCCATGCCTATGCCGCCATGGGGGCTGATCAGGCGGCCCTTGGTACGGGACGCGCGCCCAATCTGGGCATCATCAGCGCCTATAACGATATGCTGTCAGCGCACCAGCCGTTTGAACGCTTTCCCGATATTATCCGCAAGGCCGCCCGTGACGTGGGTGCAACCGCGCAAATGGCAGGCGGGGTTCCGGCGATGTGCGACGGGGTCACCCAAGGACAGATCGGCATGGAGCTGTCGCTGTTTTCGCGCGACGTGATCGCAATGGCGGCGGGGATTGCCCTGTCGCACAACACCTTTGATGCAGCGGTTTATCTGGGGGTTTGCGATAAAATCGTCCCCGGCCTGATTATCGCCGCTGCCACCTACGGATATTTGCCGGCGGTGTTTTTGCCAGCAGGGCCCATGACGTCGGGCTTACCCAATGACCAAAAAGCCAAGGTGCGCCAACAGTTCGCCTGTGGCGAGGTAGATCGCCAAGCCTTGATGCAAGCCGAGATGGACAGCTACCACGGACCGGGCACCTGCACCTTTTACGGCACCGCCAACTCCAACCAGATGTTGATGGAATTTATGGGGCTGCACCTGCCCGCCGCCAGCTTTGTCAATCCGAACACCCCGATGCGCGATGCCTTGACGGCGCAGGGGGCCAAACGGGCGCTGGAAATCACTGCCCTTGGCAACGAGTATCGCCCTGCCAGCGAAATTCTGGACGAACGCACCTTTGTGAACGGCATGGTCGGGCTGCTGGCCACGGGCGGGTCAACCAACCTTGTGCTGCATCTGCCTGCAATGGCGCGGGCGGCTGGGATATTGCTGGAGTCCGAAGATCTGGCCGATCTGTCTGCGGTGGTTCCGTTGTTGGCCAAAGTCTATCCAAACGGGCTGGCCGATGTGAACCATTTCCACGCCGCTGGCGGGCTGGGCTATATGATCGGCGAGCTGCTGGGGGCCGGATTGCTGCACCCTGATACCAGCACCGTGGCGGGCGATGGTCTGGCGCACTACACACAGGAACCCGTGTTAAGCGACGGTGTTCTGGCATGGCGTGCAGGGCCAACGGAACCGCTGAACGACAAAATCCTGCGCCCTGCCTCGAACCCGTTTAAATCCACAGGTGGTTTGCAGGCGCTCAGCGGCAATCTGGGCCACGGGGTGATCAAAATTTCCGCCGTCGCACCGGAACACCACATTATTAAAGCCCCCGCGCGCGTGTTCCAGACCCAAGAGGCCGTGAAATCTGCCTTTGCCGCCGGAGAGTTCACCGAGGATTGCATCGTTGTGGTGCGTTTTCAGGGACCGCGCGCCAACGGCATGCCGGAATTGCACAATCTAAGCCCCACACTGGCGGTGTTACAAGATCGCGGTTTGCGCGTAGCACTGGTGACGGACGGGCGCATGTCGGGCGCATCGGGCAAAGTGCCCGCCGCCATTCACGTCACCCCCGAGGCAGCCGTAGGTGGGCCATTGGCGCGGGTGGAAGATGGCGATATAATCACGCTGGATGCGGTGGCGGGAACGCTGGAAATCACGGCAGACGGGTTTGCACAGCGCGTGCCTGCGGCGCCGGATTTAAGCGATAACAGCCACGGCATCGGACGCGAATTATTCGCGGTATTTCGTGAAAACGTAGGCCCCGCCGACAAGGGCGCGGCAGTGGTGGTTTAGGATATAAGGACACACATGATGACCCCGATTGAGGCAAGCAATGCCTGCGAAAAAATCTGCAACATGGCCCCGATTATCCCCGTGCTGGTGGTGCAGGATATAGCCCACGCTGTGCCGCTGGCCCGCGCATTGGTGGCCGGTGGCCTGCCCGCGCTCGAGGTGACATTACGCACCCCCGCAGCGCTGGATGTGATCCGCGCCATGGCGGATGTGGAAGGGGGCGTTGTTGGCGCAGGAACCGTTCTAACGCCCGCCGATGTGAAAGCCGCCAAAGCCGCCGGTGCGCAATTTGCGGTGTCACCGGGGGCGACGGATATTCTGTTGCAAGCCTGTCTGGATGCAGAGCTGCCATTGCTGCCCGGCGCGGCCACAGCATCAGAAGCAATGGCGCTGCTGGAAAAGGGCTATAGCGTTCAAAAATTCTTTCCGGCCGAAGCGGCGGGCGGGGCGGCGGCACTCAAAGCCATTGGCGCGCCTTTGCCACAGGTGCGGTTCTGTCCGACCGGCGGCGTGACCTTGCAAAACGCACCCACCTATCTGGCCTTGCCTAACACCTTGTGCGCGGGCGGCAGCTGGGTTGCGCCAAAAGAAATGGTAGCGCAGGGAAACTGGGCAGGGATCAAAGCATTGGCTTTTGAGGCAAGCCAACTGTAAGGCGACACGTCACCCTGCGGCTATCCGCCCGGCACTTGCCGGATGTTTTCCGGTAGCCACGTTGCGATTTCTGGCCAAACGACAAGGATCACAACCATCAGCAACATCAGTCCCACCATTGGTACAGCGGTTTTGGCGATGTAGGAGATTTCGTGCTGTGTCATGCCTTGCAGCACAAACAGGTTGAACCCGATTGGCGGGGTAACCTGCGCCATTTCCACCACCACAACGATGAAAATACCAAACCAGATCACGTCAATGCCCGCCTGCCGGATCATCGGCTCGACAATGGCCATAGTCAGAACCACGGATGAAATCCCGTCCAGAAACATGCCCAAAAAAACATAGAATATTGTTAGTGCTACAATCAGCATTGTCGGGGACATGTTCAGGCTGTCGATCCACGCCGCCAATTGGCGGGGCAGGCCGGTGAACCCCATAGATAGCGACAGGAAAAACGCCCCCATCAGGATCAGTGATATCATCGCCGAGGTCCGCGTTGCCCCCATCAGCGAAGCCGTGAAAGTGTTCCAGTTCAGTGATCCTTGCAGTGCGGCAAGGGCAAGTGAGCCCAGAACGCCGACCGCTGCGGCCTCGGTCGCGGTGGCGTACCCCAGATACATTGATCCGATCACTACCGTAACC
>CAZIDQ010000262.1:0-3267 GCA_964538015.1 uncultured Marinosulfonomonas sp.
TCCAGCGCCTTTTCGCGGTCCCGAACATCGGCTAGCACGTCCCGTTCCTGCCCATCCAACCCGGGATCGCTGGTATGACATCCGGCATTTCCGAACACAGCCTGCCCCAAAGGCGAAGCAAAACAATACCCGTTGCGGGCAAACAGCAGATTGCGGGTGAACCAAAGATCGTCACATGGGCTAAAGGCCGTCGCCGGCGTGTGGATGGTTATCAGTGCAGTGACGACTAAAACAAGGCGCATGGCACCCTCCTGATTTCATCATCTCCCCATCACTGCAAATTAAGCATAAAACCGGAACCAAAGAAAGCTAGCGACCCAGACGTTCTTTCACGTCCGCAGCGAAGTCCTCGTAACGGCGCAGGGATTTTACATCAGCCTGCACATGCTGCCCCATCTTTTGCATAATCGGCAGATCAAACATGATCTGGTCCAGCATATCGGGCGTATCCACATCGACAATTGCCAGCACCTTGCGTTCACCCACGACTTTCCACAGGTCGACCACCACACCAGCGTCTTTCGCACCCAGTGCAGCGCCTGCTTCTTCGGCCCATATGGCAAACAGCCCCTGCTGGCCCATGTCCGCATCATATTCCACCGTGAAATCAATTCTATAGAGCATTTTTATTTCCTCCCTGTTTTGAAACTATTTGTAGCGTCCGTGCTGTTGCAGCATCTCGATTTGATATCCGTCTGGATCGGCAACAAAGAAAAACCTGGCCAATAGCGTGCCGTCGCGTTCAAATTCGACGATCTTGCGTGGTTCCAGCCCTGCGGCCTGAAAACGGGTGTGCTCGGCGTCCAGATCATCGACTACAAAGGCAATGTGCCCATAGCCGTCGCCCAGATCGTAAGGCTCAGAACGATCTTTATTCACCGTCAGCTCCAGTTCGAAATCGGCCTGATTGTTACGCAGATAGATCAAAGTAAAGCTATCAAAATCCAGACGTTCGGCGATATCCAGACCAAAGGCCTGCTTGTAGAAATCGACCGAGCGCGCCTCGTTCAACACGCGAATCATGGAATGGATTGCTTTGGCCATATTTGCCCCCTGCTGCTGATATCCGTTGTCGGGCAGTCTAGCAGGTGGGGGCATGCGGCGGGTAGTAACGGAATACTACAGTTATTCGGCGGCAATTTCCGCCAGTTCGCGGTGCTGGTGTTTTAGGCATGCGCAGCGCAGAAGTGAGGTAAAATTCGGCGCTTCCCCCCTGAGTTCAAGCACTTCGGAATGCAGCGCAGACAGGAACTGTGGTGTTGTCGCACTTTCGCTTGCTGCGATACCGTCAATGATATCCCAAAAGGTTTTCTCAAGCCGGATACTGGTGCTTTGCCCGTTCAGGCGCAGTCGACGGGTAACCGGCTTGTAATCGTTCGGGCTTTGCCCCGCAAAGATTTCGCACATGTTGGTTCCCCCACTAGAAAGTTGGCGCAAAGTGTTGCCAAGATTGAGGCAACTTGCAATCCCTTATTCTGGGATGTGAAATCAAGAAGTCTACACAATTAGTATGAATTGTCGTGTTCAGGAGGAAAGCAAAAGAATTGTGAAATGCCGCCCCTCCCCAGATTGCAACGCGTTCAGCGCAAGCACCCGATGATGTTTCTTTCCTTTTGTAGCAAGATGAATTTGACGAACTCAAGCGCCGAATGTCTGTATCAATCGAGCGTTAAGCGATCTGAGTTACTGTCGGCGGAACAAGGCGCTTATTCCCATTCCATCTGGGTAAACACCTCTTGCGCATTACGTCCCGCCAGTCCTTCGAAATTCTTTAGATAGGAAAAGGCGGATTGGTCGATCTTGACCGAGTCGATGATTTCGCCGCCGCCATCAATATACTCGGCCATCTTAGTGCGGATATTGATCAGGTAATCGTAAGTGTCATGGGTGGCTGTGGCCAGATCAACGGGGTTGCCATGGCCGGGGATGATGTGTTCGGGCTTTAGCGCGGCCAAGGCTTCAAAACTGGCGACCCATTCCAGTGTGTTGGATTGTGGTCCGATGCCAAGGATGCGCTTAACATAGATGATATCGCCCGCAAACAGGGTGGAGCGATCGGCCAGCCAGACGGTGCTGTCCCCTGGCGTATGCGCCGCCCCTTCGTGGTGCAGTTGCAGCGTGACACCGCCCAGTTCCAGCGTATAATCCGTGCCAAAGGTGATATCGGCATAGGCGGGTTCGGTGCCTGTCAGCATGTCGTCGCCAATCAGCACGCTAAGGCCGGTCAGTTGCATTGAAGCGCGGTCATGGTGGTCGGCCACGGCATTGTCCGAGGCAATCACCTGCGCGCCCTGCTCCTGCCAGTACCCGTTGCCCATCCAGCGGTGATCCTGCCCGCCGGTGTCGATCACATATTTCACCGGCTGATCGGTGATCCCCTTGATCACCTGATGCAGCATTTCGGCCCCCTTGTAGCTGCCACCGGGGTCCATCAGCACCGCGCCTTCATCTGTCACAACCAGCCCGAAGGTGGCGTTGTTGCCCAGGTTTTCGGGGTTGCGTTGGTCCAGCGGGCCGACGATGGCATAGGTGTCGGGGGCCATGTTGACGACGTTCAGAATATCGGCTTGGGCGGTTGCGGCGGTCAGTGCTATGGCAAGGGGGATCAGGTATTTCACGGGCGTTTCCTTTTGTTTCGCCCGCAGCCTATCAGCCATACAGATGTATGGGAATACGCCGGATGACATCGGCAGAATTTCTGGCCCGCGCGATGGTCCAGGCACCCTGAATGGTCATCAGCAGCAATTCGGCAGCAGCTTCGGTTTTCGTTTTGGTCAGGCCAAACCGCATCCCGTGTTCGGCCGCACGCGTGCTCCAACTGGTCAGAATGTGGTCGGCGTGTTGGCGAAAGGCGTCATTGTCCGGCCCGTCAAACAGCATGGTTGAGATCGGGCAACTGCGCCAATGGTCGGCGGTGTCAAACAGTTTTGCCAGCTTGAAACAAAAGGTGGTGGCCCCAACGGCAAAGCTGTCGGCCTGTGCGAATGAATCGTCAATGATTTGCAACATCCCTTCGGAAACCCAACTGGCCGCTGCCATTGCCAGATCGGATTTGCCATCGGGGAAATGGTGGTAAAGCGAACCTTTGGGGGCGTGACTGGCCGTTAGCACTTCGGTCAGACCAGTGCCGTGATAGCCCTTTTGCCGAAACAGCGTGGCGGCGGTTTCGATCAGGCGGTCACGGGTTTTTGTGGCGGATTTTTGCATGGGGTCTGTATAGCAGACTAGACTGATTGGTCTAGTCGTGTTATTGGACCGAACGGTCTA
>CAZIDQ010000263.1:0-3218 GCA_964538015.1 uncultured Marinosulfonomonas sp.
TTCTGTCGGCCCCGTGCCATGCGGTGTTTCTGGCACTGAAAAACCCCGTGGATGCTGCCAACCGCGACCGTGGGCTGGACCGTGCCCATCTGATTGATCTGCTGGACCGCTTTGGCGCGCCGCACCCGCAACCGGACGCCACGCATTTCTTTTGTGATCTGGGGCGGCACCGGCTGAAGTGGGAATTGCACCATGAATTTATCACCTACACCATTTTTACCGACGGGGTGGCGGAACGGCCGTTTGATCCAGTTGCCTTTGACGTTTTCCCCGCCGATTGGCTGGCAACCCTCCCCGGCAAGCGGCTGACGTCGGCCTTGATACGGGTCGAGGATATGCCCAAAACGCCCGAGCAGGTCGAGGCACAGGTCAAGGAATGTTTTGTAGCCGAAAGCATTGCTGTGTCCTACACGCTGGATCGCAAGGCGATTGTGGCGGGGGATTACCGGATCGACAGTGCCGGGCATTTGCGGTTCGCGATTTTCGTTGAACCGGGCACCGGCGAGCGGCGGATCGGGCGCACCTTGCAGCGGTTATGCGAGATCGAGACCTATAAATCCATGTCGATGTTGGCGCTGCCAAAGGCACTGAACCTGTCCAAACGGCTGGCGCAGATTGATGTGCAGGTGTCTGATTTGGTCGGCCACATCAAAAACGCAGCCCGTTCCGAGGAAGAGGCATTGGGCGAATTGCTGGGCATCTCGACCGAGCTTGAGGATCTGATGGCGCAAACCAGTTTTCGCTTTGCCGCCTCGCGGGCCTATAGCAGCATTCTGGAGGAACGGATTGCAGCGATGCGCGAAGACAGGTTTGGTGGGCGACAAACCTTTTCGGAATTCATGCTGCGCCGGTTTGATCCGGCGATGCGCACGGTCAGGTCCGCCGACGAACATCTAAAGGAAATGGCCGAACGGGTGATGCGGGCGGCGGATTTGCTGCGCACAAGGGTCGAGGTTGAACGCTCGGCGCAAAATCAGGCCTTGCTGGAAAGCATGGACAAACGCGCGGATTTGCAACTGCGTTTGCAGCGAACGGTCGAGGGGCTGTCTGTGGTGGCGATCAGTTACTATGCGATCAATCTGGTGACTTACGGGCTGTACCCCTTTGCCAAAGCCGCCCATCTGGACAAGCCGATGCTGTCGGCTATGGCCACGCCTGTGGTGCTGTTGCTGGTCTGGTGGATCGTGCGCCGGATCAGGAAAGCGCATTAAACAATAACGGCCCGTTTTCTTTAAAAGAAAACGGGCCGAAATCTTGTAAAGATTTCGGGGGCTTGCCCCTAGCGTTTGCGCAACCGTGGATCCAGCGCATCACGCAGCCCGTCACCGATATAGTTCACCGACAGCACTGTCAGCGAAATCGCCAGACCGGGCCAGATCACCCGCTCGGGGTAAATCTGCAGGTATTCGGCAGCGTCATTCAGCAACCGGCCCCATGTCGGGAAATCCGGTGGAAAGCCAAGCCCAAGGAACGACAGCGCACTTTCGGTGATAATCGCGTTGGCGATCCCCAGCGTGGCCGACACCATGATCGGGGACATCACGTTGGGCAGGATGTGCCGCATGATCATCTTGAACGGTGTGGTGCCGATGGATTGTGCCGCCAGGATGAATTCGCGTTCCTTCAGAGCCAGCACATCGCCGCGCACAATCCGTGCGGTGGGCATCCAGCTGGTGATCCCGATGGCTGAAACCATCAGAATAAAAATGCCCATTTCCGGCCCAAATGCGGATGAAAGCGGTTCACGAAACAGCATCATCATCACCAGCAGTAGCGGCAACAGGGGCAGGGCCAAAAACAGATCGGTGATCCGCATCAAAATTCCGTCCAGCCGTTTGAAGTAACCGGACAGAACCCCGACCAGCGTGCCCAAAAACAGCGCCAGCAGCATTGCGGTCATCCCCACAGCAATCGAGGTTTTCCCACCCTGAATCATCTGCGCCAGCGCATCGCGTCCCAGTCCATCGGTGCCCAGAGGGTGGGCAAGTGTCGGGCGCTGGTCCATCGCGCCAAAGTCGTTATAGGCCGGATCAATGTTCCAGACGTATTTGCCAAACATGACAATCGCCAGAATGGTTAGAAACACCAACGAGGCGATCATGGCACCTTTGTGATGGCGAAACTGGTCCCAAATGTCCCACCACTGGCTGCGGGGGGCTTGGGTCGGCACATCAGTGTTTTGCGCGGTATCAGTCATAGCGGATCCTCGGGTCCAGAATTCCGTAAAGCAAGTCCGCGATCAAGTTGAAGATCACGATCAGGATGGCGAAAATAAAGGTCAGGGTTTGCACGGTTGGCAGGTCATTAGCCTCGATTGCCTTAATCAGCATATCCCCGATGCCGTTCACCTTGAACACCTGTTCGGTGATGATTGCGCCGCCAAACACGCCGGGCACACCCAGCGCGATCACCGTCACAACCGGGATCATCGAATTGCGCAACACATGCACCAGCACCACCACCTTTTCCGACAGGCCCTTGGCCCGTGCGGTGCGCACATAGTCCTGATTCAGGTTGTCCAGCATTGAGGCGCGCATAAACCGGCTGATCTGCGCCGCGTTGTAGAGCGCCAGCACAAACACCGGCATTGCGATCTGTTTTAGCTGTTTCACAAAGCTGGGCCAATCGTGGACCACCAATGTGGTGTCATAGATAGACGGGAACCAGCCCAGATAGACCGAAAAGACCACGATCAGCAGTAGGCCGGTAAAGAACGTTGGCACAGAAAAGCCAATCATCGAAACGAACGTCCCGATCTGGTCGAACCACGAATATTGCTTGTAGGCCGAAATCACCCCGATCGGGATCGCAATCAGCGCGCCCACTACATAGGACAGGCCAACCACCCACAGGGTTTGTGGCAGGCGTTGTACCACCACATCCATCACCGGACCGCGCCACTGCCAGCTGATCACCCGCAGTTTTCCTTCGGCAAAATCAGTGCCAAAGAGATAGTCGATCATCACCTGTGGTTCGATGATAAAGAACTGCACCAGCCATTTATAAAACTGCACATAGTTGGGTTGGCCCAGCCCAAGGGCCTCGCGCATACGGGCTTTGACCTCGGGGGGGACGGTCAGCGGCACATTGGCCGTCGGGTCGCCCGGGGCGAGTTTAAGCAGGGCAAAGATCACCAGAGCGATGAACAGAAGCGTCGGGACAGCCAGCAGTAGGCGTCGGATCGTAAAGGTTAGCATCGGCGTCTCGGTTTATGGTTC
>CAZIDQ010000264.1:0-3215 GCA_964538015.1 uncultured Marinosulfonomonas sp.
TGGAATTGCGCGAAAGCAAAACTGAGGCGGAATCGGCCAACATCTGGAAAGGGCGCAAGGCGGCGTTTGGGGCCATGGGGCAAATCAATGATTACATGTGTCTGGATGGTACGATTCCGGTCAGCGAACTGCCCCATGTCTTGCGCCGTATTGCCGAAATTTCGCAAGATTACGGGCTGGATGTCGGTAATGTCTTTCACGCCGGTGATGGCAATATGCACCCGCTGATTTTATACGATGCCAACAGGCCCGGTGACCTTGAAAAGGTCGAAAGCATGGGGGCGGAAATCCTGCGGTTATGTGTCGAGGTTGGCGGTTGTCTGACCGGTGAACACGGGGTTGGCGTGGAAAAACGTGAACTGATGCACGCGCAATATTCCCCCGATGATCTGGAAATACAGATGGCGCTCAAAGATGTATTTGACCCAAAATGGTTACTGAACCCCGCTAAGGTTTTCCCGCTCGACGCCAGCAAGGCGCGGCGCGCATGAGGCCAAATAATGAGGCCGAACTGGCTGAGATGATCAAGGTCGCGCAAGGCCCGCTTAAAATTCAAGGGGGTGATACGCGGCGCATTGGAGCGGCGCAGGGCGCTGTGTTGGAGACCTGCGGCCTCTCGGGCATCACGCTTTATGAACCCGGCGCGCTGACGCTGGTTGCCCGCGCCGGAACGCCGCTGGCAGAGGTTAAGGCCGCGCTCGCCACAGAGGGCCAGCGCCTTTCGTTTGAACCTATGGATTATCGTGGCCTGCAAGGCAGCACCGCTGAGCCGACGATTGGCGGCGTCGTTGCAAGCAATTCCAGTGGCCCACGGCGGATCACAGCCGGGGCCTGTCGTGACAGTTTGATCGGGGTGCGGTTTGTCGATGGTACGGGGCGGATTTTAAAGAACGGCGGGCGGGTGATGAAGAATGTTACCGGCTATGATCTCGTGAAACTCATGGCGGGCAGCTATGGCACGCTGGGGGTTATTACCGAGGTGAGCTTCAAGGTTTTGCCTGCCCCCAAAGCCTCGGCTACGGTTGTGCTGACGGGGCTGGATGATGTGGCGGGTGTTGGGGCAATGTCGGCAGCCCTCGGCATGCCTTATGATGTGAACGGTGCGGCGCGAGTGGGCAATGTGACGGCGTTGCGAATAGAGGGGTTGGAAGATTCCGTCAAGTACCGCGCGGCAGCACTGGCTGATAAGCTGGATGGAGAGATCGGGGCATTTGACTGGGCCGCATTGCGCGATGTGCACGCTTTTGCGGACCAAAAAGGCGATGTTTGGCAGTTTTCGATCAAGCCAAGCGATGCGCCAGAATTGGTAGCAAGGTTGAGCGCAGATGCTGTGCAATATGACTGGGGCGGTGGTCTAATCTGGGCCATAACGGCCAAGGGTGTGGATTTGCGCGCGCGTATGGGGGATATCCCGGGGCATGCAACGTTAGTTCGCGCCAGTGCAGAAACGAGGGCGCATATTGCAACTTTTCACCCAGAACCCCCGGCGATATCGCGGATTGCTGCCGGTTTGCGCGCAAGGTTTGATCCGCGCGGGATATTAAACCAAGGTCTGATGACAGGCCCCGATACATAGAACAGGAGATACCCCATGATTTTTACATTGATTTATATCGGCCTGCCACTGGCGATTTTTTTCGGACTTGTCGCATTACCCAAAAGGCGGGCGGCGTTTTGGGGGGTGGTGATTGTCGGGGATATTCTGGCCCTGATCTGGCTGTCATATTTTATCAATATCGGACCAATATTCACTGGGGATATTAATGCAGATACCTATACGGTGCTGGCCGTAGCTATATCGACCGGGGCGTGGGGGCTGGCAAGCGTTTTGCAAGCGGTGCGCTATATCTTTGGCGCCCATTGGCCACGCTGGGCATGGCCGACGCTAATCATTGCTGCATTCAGCGCCGTGGGCTTGCCTGCGATGAAAATTCTGGGGATCTAGCACTTGCAGACCCATTTTACCGATAAACAGCTGGCAGATCCGGATACTTTGGAGGCCGATAAAATCCTGCGTGCCTGTGTGCATTGCGGGTTTTGTACGGCCACCTGTCCGACCTACCAAATTTTAGGCGATGAGTTGGACAGTCCGCGCGGGCGGATTTACCTGATCAAGGATATGCTGGAAAATGCCCGTGTGCCCGATGCTAAAACCGTGCTGCATGTGGATCGCTGCCTGTCGTGTCTGGCCTGTATGACCACCTGTCCCTCTGGTGTGCATTACATGCATCTGGTCGATCACGCCCGTGCCTATATTAATGAACATTACAAACGCCCACCGCTTGATCGTCTGATCCGCTGGGGTTTGGCGCGCATTTTGCCCTATCCAAACCGTTTTCGGGTGGCAATATATGGCGCATGGCTGGCAAAACCGTTTCGCTTTTTACTGCCGTCCAAGCTGAAAGCGATGATGGCATTTGCGCCCAAAACCCTGCCGCCGCCCAGCCAGATGGACCGCCCGCAGGTATTTCCGGCACTTGGGGTACGTAAAAGGCGGGTGGCGCTGATGACGGGGTGTGCGCAACGCGTGCTGGATACCAATATCAACGAGGCCACCATCCGCCTGCTAACCCGCCACGGCTGCGAGGTGGTAATTGCCCGCGGCATGGGCTGTTGCGGCGCGCTAACACATCACATGGGCAAGGTCGACGAGAGCCATAAATCCGCGGCCCGCAACATCGCCGCCTGGATTGAGGCTAAGGTCGACGCGGTCGTGATCAACACCTCGGGGTGCGGCACGACGCTAAAGGATTATGGCCATATGTTTCGCAACACATTGCTGGCGGCGGATGCGGAAAAAGTGTCTGCACTGGCAAAAGATATTACCGAAGTGATGGCCGAAATCGGATTGCAAAACATCCAAAAACACGACCTGCGGGTGGCCTATCACGCCGCCTGCTCGCTGCAACACGGCCAACAGATTAAAGACACACCCAAACATCTGCTGGCACAGGCCGGTTTTATCGTCCTGGAACCAACGGATTCACATCTGTGTTGTGGTTCTGCGGGCACCTATAACCTGTTGCAACCTGATCTGGCACAACAATTGGGCCAGCGCAAAGTGCAGAGCTTAGAGGCCCTGACCCCGCAAGTGATCGCGGCGGGCAACATCGGCTGCATGATGCAAATCAGCGCGGGAACAAACGTGCCACTGGTCCACACGGTAGAACTGCTCGATTGGGCGACAGGCGGGCCAAAGCCGGCAAAGCTGGGGT
>CAZIDQ010000265.1:0-3199 GCA_964538015.1 uncultured Marinosulfonomonas sp.
TGCCAAGCGGCGGCAACCAGCCGCCAATCGCATAGGAAATCACGCCGCTGTCCAGTACCCGCAACAACAACAGCACCGAAATGATGAACGAGGCCAGCGCCGCGCCAAAGGCAATCGGCCACGCCAGACGGCGCGAGCCGATCAACACGGTCAGGGGTGCAGCCAGAAACGGAACCAGCACCACCAGAATTGGCAGATGGTCCGACAAGGTGCGCGCGGTGTGCAGGGCTTCGGCCGACATTTATGCGCGTCCCCC
This sequence comes from uncultured Marinosulfonomonas sp., assembly GCA_964538015.1. Taxonomy (GTDB): domain Bacteria; phylum Pseudomonadota; class Alphaproteobacteria; order Rhodobacterales; family Rhodobacteraceae; genus Profundibacter. Next base: position 257 of record CAZIDQ010000265.1, read on the forward strand.
CATTGCATCACCGTGAGTCTGGTTTTCCTTGCGGACCAGCTCGGTTTCGATGGCCAGAATCTCGTCCTCTTCGATGGTGTCGTATTCTTCGCGGATGCGCACAATCAGCGCCAGACCCAGCGACGTGGTGGCAATGCCGACCACAATAGCGGTCAGGATCAGCACATGCGGCAGCGGGTTGGTGTAAACCGTTTCGGGATCAATCTGCATATCCAGCGGGAAAATCGGTGCGGTGCCGCCCGTGACTTTGCCAAGCGAGATGTAGAACATGAACACCGCTGACTGAAACAGGTTCAGCCCGACGATTTTCTTGATCAGGTTGCCCTTGGCCACCACGATATACAGGCCGGTCATCATCAGAACGGTGAACAGCCAGTAATTCATATGGCCAAGGATGAATTCAAGCGTTGGCATCACCATTCCTCGTCACTGATGGCGGGGCGGCGGGATGCAAAGGCATAGTAGATCGAGATCATAACGCCGGTTACCGTCACCAGAACGCCGAATTCCACCGCGAAAATTCCCCAGTGTTGGCCGTGGGACGGGTGGTGCGGTGAAAACGATCCGTAGTCCAGAAAATCATAGCCCAGAAACAACGCCACAACGCCGGTGCCTGCATAGATCAGAACCCCCAGCGCCATCATTTTATGCGCCAGCCATGCGGGCATCACGGCCTGTACTTTTTCCATGCCGTAAACGATGCCATACAGGATAAATCCAACGGCCATGATCACGCCCGCCTGAAACCCGCCACCGGGTGAAAAATCACCGTGGAACTGCACATAAAGCGCAAACAGGATGATCGGGGCGACCAGCATTTTGGTAACAACACGCAGGATCAGGTGGTGGTGCATCAGCTAACCTCCCCTTCATCCTTGGTGTGTTTACGGCGACGGCGGCGCAGACCGGAAATCAGCATCAAAACCCCGACACCGGCGGTGAACACCACTGCCGTTTCGCCCATCGTGTCATAGCCACGATAACTGGCCAGAATGTAGGTGACGACATTGGGGATATCCATGTCTTCGGGGCCGCGTTCCATATATTGAGCGGCCACGCCGACCTGTGCAGGGGCGTTGGCATCGCCAAAATTTGGCATGTCCAGCGTGCCGTAAATGATCGCCGCACCAGTGACGGTTACCACCAGCAGCGGGATCCACGGGGTGTGAACCGGTTTCTTTTCGATCCGCGATGTCAGGGTCAGGGTCGACAGCATCAGCACGGTGGAAATGCCCGCCCCCACCGCGGCCTCGGTAAAGGCCACATCGACCGCATCCAGCGTCACCAGCAGCATCGCCGATAACAGGCTGAACACGCCCGCCATCATGGTCACGCCAAACAGGCGGCGCATTTTTACGATGGCTATTGCGGTGGCAACCAGCATCGTGAAAAGGATCAGATTGATGATGATCTCAATCATCTTCGTCGTCCTCCGGCATCAGGGGCTCGGGTTCGGCGCCGGTCATGCCTTTGGCCTCGGGGGGGCGCAGGCCGGTGACAAGGGCCGCATTGGCAACCGCATGGGTCGACGTGGGGCCAGTGATGAACAGGAATACCCCGATAATCAGCAATTTTACAGTTACCAGCGTTGGCCCTGCTTGCAGGCACATGCCGATCACCAGCAGGATCATGCCCGCAGAATCGGTGATAGACGCAGCATGCAGCCGTGACCAAAAATCAGGGAACCGAATGGTGCCGACCGCACCGATCACCACAAAGACCGACCCGGAAACGATAAAGAACCAGCTTAACAGGTTGATGACGGTTTCCAGCGCGCTCAATGCCCGATCTCCCGATCTGTGGGGCGTTGATGAACGTCCCCGATGGCGCGGTAGCGGAAATATTTCAGGATCGCGATGGTGCCGACAAAATTGATCAGCGCATAAAGCAGCGCGATATCCAGAAAATCGGGCCGGCCGGTCAAAAAGCCGATCACCCCGATGAACAGCACCGTATGGGTGCCGAACGAATTGACCGCCAACACGCGGTCATACAGCGTTGGTCCAGCGTATAGTCGCACCAGAACCAGCACCATGGCAATGAACAACGCAAAGATCGCGAATACAAACATCACGCCCCCTCTACGGTTTCGCAGGCCGTGATCCGCGCGTCCATATCGGCCAGCGCATCAGGGTCGTCTTCGGAATAGGAAACCGCATGCACCAGAAAATGCCCGTCCTCGGTTTCAACCGTGATGGTGCCCGGCGTCAGGGTGATCGAATTGGCAAAGATCACCTGCCCGACATCGGTTTTCTGGGTGTAGGGCGTTTTGAACAGATGCTGGCGGATCGGCATGTCGCGGGCCAGAATAATCTTGGTTACAGCCCAGTTGGCACGGGCAATTTCTAGCATCAGCCACGCCAGATATTTGATGTATTTCACCGGGGCCAGCAACAAATCAACCCGATCGCCATCCTGCGCATCCATCCGGTTGGTGACAAACAGCGTCAGCAAAACCGACCCAGCGCCCAGCCCGACGATGAATGGATCAAATATACCGGACATCAACAGCCATAGGGCAAAGAATACGATCGCTATGCCAATGGTTCGCACCGTTATCCCCCTTTGCTGTCCCGCCCTCGGTCAGTTGCGCGGAGCGGGTTCATTACAGATAGTATAAGCGAGGGTGCGGTGCAATAACTTGTGGGCCGATATCTTGCTGTGCGAGATGAAGAGGATTTTGAGGGTGTAGACGTGGAATTACGGTGTCATCAGTGATGCTGAGCCACTAGTTACATGTAAAAATAGCAGGGATACGATCTCGTGGAACTAGATAAACCCTTCGTCAATCAATCAATCCTACAGTCAGTATGATGGGAGGGGATGATGGGTCCGATAACGAGTATAAATATAATACCCAGTGGAATCAAACAGATGAGCGTTTTGTGTGGTAGCCCGTAGGGGAATTGAACCCCTCTTTCCAGGTTGAAAACCTGGCGTCCT
>CAZIDQ010000266.1:0-1526 GCA_964538015.1 uncultured Marinosulfonomonas sp.
GCACCCCCGAAATCCGAATATCGCTGTATCACCACCAGCCGGATGAAAATCCCCTTGCTGCGGTAACTTTCCATTTCGGCCCGCAAAGGGGCAACCGATAGCGGGGCAAGAACGCCAACGTGATCCTGTATCACCTGACCGGTATCTTTGAGGGTGATTTGTGCTACTGGATCGGGGGCGAAAGCAGGTAACGGCCCAACAGGACGCAATTTCAGCAATTCGTACAACCCGTCAATATGCGCGGAATCATAGTGGTGCGTGCGAAAAGACAGCAAATAGCGGCGCCTTAGAATCTGGTTGGCCATCTCCCGATCCTGATCGGAGTATCCTGCGCCCAGACGAATTGCGGCCCGGTCGGAACCGGTTTCGTGTATCACCAGAATGGCATCTGCACGCTTGGCGATGCGCCAGCTTTTGGCAAGCGCATCAACGTAGTCCTGAAAGCTGCCGGAAACACCGTAATTATTGTGATCAGCGATGACAACGATCCGGATAAACCGGCCATCCTGTTCTGCTATTTGGCGAAGCGTGGTTGCGGTTTGATCGCCAAATAATAGCGCTTTGTCCTGAATCGCGGTGTTGTTAAAGCGGGGAAACACCTCGGAATTGGCGGCTGAAAAACCTGTCAACAGGAGCAGTAGGGAGACCAAAAGAATTCGGGAAAACATCATCATCAACATTTGATATAGAGATGGCGTTGCGGGTTTTCCAGTCATGGGTCGTGAAAGTCGAAAATAATGTTAGTATTATAACAAGTTATCCAAGCGGCAAGAGATCGCCGATACAGAAATTGATCGAAAATATTTGGTGAATTCGGGTATTATTGGCCTTGCGGGCGTGTCGGAAATGAAACATAAACCGTCGTTAATGCACTCGCATTCGGAGTGTGAAAATGACCAATAAAGGGCAGGAAATTGGATATTGACGCAGTCAAAAGCTCATACAAGGTATGGGCACCGGTTTATGACAAGACATTCGGCGCAATTACAACCGTCGGGCGTAAAAAAGCAATCAGGTATATTAACGATAGCCAAGGCAAAGTGCTGGAAGTGGGCGTGGGAACGGGGCTGTCGCTAAAGCATTATAAACCGCATTTGCAGGTCACGGGTATTGATGTTTCTAGTCATATGCTGGCCAAGGCCCGCAAAAAGGTGGTCAAGCGCGGCATGACCCATGTCGAAGGTATTCACGAAATGGACGCCCGCGCGATGGAACTGCCGGATAATCATTTCGATACGGTTGTGGCGATGTATCTGGTGTCTGTGGTGCCCAACCCCGAACAGGTGATCGCCGAAATGGCGCGGGTGTGCAAACCGGGTGGTCAGGTGCTGATTGTGAACCACTTCGCCCGTGAAAAGGGCGCTTTGGCGCGGGTGGAAAAGGTGATGGCGCCTTTTGCCAATAAAATTGGCTGGCATTCCGATTTCTCGATCCATCGTATTCTGGGCGAAGACGAACTGGTCGTGCAGGACAAAAGCAAGCTGCCGCCGCTGGGGATGTTCACATTCCTGCGGATGGAAAAACAG
>CAZIDQ010000266.1:1626-3196 GCA_964538015.1 uncultured Marinosulfonomonas sp.
GTGTCATGGATTACCCTGTGTGTCATGCGCGCCAGCGCGGCGCCCAGCGAAATGCGTGCCACACCGATATTGGCAAACTCCGCGCGTGAAACCTTGGCGTAAGGGCCGGCGGCCAACCCGTTTACCGGCAGTTTGGTTGCGGCACAGACTCGCGCCAGATCATCAAAACTGGCGGTCATCGGCACATAAAGGCAATCGGCACCTGCTTCTTCATAAGCCCTAAGGCGGCGCAGAGCCTCGTCAATATTATAGGCCCCGTGCATCACCCCGTCGGCCCGTGCCACCAGCACAAAATCATTCGGCAAGGCGCGGGCAGCGGCAGCAGCGGCGCGGATGCGTTCCACCGCCAGATCGAAATCATAAGGGGTGGCGGCGGGCAGGGCGATATCCTCGATCGAAATGCCCGCCAGCCCGATTTCCGCCGCCAGCCGCACGGTTTGGGCGCAGGTATCGGGATCATCGCCAAAGCCGTTTTCAAAATCGCCCGATACAGGCACGTCCACAGCGGCGATCAGGTCTTGGGCATGGGCAAGGGCTTCGTCACGGGTGACTTGGCCCAGATCGGGGCGTCCCAAGGTAAAAGCATGCGCGGCGGATGACGTGGCAATCGCCTGCGCGCCCAGTCCCGCCAACATTTTGGCGCTGCCCGCGTCCCAGGCGTTGGCAAGGATGAACGGGTTACCGGGTTGGTGCAAGTCGCGGAAGGTGGTCATGGCGGGCCTCTTTGATCTGGGACAGGGCGAATTTGACCAGCTTACTGTATAATCGCGCCCGAACAAGGGTAGGGAGGCCATGATGCAAATGATCCGCCTGAACAAGGCCAACATTGCCGATGAGCACATCTGCTGCGCCATCAGCGACAAGAAATGCGCCGAGGGGTACCTGTTGAAAAAGGACTGGCTGAAGGTGCAGTTCAAGGACGGTTACCGGTTCCAGAAAATGGATTTGCGCGGCAAGGTGTTCATCGAATATGTGCCGATTGAACATTCATGGCTGCCGATTTTGGGCGGCAACTACATGGTGATCAACTGTTTCTGGGTGGCGGGCCAATACAAGGGGCAGGGCAACGGAAAACGCCTGCTGGAACAATGTGTTAGCGATGCCAAAGCTGCCGGAATGGACGGGGTGGTTGCGGTGACGGGCGAAAAGAAACGCCCGTTCATGAGTGATCCGAAGTTCCTGAAGAAACAGGGGTTCGAGGAGGTGGATCAAGCCGCCCCGTTCTTTCGCCTGCTGGCCTTGAAGTTTACGGGCGCGCCCGCGCCACAATTTCTGGACAGCGCCCGTTCGGGGCGCACACCGGATGACGCAGGGATCACCGCCTATTACTCAAACAGCTGCCCTTTTACCGAGCTTTACACCAATCACTGGCTGCGCGAATACGCCAAGGAAAAGGGCGTGCCGGTGACCATCCACCACCTGACCACGCAGCAACAGGGGCGGGAAATGCCGGTGCCTTGGGTGATCAACAGCGTATTTTACAAAGGCGAGCTGGTTTCGCTGGAAATGAAAGCCAAGCGGCATCTGGATAAGGTGATCGGGTAGGGAACGGTTGCCTGATATTGGGGCG
>CAZIDQ010000267.1:0-3165 GCA_964538015.1 uncultured Marinosulfonomonas sp.
TACGCAGCCCGCTACGTTCGCATTTGGCAATGATGGTTTCTGGCATTGTGATGGTCCTGATCGCTTTTCCGGGCAGAGTAATGGAAAAACCTGCAAGGCTCCAGTCAGATATTTTCAGGGTGCCCTATGTGCGGCAAGGGGGATCAGACAAACAATCCGCGGGCCTGCACCTGAAAATCGGGGAACAACAAATTTGAATCCGTTGCCCGCATGTGCTTTGCCATCACTTCGCCCAAAACATGCCGGTAATCCGTGGTGATCGCCAGATCGGCCCTGTCATCCAGCGCGTCGTTTGCAAGCCCGGGCCAGTCGCCCAGCATCCGGCCCCCCGCCACATTGCCGCCCAGCACCATCATGGCATTGCCAAAGCCGTGATCCGTTCCCCCCGAGGTATTCGAACGCAGCCGTCGGCCAAATTCGCTCATGACAATCACACAGGTGTGTTCGCGGGCATTGCCCAGATCGCGCCAGAATGACATCAGCGCATTTGACAGGGTGGCGGTCTGGTTTGCAAAATCGTCCATCTGGTCCATATGGGTGTCCCAGCCGCCAAAATCGACGGTTGCCACCCGTAGCCCCAAATCCAGCTTTATCGCCTGCGCAACCGTCATCAGCGGGCCGGAAAGTTCATTGTCCTGCGGGTATTCAACAGCGGGGTGGTATGGCACGAAATCGCCGGATGCGGGGTTGGTCAGGCGCGCTTGCAGGGATTGGGAAAGGCTGATCAGCCGTTTGACGGGGGCACCCAGCAATTCGTGATTGCCAAAGCCGCGACTAAGACGGTCGCGCAACAGCGGTGACAAATCATGACCGGCGGCGATAATCAATTGCTCCAGTTCTTCGGCAACGGCAACATTGTTTGCCCCGCGGGTGCTTTCGGGGGCGGATGTCCCCACCGCAAGCGCTGGCAATTCGCCGCCAAGATCGGCATTTTTCAACCAACGCCCCAACCAGCCGCCAGCGGTTGCACCTTTGGCGGCGCGCTCCATTCTGTCTTCGGCGTCAAAATGGCTGCGGGTTCCGTCGGTCAGGCCTGCGGCATGGATGACGGCCAACTCCTTTGCCTGAAACAGTTCTGATAGTTCACCGGCCTGTGCATGAAACCGAAAATCCACATCCGCCGCCTGATGTGACAAAACATGTCCCGCGTCATCCCCTTTGCGCACAACACGCAAGGACGAGGGGCGGGCGGCGATGTAGTCACTGTCACCGGAGGGGGCAATCAGGTTCAGACCATCGGCCCCGCCACGCAGAAACAAAACAACAAGTATGGGGTCCTTTGCCATTTTTTGCCTTCCTAGCGGAACATGAATTCTGGGGTGACGGCCAGCACGGTGATCATTCCACCGCTGGCCCACTCAAGGTCTTCGCCATCCCAAAGCGCGGATTCGGGTTCGACCCCCAGTGCCTCAAACACCCCCGCAAGGGTACCGGCAGGGGCGTTCATGCGATGCTCCCAATGGCTGGCAAGACCGCCAAAATTGTCCACACCCTTTGGCGGTGTGCGCAGGGCGCCTGCTTCGGCATCAAACCATTGTGCATGGCTTTCCAGCGCCACCTGCATCATCCCGTTCAACGCGGCAGTATTGGCCCAGTCAACGCTGTGATCGGAATGGCCGGTTGGCGGGTTGACCTGATGCTGTCGCCAACCTGCCTGCTGCAACATCCATTGAAAAGCGTCGGTTCTGGGCGAAACTTCGGTTTCGACAGCCCGATAAATCGCGGCCAGATATTCAAAAGGGCGGCGCATTTTATTGGGCGTGGTGGCAGCAAATTCATTGTGGAATATGATGGCCCGCAGGGTTTGGGCGATCTGGTCGGGCGCGTCACGCTGGCTGTGAAAGACATCTGCGACATGCTGCTGATAACTTTGGCTGGGCGTTTCGATGCCAAGACGACGCAGCATTTTTCCGGCTATGAAATCTGCCGTTCCGGGATGTGCGGCCAGTATATCCAGCACACGGTTTCCATCCTCCATCGGGGCGCTGTTGGGTGAAAATTCGACGCCCAGAATGCGTTTTTGATAGGGGTCATGCCAGCTTTCGATATAGTGAAAACGGCCTGTTTTAGGGGCATAGCTGCCATCATCCAATTCGCGCCCATCCCCGATTGACCAGCCGGAAAAGGCCCGCGCAACCTCGTAGACATCCTGATCAATATATCCGCTGGCCATGCCTTTCAGCGCACCGGGGACCGATTTCCAATCGTCATACAGATCGTTGAAATAGTTACCCTGCCCAAGCGTATGCAGTTCCAGCAATTCGCGGGCGTAATTTTCATTCGCGGGGCTGGCGCGCGAGGTGTCGTTGTTCAGATAGGTCAGCATTGCAGGGGATTTTGCCACCTCGCCCAAAAGGGCGCGAAAATTGCCAAACGCATGTTTGCGCATCATCCGGTCATAAGAAGGAAAGAACACGGCAGTTATTTCGTCCTTGGTGGAATTGACGCTGAAATGTTCATGCCAGAACTGGGTCATCACTTCGCGCAATTGCGCCGGTGCATGAACCGCGCGCACAAGGCTGGCGACAATGACCTCGTATGCTGGCCGGTCGCGCTCGGAAAAATCCAGCGGTTCGTCAAAATCCAGCAGGTGCAGCATTTCGGCGGGGTCTTTGTCCAGATAGCCAAGCGCGCGGTATTCCGACAGGGCCGCCCACGGCTTGCCCTCTTCTGTGCGACCCTTCTCGTATTCGATCAACAGCCGTACCTTGCCCAGACGGTCGGACAGGCTTTGGTCATTTTCGGGCATGGCAAGCTGTTGTTCCACCCAGCCCCGTGTGCCTAACCGGCTGATTTCCTTGCGACTTGCCGCGTTTGCACCAAAGGTTAGGCGGTTCAGGAACAGATCATCCCCGCCGGTTTCCCCTGCCAGAGACAACTTAGTCCCTGCCAATGAGGCAAGGGCTGCTGTCGCAAGGCTGATGTGAAAATCGCGACGGGTAATCATAGGCTTCCTAATGGTCATTGTCCAAAAGGTAGCGCCGGGCTGTCACGAAGGCAAATCCGTGCAACCCGGCGGGCAATAAACCGCCACCTATCAGTCGGTGCGCGCCGCGCGTTTGCGCTCGTGCGGGTCCAGATGACGTTTACGCATCCGAATCGCGTTCGGCGTAACCTCGACCAGTTCGTCGTTGTCGATATAGGCAATCGCCTCTTCCAGCGACA
>CAZIDQ010000268.1:0-3158 GCA_964538015.1 uncultured Marinosulfonomonas sp.
TGTCGGGATGTTTTCAAATTCATAGGTGATGACGTCGACCGAATGGGCGAATGCGGTCAGTGCTGCCAGATCGTCATAGGCAGCGGTGGTGACGCGGTCGGCAACGTGGCCTGCGGGCGGGTTGGCGCCGGGTTCGAAGATATGGGTGATAAAGCCAAGCCGCGCGGCCGCGACCGAGAGCATCCGGCCCAGTTGCCCGCCGCCAAGAATGCCGATGGTTGCGCCGGTGGGAAGGGGATTAGTCATCTGTTGGCTCGTCCGCAATCGAGGCCGAAAGGGCGGCGCGCCATGCGTCAAGGCGGGCGGCAAGATCAGCGTCGTTCAGGGCAAGGATACCGGCGGCCATAAGCCCTGCGTTGGCAGCACCGGCGGCACCGATGGCCATGGTGGCCACGGGAAAACCCTTGGGCATTTGCACGATGGAATAGAGGCTGTCGACACCCGACAAAGCGCGGGTTTGCACCGGCACGCCGATCACCGGAATGCGGGTTTTGCTGGCCATCATACCGGGCAGATGCGCCGCCCCGCCAGCACCGGCAATGATCACCTGCAAGCCACGGTCGGCGGCGGTTTTGCCATAGTCCCACAGCCGGTCGGGGGTGCGATGGGCGGATACGATTTTCGTCTCGTACGCCAGCCCCAGTTCGTCCAGAATCTCTGCGGCCAGTTTCATCACCGGCCAGTCCGACTGACTGCCCATAATGATGCCGATTTTTACCTGTGCCATTGTGCATCCCCTGCTGAATGAGCGCGCACTATACCTGCCCGCGAATATTACGCAATGATGTCCGGTGTCAGCTCGTCCTCGATCCTTGCGATCTGGTCTTTCAGGCGCAATTTTTGGGCTTTCAGGCGGCGGATGGTCAGTTGATCGGCGCGGCGCAATTCGACAAGGGCCTGAATTGCCTCGTCCAGATCGCGGTGTTCCTGACGTAAAACTTCAAGCTCGACGCGCAGAACCTCTTCGTGGGTCATTTCAACGGGGTTGGTCATGCGGGTGGATTTACCTGTGAGTCGGTTACTTTAACGTTATGAATAGCCGCTTTTTTGCATTGCGGGAAGGGTTTGATCCCTTGCAGGGGGCGGGATGACTGCCCATATTATACCCATACGGGTTGCCGCATGGCGGGGCCTGAACAAAATGGTCGCTTGATAAAGGACATATTTATGACGAAGCTGACACTGACGACGCACCCCTTCCTGTTGGGATTTGACCAATTGGAACGGCTGGTGGAGCGCACCGCGAAATCGGGCAATGACGGCTATCCGCCGTATAACATCGAACAGACCTCGCAAAACAGTTACCGCATTTCGCTGGCCGTTGCCGGTTTTGCCGAGGATGATCTGTCGATCACCGTCGAGGACCGGCAGTTGGTGGTGCGCGGACGGCAAGGAGATGCGGACGAAGACCGTGTGTTCCTGCATCGTGGCATCGCGGCGCGACAATTCCAGAAAAGCTTTGTTTTGGCCGAAGGGGTCGAGGTGGGCATGGCGGCGACTGAAAACGGGTTGCTGCATATCGATCTGGAACGGGCCGAGCCGGAAATGATTGTACACACCATTCCGATTAACAGGACATAAGGAGAGCGCGATGAATACTCCATTTGATTTCGGAACCAATAGCAGCATTGTTTATATCAAGCCGGTCGACGTGGCCGACCTGCCCAAAGAGGTGCGCGACGAGGTTGGTGACCTTAAGCAGATGTATGCTGTTTGCAGTGAAAAAGGCGAGCAACTGGCGCTGGTGCGCGACCGCAATATGGCATTTTTTCTGGCACGGCAGAATGATCTGGCACCGGTGACGGTTCACTAATGGCATACGCGTTTGACTGGGTGGATGCCTTTACCACGCGCCCCTTTGGCGGCAACGCCTGCGTGGTGGTGCATGGGGCAAAGGGGCTGAGCCTTGAACAACGCTTGGCGCTGGTGAATGAAACCTCGCTGTCGGAATGTGCCTATCTGGTTGACTCGGATGTTGCGGATTTCGGGGCGCGCTATTATGTGGCGCATCAGGAAATTCTGATGGCGGGGCATCCGACGATTGCCACCGTTACATCGCTGCTGGATCGCGGTCTGGTGCCGCTGGTGGACGGGCGGGCGGAATTCACGCTTGAAGTCGGGGCAGGGGTGTTGCCGGTAACGGTTGCGGACGGGGTGATCACCATGACCCAGCCCGCGCCGGTGTTTGGCCAAACCCATGATCCGGCGGAAATTGCAGCGCTATATGGATTATCGGCGGATGACATAATCGGTGTGCCACAGACGGTTTCAACCGGCACGCCGTTTTGTATTGCAGTGCTGCGGGGCAAGGATGCGCTGCGCCGCGCCAAGCTGGATTTGCAGCAGTTAGAGAATTATCATTCAGCACGCGGATTGGGCGCGGACAAGGCGATGGAGCCGTTTCTTGTGGTGCTTGAGGGCGAGACAGAGGCGGGGGATACGTTCTCGCGCCTGATGTTGCCGCCACCAATGCCGCCCGAGGATCCGTTTACCGGATCGGCAACCGGCTGCATGGCCGCATATCTTTGGCATTACGGGTTGATCAAAAACCCGCGGTTTGTGGCCGAGCAGGGCCATTGGATGGGCCGACCCGGATCGGCGCAGGTTGAAGTGTTGGGACCGCGCGAAGCCCCGACCGGCGTAAAGGTTGGCGGTCAGGGCGTGGTTCTGATGCGCGGCGAATTGGCGCTGTAGCGGGCAAGCGGGTGGCAATTTTACGCCGTGCGATTATGTGCAGGGCAACCAAGATACGGATCAGGAGATAGACTAATGAGCAAACTACTGAAATGCACCTGTCTGGAATGCGGCGCAATCAGTCGCTTTCCGGCAGACAAGATTGGCGACAGGCCGAAATGCGGCAAATGCGGCGCATGGCTGATCACCGGCAAAGTGGCCGAGATTGATCTGGCAACGCTGAACAAGGCGGCCAAGAATGACGATGTGCCGCTGGTGGTGGATTTCTGGGCGCCGTGGTGTGGCCCGTGCCGGATGATGGCTCCGCAGTTCAAAATGGCGGCGGAAAAGATGCAGCCGAACGTGCGCTTTGCCAAGATCAACACCGAGGAACACCCCAATGCTTCGCAACGCTATAACATCCGCGGGATTCCGACGATGGCGCTGTTCAAGGGCGGGCGCGAAAAGGCGCGGCAGTCAGGCGC
>CAZIDQ010000269.1:0-3140 GCA_964538015.1 uncultured Marinosulfonomonas sp.
GGTGCTATTATTGAAGGCGAGGCCAGCCTTGAGGACGTGGGCACCCAGATTTACAATATGGTGCTGGACGTCGCAAACGGGGCCGAAACCGCCTCGGAAGCGCTTGGCCACCGCGAATTTATCCTGACGTATAAAACCTTTGAGCCGATAGGCCCTGCCTGTCTGCCAACCCGATAAAAGGAGCATAATATGAAGCGTTTACAAGGAAAAACCGTGCTGGCCACGGCGGCGGGGGCGGGCATTGGCCTTGCCACTGTGCTACGGATGCGTGATGAGGGCGCACGGGTGATTGCCACCGATATCAACATCGACCCAATTGTGGGGGTCGAGGGGCTTGAGGTGCATCAGCTTGACGTGACCGACACCGATGCGATCAACGCGTTGGTTGCCGAGATTGGCGCGGTGGATGTACTGTTTAACTGCGCGGGGTTTGTGCATGCGGGCTCCATTCTGGAGGCCAGCGAGGCCGACCTTGATTTTGCTTTTGCCCTGAATGTGAAGGCCATGTTTACCACCATTCGCGCCGTGCTGCCCGGCATGCTTTCGGCGGGTAAAGGCTCGATTGTTAACATGGCATCCGTTGCCAGTTCCATTAAGGGCGTGCCAAACCGTTTTGCCTATACCACCACCAAAGCGGCGGTGATTGGCTTGACTAAATCGGTGGCGGCGGATTACGTGACCAAGGGTATTCGCTGCAATGCCATCTGCCCCGGCACGGTCGAAAGCCCCTCGCTGCACGAGCGCCTGCGCGCCACGGGGGATTTTGATAAAGCCATGGCAGATTTCATCGCCCGCCAGCCCATGGGCCGCATTGGCACACCAGATGAAATCGCGGCGCTCGCCACCTATTTGGCCTCCGACGAGGCGGGCTTTACCACCGGACAAACCCACGTTATTGATGGCGGCTGGGCAAACTAAGGACATATTATGAAACTTGTAAGATTTGGCGAACGCGGGGCCGAAAAACCCGGTGCAATTGACGAAAACGGAGACCTGCGGGACCTCTCGGGAGTGGTGGCTGACATTGCGGGCAATGTGCTCGCTGACCTCGGCGCGCTTAAGGCGCTGGACCTGTCAACCCTGCCCAAAGTGGCCGGCACCCCGCGCCTTGGCGCCTGCGTTGGCGGCACCGGAAAGTTCATGTGCATTGGCCTGAACTACTCCGACCACGCCGCTGAGGCGGGCATGACCGTGCCCAGTGAGCCGGTATTGTTTATGAAGGCAACCAGCGCCATTTGCGGCCCCAATGATCCGATTATCGTTCCGCGTGGCTCGGAAAAAACTGACTGGGAGGTTGAGCTGGGCGTGGTTATTGGCAAGCCCGCCAAATATGTGAGCGAGGCAGATGCGCTAAGCCATGTAGCGGGCTATTGCGTGATTAACGACGTGTCCGAGCGCGCTTATCAGCTGGAAATGGAAGGCCAATGGTGCAAAGGCAAGGGCTGTGACAACTTCGGCCAAACCGGCCCTTACCTGCTCACCGCAGATGAGGTCGCTGACCCGCAAAACCTGAAAATGTGGCTGGAGCTGAACGGCGAGCGCAAGCAAGATGGCAGCACCGCAACCATGGTTTACGGGGTTGCCCACCTCGTCAGCTACCTCAGCCGGTTCTTCACGTTGCATCCGGGTGATATTATTTCCACCGGCACTCCTCCGGGCGTGGGCATGGGCCAAAACCCGCCGCGCTATCTGAAGGCGGGTGATGTTATCACGCTTGGCATTGAAGGCTTGGGCGAGCAGCGCCAAGATGTGGTGGAGGATGCCTAAGAAAACCCTGCGCGGAATGACGTGGAACCATGCGCGGGGCTATGACCCGATGGTCGCCACCGCCGCACAGTATGCCAAGGTGCATCCCGATGTGGAAATCATCTGGGAACAGCGCTCGCTACAGGCCTTTGCCGACCGCCCGATTGAGGACATGGCCAGCGAGTATGACCTGATGGTGATTGACCACCCGCATGTGGGGCAGGTCGCGCGCAGCGGTGAATTGCTGGCGCTTGACGGGCTTGGCCGTGATCAGGCGCTGGCCACACTCACGGCACAGTCCATCGGCCATTCGCACGAATCCTACCAGATTGATGGCCGCCAATGGGCCTTGGCGATTGATGCCGCAACCCCAGTAGCGGCTTATCGGCCTGACCTGTTGGCGCGCGCACCCCGCCGTTGGCCCGAGGTGCTGAAACTGGCGCAGCAGGGGAAAGTTGCCTTCGCGTTGATCCCGATCAACGCGTTGATGGTGTTTATGGGCATGGCCAAAAACATGGGCATGCCGCTGGCACAGGCGCAGTTTATCTCGGCGCAAAATGGGGCCAAGGTGCTGAATATGCTGCAAGAAATAGTAGGGTTGATGGACCCGAAATGCCTAGAGCTTGACCCGATCGGCGTGTTTGACTGGATGGGAAATATGGCGGACGGCCCCGCCTATGCACCCTTTGGCTATGGCTATACCAACTATAGCCGCGATGGCTATTGCCGGTTTCCGCTGCACTTTACCGATGCACCCGGGATGCTTTCTAGCGACCCGAGCGGCACTGTGCTTGGCGGCACCGGAATCGCGGTTTCAGCCAGTTCCAAGCACAAAGATATAGCTGTGGATTACGCCTTCTGGATCGCCGGTGCTGATTGCCAATCGGGCTTGTTTTTTGAAGCTGGCGGGCAGCCTGCAAATGCGGTGGCGTGGGAATCTGACCACTGCAATGCCGCCAGCCGCGACTTTTTCCGCAACACCCGCGCCACACTGGACAGCGCGTGGATTCGCCCGCGCTATGACGGGTATATGCGCTTTCAAGAACAGGGCGGCGACATTTTACATGCTTGTTTGCGCGGGGAAACCAGCCTCGGCACCGCATTATCACAATTGGAATCAGCCTATCAGGAGAGCCTAAAATGAAGGTTTTACGCCCAGAAGACCGCCCCCTGCATGGGCTAACGGTGCTTGATTTCAGCCAGTTCCTTTCTGGCCCTCTTTGCGGGCTAAAACTGGCTGATCTTGGCGCGCGTGTGATCAAGGTCGAGCGCCCCGGCACCGGCGATTTGTGCCGCCATTTGTATATTTCGGATACCGATATTGACGGGGATAACTCGTTGTTTCATGCGATCAACCGTAATAAAGAAAGCATCACCGCTGACCTGCGCAACCC
>CAZIDQ010000270.1:0-1348 GCA_964538015.1 uncultured Marinosulfonomonas sp.
CTATGACAACACCATCGCCTATACCGACCATATTCTGGCCGAAACCATCAAGTTCCTACAGACTCAGGATAATGTGATCCCGGCAATGTTCTATCTGTCCGACCACGGGGAATCCTTGGGTGAAAACGGGATTTACCTGCATGGCACCCCTTATTTCATGGCGCCCGATTTCCAGACCCGCGTGCCGATGATCCTGTGGTTTTCGGATGCTTATAAAAACGCATTCGGGCTTGATCCGGCCTGTCTGGACAGCCGCGCCAAACAGCCTGCAACCCATGAAAACATGTTCCACACAATCCTTGGTATGATGGACATCACCACCAGCGAAAAATCCGCCGGTCTGGATGTTGTGTCCGCCTGCCGCACAGCATCGGAGTAACCCATGACCCAGCCTGAAAAACCCGAACGCACCACCGGTATCAAACATGTTTTCGCGGCGGCCAGCTATTCCATCGGCGGTCTTAAATGCCTGTGGAAAGAGGCCGCGTTTCGGCAGGAAGTGCTGCTTTACCTGATCGTGATGGCAGTTTTTGCGCTGATCGGGGCAAGTGGTGTGGACTTTCTGGTCGCCACCAGCCTTGCGCTGTTACTGGTCGCCGTCGAGGCCCTGAACACCGCAATCGAGGCCGTGGTGGACCATGTTTCCCCCGACTGGAGCGAGTTTGCGCGCGATGCCAAAGACCTCGGATCATTGGCGGTCATGTGTTTGTTGATTGCAAACGGGCTGTTTCTGGCTTACGTGCTGTGGCAACATCTGATCCTTGCCTAGATAACGGAAAACCATGTCAAACCCGCTAAAAATTGTCGCCGTCCCGATGCACCCCGAAGGGGTCAAATTTGTTGCCATCTTTGCCGCGATTTCGGTTGGCCTTGGCCTGTTGTGGCCACCGCTTTTCTGGGTCGGCATGGTATTGACCATCTGGTGCTATTACTTCTTTCGCAACCCCGTGCGCTCGGTTCCGCAAAAAGAGGGACTGATCCTGTCACCCGCCGACGGTGTGGTCAGCCTGATTTCCACGGTTGTCCCGCCCGAGGATATGGGGCTGGGACCGGACGAACGTGTGCGCGTTTCGGTGTTCATGAACGTATTCAACTGCCATGTGAACCGCGCGCCGATGGCCGGTGAATTCACCAACATCACCTACCACAAAGGCAAATTCGTCAATGCATCGCTGGACAAAGCCAGCGAGCACAACGAGCGCAATTCACTGACAATCACCAACGCGGATGGCATCTCTATCGGTGTGATC
Source organism: uncultured Marinosulfonomonas sp. (assembly GCA_964538015.1). Classification (GTDB taxonomy): domain Bacteria; phylum Pseudomonadota; class Alphaproteobacteria; order Rhodobacterales; family Rhodobacteraceae; genus Profundibacter. The sequence goes on from CAZIDQ010000270.1 coordinate 1,251, forward strand.
CAGATCGCCGGCCTTGTGGCGCGGCGCATCGTTTGTTTCGTCAAGGTCGGGGACAAGATCGAGGCGGGCCACCGCTTTGGCCTGATCCGATTTGGCAG
>CAZIDQ010000270.1:1448-3125 GCA_964538015.1 uncultured Marinosulfonomonas sp.
ACGCTGGCCGATTTCTTCAACTTCGGCGTGGCCCCCACCATCATCCTTTACGCGATGTTCTTTGCCGGAACCCCTTTTGCCAACTTCGGTTGGCTGGCGCTGATCATCTATACCATCGCCTGCATGATGCGGCTGGCCCGTTTCAACGTCGCCCTGCTGGAAGATAACGACGAACCGGTCGATCACCGTTTCTGGGTCGGCGTGCCCGCGCCCGCGCTGGCCTGTCTGGGCTTTCTGCCCGCGTTCCTGTTGCTGATGGGGTGGGACGGGATCACCACCCACCCTGTTATGGTCGCCCTATATATCATTTTCGCTGGAGGTCTGGCGGTCAGCCGGATCCCGACCTTTTCGATTAAAAAAATGACCATCCCGCAGGAAAAACAGTTCATCCTGTTTGCCGGTGTCGTGCTGTTTTTGATCGTGCTGACGGTGTTCCCGTGGCATGTGCTGGCGCTGGTCGATCTGGCTTACCTCGCCTCCTTGCCCCTGTCCTATCGGGCCGCAAAACGCGCGTAGGGCGGGGTTCACCCCGCCGCGCGTATTCCCCGTTTGACAAACACCCCTTTCCTGTGGTCGCGTGGCGCAAAGCAACACAGGCCTGCGAGTCACCATGCAATTATCAAACCGCATCACCACCCTTTTGGGCGACGGCCATGATGGCTGGGGCCTTTATCTGAAATCGCGCGAGATGATCGAGGCGGGCATCCCCGTCACTGAACTGACCATCGGCGAACATGATATCCGCACCCACCCCGACATCCTGAACGCGATGCATAAATCGGCCCTTGGTGGCCACACCGGATACGCCGCTGTTCCCGGCACGACCGACCTGCGACAGGCCGTGGCAGCCCGTGTGCAGGACCGTACCGGCGTGCCCACCACAATCGACAATGTGCTGATCACACCGGGCGGGCAATCGGCGCTGTTTTTCAGCCATCACGCGGTTTGCGACGAAGGCGACACCGCCCTGTTCATTGATCCCTATTACGCCACCTACCCCGCCACCCTGCGCGCGGTCGGAGCCATCGCCACACCCGTCGCCGCCCACGCGCGGGACAATTTCGAGCCACAGGCCGAAGCGATTGCAAAACACGCCAAGGGGGCCAAATCCCTGCTGATCAACACCCCGAACAACCCCACCGGCGTGGTCTATTCCCGCACCACGCTGGAAGGAATTGCCGATGTGTGCCGCGAAAATGACCTGTGGCTGATTTCGGACGAAGTGTATGACACGCAGATCTGGCAAGGCGAACACCTAAGCCCCCGCGCCCTGCCCGATATGGCACAGCGCACGCTGGTGGTTGGCTCGATGTCCAAAAGCCACGCGATGACCGGCAGCCGGATCGGCTGGATTGTGGCGCCGAAAAAGGCGATCGAACACCTGACCAATCTGGCCACCCACACCACCTATGGCGTGCCGGGCTACATTCAGGACGCCGCCCAGTTTGCCTTGGAACAGGGTATCCCGCTGGAAGCCGAAGTCGCCGCCCCCTTTGCGCGCCGCCGCGAAATCGCCATGCGGGTGCTGGACGGGCAGAACGTGGTCAAACACCTGCCCGCGATGGGCGCGATGTATCTGATGCTGGACGTGCGCGCCACGGGGATGAGCGGCGAGGACTTTGGCCATGCCCTGCTGCAAAGCGAACACATCGCGGTGATGCCGGGCAACAGTTTCGG
>CAZIDQ010000271.1:0-3102 GCA_964538015.1 uncultured Marinosulfonomonas sp.
TCGCGGATCATCCCCGCCAGCCAGTTTTTCTCGCGCCCTTGCAAAAAACCGTATCCTGCCCCTGCCCCGATGGCCGCGCCGATCACATCGACGATCAGGTCCCACATGGTGTCGATCAGGCCGGATTTTTGCATGTTCAAACCGAATGCCTGATCCATCGAAAACTCGAAAATCTCCCACAGAACCCCGATGCTGACGGCAATTGCAAACGCCATAAACGACAGGGCCCAATGCGGCGCGGCGTAGCGGTCGCCCGCAAACATGATGAAAACAAAGATAAACCCGATCAGCCCGAACCCCAGTGCCGAGCCGCCATGCAGCAACACATCCCACCACCAGTATTTCTCGTAAAAATCGAATGCTTCGCCCAGATAAACTGTGCCAAAAATGAACAACACAATCCCGGCAAAGAAATGCACCGGCAAACGGATATGGAACCGGTCGCCAAGGATCATCGGGGCCAGTGATAGCGATATCGTTGCCAAAGCGATGAAGGCCAGAGAATAGCGTGCGTTCAGCACGGACATGGCCAGTTCCAGCACCAGAATGGCCCAGATCAGGTAAACGACATAGCTTTGTCCGCCAAGTTTCATACCTTTGCAAATAACCCTGTTGTGCACGATCTTCAATCGCTGGTTAATCGTCGCTATATGTTAACTATGACACAGCCGTTTCGCATCGCTACCTATAATCTGCGCAAATGCGTTGGCCTTGACCGGCGGCGCACCCCGTCGCGCAGCCTTGGGGTGATCAACAGCATCGGTGCCGATATTATTGCCCTGCAAGAGGCAGACCGCCGTCTGGGCAAACGCCCCGCCGCCCTGCCCGCCGATATGGTGCGTGCCTATAGCGATTATGTGCCGCTGGCGCTGGACGATACCGGCGTGTCACTGGGCTGGCACGGCAATGCGGTGCTGGTACGTGATGGGCTGGAGGTTGGCGCAATCCAGCGGTTGTCCCTGCCGGGGCTGGAACCACGCGGTGCGGTGGTGGCTGATATCGGCCCGCTGCGGCTGGTGGCGGTGCATCTGGGATTGATCCGGCGTTACCGGCTGGAGCAGATGACGGCGATATTGGCGGCGCTGGCGCCCCTGCCCGCGCGGCCCACGGTGATCACCGGTGATTTCAACGAATGGTCCCCTTCACGCGGGATGGAACCGCTGAAAGAGCATTTCACCATCCACGCCCCCGGCCTGTCGTTTCATGCCGCCCGCCCGGTGGCCGCACTGGACCGGTTTGCGATTGATAGCGGCGTACATCTGAAAACCGCAGGCGTGGTGCAAACGCCGTTGTCACGACGGGCGTCGGACCATCTGCCCGTTTGGGCGGATGTGGTGGTCGGGTAGGATACGGCTTGTGCCACCCGCATCCGTCACCGCACTGGCCTGTTCACCAGCAATATCCCCCCTGCCACCAGAACCAGCGACAGGATCAGCGAGGGGCTAAGCGTTTCGCCCAGCATTAACCAGCCCATGAACACCCCGAAAATCGGTGTCAAAAAGCTGAACGAGGCCACCGAGGACGCGGGATAGATCGACAACAGCCACAGCCAGAAAATAAACCCCGCCGATACCACCACCACAATCTGGAAACCCAGCCCCCACAGGTGGACCGGCTCCAATTCCCGCACCAATGGGCCGAACAGCGGCGCCACCGCCAGCAGGATCGGAGCCGAGACCAGCACCTGCCAAAACACCTGCATTTCCGAGCGCACTTCGGACAGGCGTGTCACGCGGGCAACCAATGTGATCCCCGCCCAACCGAATGCAGCACCCAAGGCAAACAGATCGCCCGTCAGGCTGCCCTCACCGCCAGATCCGCGCGAAATGATGGCCCAGGACACGCCCGCAAACGCCATCGACAGGCCCGCCGCCTTAACCGGTGTGATCCGTTCGCCCGGCATCAGGAAATGTGCGGCAATCGCCAGCCAGACGGGCATGGAATAAAAGATCACCGTGGTGCGGGTGACGCTGGTCAAATCCAGCGCCATGAACAGACATATGAATTCAAACGCAAACACCACGCCCATCAGGATGCCCGCACGGATGGTGCCGGGTTTGAAATCCAGCTTGCGACCGCGCAGGCGAATCCACAGCCATACGCAGAAAATCACCCCGAGCGAGCGCAAACCGGCAAAGAACACCGGCTGCAAGCCGCCGTTCACCACCTTGATCACAACCTGATTGAACCCAAGCAGCACCGAAAACCCGATCAGGGAAATCGCGCCGAACATGTCGATATTGGGTTTGCGTTGCATCGGGCCTCCTGCTTTTTTGCCAACAGCGCACGGCTGTGCTGATCTTGCAAGTTCCATTTTGCCGGACGGGTGTGATAGGAAGCAGGGAAACAGAATTAGGGACAGGCCAAAATGACACTTCTGCAAATTGCTTCACTACTGATCGTGCTGGCCGGTGCATTCGGGGCGTTCAACTATCTGTTCCTGAAACTGCCCCCTTCCATCGGCATCCTGATCGTGGCCTTTCTGGCGTCATTGGCGGTAATGGGAGTGGACTACGCCCTGCCCCATTGGGGTATGGCCGACAAAGTGCGCGGCATTGTCGAAGAAATCGAGTTTTCCTCGTCCCTGCTGGAAGGCATGTTGGGCCTGTTGCTGTTTGCCGGTGCGCTGCATGTAAAGATGAGCGATCTGAAACGCGAATGGGTATTGGTGGCCTTGATGGCGACCGTTGGCGTGGGCCTGTCGACCGCCGTCATTGGCGTTGGCTTTAGCTGGCTGACGGGAATGCCGTTGATCGTGGCGCTGGTGTTTGGCGCGCTGGCCTCGCCCACTGATCCGGTGGCGGTGTTGGGGGTGCTGCGCTCGGCCAACCTGAAAAAATCTATGGAAACCAAAATCGCAGGGGAAAGCCTGTTTAATGACGGGGTGGCCTATGTGGTGTTTTTGATCCTTGTCGGGATGGCGTTTCCATCGGGCCATGATGCCCATGCTTCGGGCCTGATAGGCGGGCTGAAACTGTTTGGCCAAGAGGCCATCGGCGGCGCGGTTCTGGGCGCGGTTCTGGGCTGGCTGACCTTTCGCGTGATGCGGCTGATTGACGACTATTCCCTAGAGGTGCTGATCACGCTGGGGCTGGCGTTCGG
>CAZIDQ010000272.1:0-3098 GCA_964538015.1 uncultured Marinosulfonomonas sp.
CTTTCAAAACCCGCGCGCATTGCCGCGAATACCTAGGGTCAGGACCTATTAATCCTGCACCGCTGGCGCCATTTTCCCGAAATATCAGCGGTTCGGGACGCGCCGTTAACAGTGGTTCTGTTCACAAGCGGCCCGCGTCGCTGAGATGAAGGGAAAACGGCGTCCTTCGGATTTGACGGATTAATAGGTCCTGACCCTAAATGAATTCAAGCGTTGCTATCAAGGTGGCGCGTCCGGTACTCGATCGGTGAAAGCGCATATACCCTTTCGAATTCGCGATAGAAATTCGAGCGTGTCAGAAAACCGGATTGCTCCATCACCTGCGTCACATTCAGTTTGCTGGTTTGCAAAAGCATAGCCGCGTGTCGCAGCCGAAACCCGTTCACGTATTGTGAAACATTCATGTTTTGTGTCTGATTGACGGCTTCTGACAGTGCGCGGGCAGGGACGTGCAGGCGTTTGGCTAGACGTTCCAGCGTTAGATTGGTATCCAGATACAGTTTGCTTTCCATCAACAACGAACGGGCCGCTTGCTCCAGTTCTGCGCCTTCTCCGGTGGGCAGATCGCTTGCGGTTTTCCCCCGGGGCCGCGAGGACATATTTGAAAACACAATGATTGCCAAGATCAGGCTGGCCATCGAAATGATCGACCCATACGAGATCAACTGGATCGCGTTATCGACGCGTTGCATGGCAAAACTGATCGCAATCCCCGTGTCGAAAACCAGATTGATCGCAAGCAGCAAAGCCGAGCCAAGCATCCAAACCCTAAGTGAGTGCAGAAGATGCAATGGCGCATGAACGAGGCTGTTTTCACCTTTGCGCCAAAGAAGCACCAATACCACGGAATAAAACAGGTAGCTGGAGCCGATCACCAGATCGAAATACGGGCGGACCATTGGCAAAATCTGCGGTAAAAGCGCGGCAAAAACCGCCACCCCCAAGTGTCTTTTTATAGAGGGGCGTAATTTTTTGTCAGGCAAAGTCAGGGCCAGAAAACCAAGATAGATACATGGCCCGATAAACAGTGGAATGATTCTCTGGATGACAACAAACTGCTCAAAACCATAGCCAAACCGCAGGCCAATCAACAATGTGCTTATTGCGATCAGGGCGAATACACTGATGAAAAAGACACGTGCCAGGCGGCTGCCGATTTCAAGTCGCCAAACCAACGCGCATGCGATCGCCGAAAGTGCGAAGCTCAAAATCGGTAACGGTAGTGCCAGCAAATCGCGCTCCCTTTTGTGTTCTCTTTTGCGCCAGTGCTGTCCTTTATCTTGCAACCGGTGTCCTGCATCAGGATCAAGGACAGCAAAACCCCGTCTAGGCCATTGTTTTTGCAGCTATTATATCAAACATCACTGTCATCATACACAAATTATGGAGACTACTTGATGAAATTCAGAACTTCAATCTATGCAATTATCTCGCTTGTAATAGGGGCAACAACCCTTGTGGCAGAAGACTTTCAAACCGGTCTGATTGATCTGGAAGTTACCGATAAAAGGGACGATCGCCCAATAAAGGGATATTTGTGGTTCCCGACACATCAAACCGAAGGGAAAATTCGCGCACATGGCAATGCCGTGTGGGAACCGATCCGCGTCATCCCCAATGCGGACCCCGCCAAAGGCAAACACCCGCTTGTGGTTTTGTCCCACGGCATGTTTGGCAATGCCCGAAATCAGGCATGGCTTGCACAGGGCTTGAGTGAAAAGGGATACATCGTTGCCGCGATCAATCATCCGGGCACATCGACGTTTAACCGCGACCCGACCCAGCGCCGCCAACTGTGGGAGCGGGCAAACGACATTACCCGAACCATTGATTATATTCTGGATACATCCGAATTTGGCGATTTGGTGGATCAGGACCGCATCTATATGGCGGGTCATTCCATGGGGGGATTTACCGCCATACTATTGGCCGGTGGTCGTTATGATTCCGGTAAGATGGATGCGTTTTGCGCTGCCAACCCGGACGAGCTTGTCTGTGGCATCTTTGCCAAGTGGGGCGTTGCAAAAACGCCCAAGGATCGCGCGATAATCTCGCAGGATTGGTCTGATGACCGCATCCGTGCCTTTGCGGTGTTTGACCTTGGCGGCACCCAGACTTTTTCACCTGATAGTCTGGCCAATATAAACCGCCCGTTACTGGTGATCGGCGCGCCGCTTGATATTTCCGGACTGGATCTGGATATTGAATCCCGTGCTCTTGTTGCGGGTCTGCCTAAATCCAATGTTCGGTATCTTGAACCCGCATCCTTGTCGCATTTCGATTTTCTGGGGGTCTGCACGCCTCAAGCGCTGGATATTCTCAAACAAGAAGAGCCGGACGATGTTTTTGTCTGCGAACGCGGCATGGAAGAGCGCAGACAGGAGCACGCTGAAATAGCCGCCGAGGTGAACGCCTTTTTCTCCGGAAACTGACGCCAACCGGCCCTCAGGATTTATCGCGATTGCCAACCGTGCAACCGATTCATTTCGGTTGCACGCCTGATCAACGGGTGATGTCGGTGGTCCTGATAATTATAGCTGTGACGTCCTGCATTTTGGTAAGCTGGCAAGCCAAAAGTGAAACGAAGATGACGGCCAGAACAACGAACGCATTAGAATGCTCGCCTTGACGATCACAGAAGCACAGTCCGCTCAGATATGGGGAGTGAAGGCTGTCACTTGGAGTGCCTAATTCCACCAACCGCCGGCAGCACCGAGGCTGAGAACAAACATTCCGAGTGTTGAGACAGAAGCTATGGCAGCAAGCCCTAGCTCGTATTTTCCCAGCCGGACTACACTTCGAGTGACAATCTCATTTCCATCCCAGAACAACTTACGTTTTTTCGAATGAATGCCAAGAAGAGCCAGACCTTCCATCGAGATCGCGTACACATCCTCCGGCCATTCGTCTGGTCGGACGCCAGACGTCCCTGTTCTTCGGATTTCGTCCCAGTCCATGCTCATCGTCTCCTCCAAATATAGGTACTATTTGGTAACTACGAATTGCAAGAGGGTCAGCGCTTTACCGCTAACCCTCTGAATTCTTTGGCTCCGACGGTAGGGATCGAACCTACGACCAATTGATTAACAGTCAACTGC
>CAZIDQ010000273.1:0-3091 GCA_964538015.1 uncultured Marinosulfonomonas sp.
TAGCCCAAGAATTTACGCGCACAAAGGGAAAAATTTGGCATGTTTGTCACATCTGGCGTGTCAGGCGCAAGTTGTTCTAGCGCCTGACTTTTCTGTCGAGATCAGAAGCGGAAACCTGCCCTTACGGAAAGTTGGTCCAGTTCGGCATCGGAAACAGCGCCAGACAGATTTCCAATATCGTGACGCTGGTACTCCAAACCAACGAACATCCGATCGGTTATTGCGTGGTCATACCCGATTCCATAGGTCACACCGCGACCGGTCCCCAGATTGGATGTTTGGGCAACCGCATAACCGAGTGTGCCAAAAACCAACCCATTGCCAATCTTGTAACCGGCACGCGCCTTGGCACCATATTGCCTGTCCAGATCGGTACCGCCTGTGGCCGTGATATTGGTTCCTTCAGCTTCCAGTTCCATGCCCAGAACATAGCTACCGTAATCCTGATTGTACCCGGCAAAACCTCCATAAGTATTGCCTTTGGAGCTTGCCGCGCCGTCCAATCCAAAATCTCCACGGCCGATTTGCACGCCGCCATAAAATCCATTCCAATCCTGTGCCATACCCGTGATGGGCACCAGAAGGGCAATTGCGAGGGCTGCCGATTTTATATGTTTCATTTTTCTCTCCTCGTTATTGTTGTTGATAGCTGGCGGGCGAATCCCGTCGCGCTGATCAATGTCTTGCCTATCGGCTGATCAAGGAGAGGAGCAAATCACATGGGCATGGGAGAGTATGTTCGGCAGACAGTAGCCCGCAAAGTAAACATTGGTTAGCGGGAAGTAGCGTATTCCATTGGACGTATTCAAATTTAAGGCCCTAACGCCCAATCCATTCAAATCTGTGATCTGAGGCCTTGAAGTACACAGAATCACAAACAAAAAAATACCGGACAAAATGCCCGGTATTTTTAAACTTAATTAGTCAGCCAGTTAGTAGCGGTAGTGTTCCGGCTTGAATGGGCCGTCAACCGATACACCGATGTAATCCGCTTGCTCTTTGTCCAGAACCGACAGGTTTACACCGATGCGGGCAAGGTGCAGACGCGCAACTTTTTCATCCAGATGCTTGGGCAGGATGTAAACGTCGTTCTTGTATTCGTCGCCTTTGGTCCACAGTTCGATCTGGGCCAGCGTCTGGTTGGTAAAGGATGCCGACATCACGAATGACGGATGACCCGTGGCGTTGCCAAGGTTCAGCAGACGACCCTCGGACAGCAGGATGATACGACTGCCGGATGGCATTTCGATCATATCCACCTGATCCTTGATGTTGGTCCATTTGTGGTTCTTCAGCGCGGCAACCTGAATTTCATTGTCAAAGTGGCCAATGTTGCCAACAATCGCCATGTCTTTCATCGCGCGCATATGCTCGATGCGGATCACGTCTTTGTTGCCGGTCGTGGTGATAAAGATGTCGGCGCTATCAACCACATCTTCCAGACGGACAACCTCGAACCCGTCCATAGCGGCCTGAAGGGCGCAGATCGGGTCAACTTCGGTCACCTTCACGCGGGCACCGGCACCGGACAGGGACGCGGCGGACCCTTTGCCAACATCGCCATAACCGCAAACCACGGCCACTTTACCGGCCATCATGGTGTCGGTGGCGCGGCGGATACCGTCAACCAGCGATTCCTTACAGCCGTATTTGTTGTCGAATTTGGATTTGGTAACCGAGTCGTTCACGTTGATCGCCGGGAAAGGCAGCTGGCCCTGTTTCACCAGTTCATACAGACGGTGAACGCCGGTGGTGGTTTCCTCGGACACGCCTTTGATCGAGTCACGCTGCGCGGTAAACCAGCCGGGGCTAGAGGCCATACGCTTTTTGATCTGCGCATAGATGGCGATCTCTTCTTCGGACTGCGGATTTTCCAGCAATTCGGTTTCGCCTGCTTCGGCGCGGGCGCCCAACAGGATGTATAGGGTGGCATCACCACCATCGTCCAAAATCAGGTTACAAGTGCCTTCTTCGAACAGGAAGATGCGATCCTGATAATCCCAATGCTCAACCAGCGACTGGCCTTTGATGGCAAAAACCGGAATGTCCGCTGCTGCAATTACAGCCGCTGCGTGGTCCTGCGTGGAAAAGATGTTGCAAGATGCCCAGCGCACTTCGGCACCCAATTCCACCAGTGTTTCAATCAGACAGGCTGTTTGAATGGTCATATGCAGGCTGCCGGCAATCCGCGCACCCTTTAGCGGCTTGCTGTCGCCGTATTCTTCGCGCAGCGCCATCAGGCCCGGCATTTCAGTTTCGGCAATATTCAGTTCCTTGCGGCCGTATTCAGCCAGCGCGATGTCTTTTACAATGTAATCGGTTGCCATTGGGCGTTTTCCTTGCGGTTCAGATACAGATTGAGGGCGCAAATAACACCGCTTGATAGCAAGGGCAACTTATCAACCGATTAACTGGCGATTCCCGCCATTTCCTGCGCCTGTTCAAACTGCCAGTTCTGACCCGAGGCAATTACACAGCTTGTCCCGTTAGCGCGCGATAACAGCATTGTCCAAGTGCCGGTTTCCTCGGAACTCCAGATTTCCACCAGACTGGTGGTGCCTTGCAGCCCCGCCCCTTGATAGGTTTCGTGAAAACGGGTTTCCAGACGATCGGTGATGACACTTCTCTCTGCACATAGGACCTGCGCCTGCACCGGGGGCGCAAGCGCTAGCGTGCCAAAAACAAGGGCGGCGGTGACGATACGTTTAAACATAACTGGTCTCCTTTGGGTTAGGGCCCCGCTGAAAAGCATATTGAACAGTCAGGGCCGGTTTCTGGCGATTTCAGGTTCGCCTGATAATAAAATGGACCTACTGACCGAAATTTGCGAATGACTACCGCACACAAATACGTCACTCTTTGCGAGCCGTTTCTGGACAATACCAAGGAATATCAAACATGACCCCCCAACCCCGCGCATGGCAACGTATGCTTTCCGGCCGCCGGCTGGACCTGCTGGACCCGACCCCGATGGACATCGAGGTCGAGGACATCGCCCACGGGTTGGCCTTTGTGGCACGCTGGAATGGGCAGACGATTGGCGATTACGCCTATTCCGTGGCCGAACATTCGCTGCTGGTGGAACAGATTT
>CAZIDQ010000274.1:0-3090 GCA_964538015.1 uncultured Marinosulfonomonas sp.
GGGGTGGCAATGGATGCGTTGCGCAGGGTCTAGGCAAAAAGAGAGCCTTCGGCTCGCTTGATGTCTCGACCCCACAAGGGGGTCTCGGGATGCCTGCGGCGCGGATATTTTTACAAAAGAGAAGACGCGGGTCAGGTTTTGAAGTGGCGGCTGGTTTTGATCTGCTCCCACGCCCAGACCACCAGTTGCAACTGTTCCTCTTGCGAACGATCCCCGCCGTTCAGGTCCGGATGCAGAACCTTGATCAGCTTTTTATACTGCTTTCGCACTTCGGCTTTGGTCCAGTGGTCCTTGGCCTCGAGCACCTCGATGGCCTGACGTTCGGTGGGCGGCAGTTTGCGGGTGCCGGTGATCGAGCGGCCCGGATTCTGGGTGGCGTTGGTGCCCAGTACCTGATGCGGGTCATCCACACCCAGACGGGCCCATGCGCGTTCCTCGTCGGTTTTCTTGAAGGGTTTGGTTTCGCGTTCCCACACGCGGTCCTTGTCCATTTGTGCCGCGACGGCTTCTTCGGGCGAGCCGTCAAAGAAGTTCCATTTCAGGTTATATTCGCGCACGTGCACCTTGCAAAACCAAAGATAGTCGTCAACCGCATCCGGTGAACGGGGCGCGCGGTATTTGCCGGCCTCCTGACAGCCGTCATGTTCGCAGACCCGTGTCGAGGTTTCAAAGGCACCCGACATCCCGCGCCGTCCGCGCGTGCGTTTCTTTTTGTCTGACGACACAGAGATATCAAACCCGAAGGGATCGTCTTTAACCATTTTTCTACCTTTTCGACTCGGACCAGAGAGTTTACCGTGAAACGCGCCGGATAGAAGGGGCAAAAGCAAAAAATGTCAGTAGAAGTGCAGATTTCTGAAAAATTACAGGCGGCGTTTGCGCCGGATGCGTTGCAAGTGATCAATGAAAGCGACTTGCATGCGGGGCACGCAGGCCATGATGGCAGCAACGAGAGCCATTTTCGTGTTATAATTCAAGCGGATGCGTTTAAGGATATGAACCGCCTTGCCCGTCACCGCGCGGTTCATGCGGCGTTGGGCAAAGATTTAATCGGGCGAATTCATGCGCTGGCGTTAGAGATTAACGGCTGACTATTGCGCATCACGTGTCACCGCGCGGGTCTTTGACCTCGACAGCATCGGTGGCCGGGCCAAGGGCGGGGGCGTTGCCGGTTTCTTTGGTGGCCGAGCGGCTGAACAACAGCGGGGCGGTGTTTTCGACGGGATCGTCAACCGTGGTGGCAACGGCTGGTGCTTCGGATTTTGGCGGTGCGGTTTCTTTGATGGCGATCTTGCGGCGGAACACGAGCACATTGTGAAAAACGGTTGTCTTGCCGCGCAGGCCCGAGCGTTCTTCGCTGGGCAGGGTGTCAGAGCGTTGGTATTCCCAGCCCTTTGCGCCCATTTCGTTCATCACGCCGGCCAGTGCATTGGCGAATTTTTCCTCAACACCTTTGATGCCTTTGGCCTTTAGCCCCTTTTTGGGGGCGGGTACTACTTTATACTCGAAATTTGGCATGGTTCACCTTTTGGGTTGTCGCAAGACGCAAGTCTTAGCAAATTCACTTGTCCAAGTCCAAACGCTTGTGGCTGTTTCCTGCCGCCTCTAACCGTTCAGCTTTTTCGCAATAATTTCATTCACCGCTTTGGGGTTGGCCTTGCCGCCGGTGGCTTTCATTACCTGACCCACGAACCAGCCCGCCAGTTTGGGATTTTCCTTGGCCTTTTCCACCTGCGCGGGGTTGGCGGCCATGATTTCGTCCACGGCGGCCTCGATCGCGCCCATATCGGTGACCTGTTTCATGCCGCGGGCTTCGACGATCTCGGCTGGGTCGCCGCCTTCGGTATAGACGATTTCAAACAGTTCCTTGGCGATTTTACCGCTGATGTCGCCTTTGGTGATTAGGGTGATGATCCCGCCCAGCTGTTCGGCGGAAACCGGGCTGTCCTTGATGGTTTTTTCGTCTTTTTTCAGGCGGCCAAACAATTCGTTGATCACCCAGTTGGCGGCCAGTTTGCCATCGCGCCCCTTGGCCACATCCTCAAAGAATGCAGCGTTGGCCACATCGGCAGTCAGCACCGAGGCGTCATAGTCTGACAGGCCGAAATCGTTAATAAAGCGCAGTTTCTTTGCATCCGGCAGTTCGGGCAGGGTTTTGGCAATTTCGTCTACCCAGTCCTGTTCGATTTCCAGCGGCAGCAGGTCGGGGCAGGGGAAATAGCGGTAATCATGCGCCTCTTCCTTGCTGCGCATGCTGCGGGTTTCGTTTTTGTCGGGATCATACAGGCGGGTTTCCTGATTGATGGTGCCGCCGTCTTCCAGAATGGCAATCTGGCGGCGGGCCTCAAAGTCAATCGCGGCCTGCATGAAGCGCATCGAGTTCATGTTCTTGATCTCGCAACGGGTGCCAAGATGGTCAAAATCCTGCGTTTCCATGTAACGTTCATAATCGCCGGGGCGGCAGACCGAGACGTTCACGTCCGCCCGCAGGTTGCCGTTTTGCATATTGCCTTCGCAGGTGCCTAGATAGCGCAGGATTTGGCGGATTTTGGCAACATAGGCAGCGGCCTCTTCCGGACCACGGATGTCGGGGCGGCTGACGATTTCCATCAAGGCCACACCAGTGCGGTTTAAATCGACAAAGGACATGTTCGGGTCCATGTCGTGAATGGATTTGCCGGCGTCCTGCTCCAGATGGATGCGTTCAATGCGCACCACGCGGGCGATCCCTTCGCCCATTTCCACCAACACTTCGCCTTCGCCCACAATCGGGTGGTAAAGCTGTGAAATCTGATAGCCCTGTGGGAGATCGGGGTAGAAGTAATTCTTGCGATCAAACGCCGAATACAAATTGATATCGGCCTTTAGCCCCAGACCGGTGCGCACCGCCTGCTCTACGCAATATTCGTTGATCACCGGCAACATGCCGGGCATGGCGGCGTCCACAAAGGCCACATTCGAATTTGGCTCGGCCCCGAATTGGGTCGAGGCACCGGAAAACAGTTTGGCATTGCTGGACACCTGCGCGTGCACTTCCAGACCGATCACCAGTTCCCAGTCGTGTTTGGCACCGGCGATAACTTTGGGGGC
>CAZIDQ010000275.1:0-3082 GCA_964538015.1 uncultured Marinosulfonomonas sp.
CGGCCTGCATAAAGCCGGAAAAATCATCACCGGGCTGCAATGTTTCAGGGTCCGGTAGATCCAGCTCGGCCAGAATTTCGGCGTCTGTCTTTTCGGCCAGTTCGGCCTGACGTTCGGCAACAACGGCCTTTTCCTGCGCCAGCACTTCGGCCTCGGCTTCGGCCTGAACCGCCGCGCGACGGCGCGACCATCTATCCATAGGCGCGCTCAATGCACGACCCTCGCCTTGCGAACCGGTGCGCGATACACATCGGTCGTCTGGTGGATACGGGCATCACCAATCCCGTCCTGCACCAGATCAATCCGCTGCTTGTCGCGCTTGCGTTTGACGAACACTTCTTCTTCGTGGTGCTTTTGAATGAAATCGTAAATCCATGCGATCAACCCGTCCGGCATTGGCACCCGTTCGATGATTTCCTCGCCCGCATCGGCATAGTCCTGTGCGTCATAGGGTGATGCGGTGGCCAGCAGAACCTCGATATCCTGCGGCGCGTCCGGATCGGTCGCCTCGCGCATCACGACATAAATCGTGGGCGGGTTGGTGGACAGGCCGGCCAGATAGGCCTCGGTATCGGCGCGATATAATTCCAGATCAACGGTGGCCGCATGATATTCAACCACATCGCCTTCGCGGCGTAATTCCTTCCAGCTTTCTTGCGCGGCCCCGGGCAAAACCGCCACGGCCTTCCAGACCCACTTTGCCCAGCGGGTAACACCCGGAGATTTCCGGAGCACGATCCCAAGCGGTAGGCTGGCAGTTGTCTGCTGCGTCAAAAGCATTTCTCCCTGTGGCCGGGTTTGTCATTCGCGCGCCCCTCGGCCTGATCCCAACCTGCGGGGGATTCTCCACCCGATCAAAGGAAAATTTCAGTTTTCGTGCATTGGTGATTTCCGGCGGATAAAAACTGGACAATTCGTCCCAAACCTACCCGCGCCCGCTCTGGCGCGGGACATAAAGTCCACCCGCCCAAAACCTTAGTCTTTCTCTTGGGATTCTGCAGATCAAAAAACCGAATCACCTGCAGTGCGATTTGATTCGAAACCCCTTTACGGCGCAGGGATTTGGTGAATATGTGGGGAAGGGAATCGCCCCGGGGAAACGGGGAAACCAACGGGGTATACATGGATAAGAGACTGATTTTATGCGATTGTTCTGGCACTCAGCCTATTGATGTCAAGGCATTGGAGGACGCATGCGACCTGCCCTGTTCACGCGTCTACACGGCCCTTTGCACCACACAGATCGGTGAGGCGGCCAAAGAAATGGCCAAGGGCGGCGCGATGATCGCCTGCCTTCAAGAACGCACCCTGTTCGAGGAACTGGCAGACGAAATTCAGGCCGAAATGCCCGCTTTTTTCGACATCCGTGACCGGGCGGGATGGTCGGACGAGGCGGTAAAATCAGCCCCGAAAATGGCCGCGCTAATCGCGGATTCCCTGCTGGAAAAACCGGCTGAAAAACTGTTTGATATTACATCCGAAGGGCGCTGTTTGATCCTTGGCTCCGCCGACATCGTCCTGCCTGCCGCCGAAGAACTGGCAGATATTCTCGCCGTCACCGTCCTTCTGGGCAGTGTTGACGAACCACCGATGGACCGTCGTTTCGATCTGGTCACAGGTCACTTAAAAACCGTCACCGGCACGCTGGGAAATTTCCACCTGAGAATCGATGCCCTGCAACAGTTGGACCCGACCGGACGCGGCCCGTTCCGTATGACTCCGCCCCGTAACGGGGCCGAAACCGAATGCGACATCATCCTTGATCTGCGCGGCGAAACCCCGCTTTTCCCCGCCCCGAACAAACGCGACGGCTACCTGCGCGCGGACCCGCGCAACCCCGCCGCCGTGGCCAAGGCGGTGTTCGAGGCGGGCCAGATGGTCGGCACATTCGAAAAGCCATTCTACCTGAAAACCGAAAGCCACCTGTGCGCCCATTCCCGCGCCGAAATCACCGGCTGTTCCAAATGTCTGGACATCTGCCCCACCGGCGCGATTTTCCCTGATGGTGAACATGTCACGGTTGATCCGGCGATTTGCGGCGGCTGCGGGTCCTGCGTGGCGCTGTGCCCGTCGGGCGCTTTGACCTATGACGCGCCGCCCACGGACATCACCTTTAAACGTCTGCAAACCCTTGCCGATGCCTATCGCAACGCCGGTGGAAAATCCCCCCGCCTGCTGGTGCATGATGGCGAATACGGTGGCGAAATGATCAGCCTTGCCGCCCGTTTCGGCCGCGGCCTGCCCGCCGATGTGATCCCGATGGAGGTCGCCGCCCTGTCCGGTTTCGGCCATGCGGAAATGCTGGCGGCACTGGCCTGCCGGTTTAGTGGAATCAACATCCTGATGACCCCAAAAACAGACCCCGAAACGCTGACCCGCGAACAGGCGCTGGCCTTGACCATTGCAGGCGAGCCACGCATCACCCTGCTTGATCTGGCCGACCCCGATGCGCTGTCTGACGCGCTCTATGGCGCGGCCCCCGCGCCGCTGGTTGATGCCCCGATCCTGCCGCTGGGCAGCCGCCGCCAGATCGCCCGCCTGTCTGCCACCGCCCTGCGCCCCAACGCAGATGCGCCGATCCCGCTGCCCGAACACGCGCCTTACGGGGCTGTGGTGGTGGATACCGATGCCTGCACCTTGTGCCTGTCCTGCGTCTCGCAATGTCCGACCGGCGCCTTGGGCGACAACCCCGAAAAACCGCAGTTGCGCTTTCAGGAAGATGCCTGCCTGCAATGCGGGTTATGCACCCGTGTTTGCCCGGAAAAAGCCATCACCCTTAAACCGCAATTCAACCTGTCGGATCAGGCCTTTACCCAAGTTGTGGTGCATGAAGAAGACCCGTTCGAATGTATTTCCTGCGGCAAACCCTTTGGTGTAAAATCCACCATTGAAAAAGTTATGGAAAAGTTGGCCGGAAAACACCCGATGTTTGCCACAACGGACGCGGGGAAACTGATCCAGATGTGTGATACCTGCCGGATCGAGGCGCAGTACCATTCCGAAAATAGCCCGTTTCAGGGCGGGGATCGCCCCCGTGTGGTCACCACCGAGGATTACCTGAGCAAGCGTCGGGATCACTGAT
>CAZIDQ010000276.1:0-3067 GCA_964538015.1 uncultured Marinosulfonomonas sp.
GCCTGCACCGGTGTTGCAACGCGTTTTTGATCACCCAACGCACTACCCGTCGGCCGCACGCCGGGGGTGACGATCAGTTTGCCTTTTGCCTGGGGCAGGGCGCGGATCAAAGCGGCCTCTTGGGGCGAGGCAATAACCCCGTCGGCGCCAGCATCCAGCGCATTGGCCGCGCGTTCCAGCACCAGCGATTGCACATCGCCGGATTTGATACAGCAATCATCCAGATCACCCCGATCCAGCGAGGTCAGGATGGTGACCGCAAGGATTTTCATATCCTTGCCCGAAGCGCCTTCTTTGGCGGCTTTCACCACATGCGGGTCGCCATGCACCGTCAGGAAATCCAGATCGAACTGTGCCAACCCGCGCACCGCATTTTCCACAGTGGCGCCGATATCAAACAGTTTCATGTCCAGAAAAACCCGCTTGCCGCGTTCCTGTTTCAATTCATTTGCCAGCGCCAGCCCACCGCCGGTCAGCATTCCCAAACCGATTTTGTAAAAGGAAACATTGTCGCCCAGATCATCCGCCAGTTTCAGCCCCGCAAGGGCATCCGGCACATCAAGGGCAACGATTAAGCGGTCTGTGGGGTTTTGCATGGCGCGATCCTGTCTATCAAAGGTTCGCGCCTAGGTGGCCTGCAAGCGGCTGTCTGTCAAGCGAACTTAGGCTGCGGCCTGATCACAGGGTGTCAAAATGTCCAGCGTATCCCGACCGGAACGGATTTCAGGCATCCGGCGGGCCTGCCGCATCGCATCGCTTTTTAGGGCCTGTTTGATCAGGGCTATACGTTCGCTCGTGCTTTCGCCGACGGGGATGGCGCAGCTGCAATCGTAGTTAACGATATCGCAGCGTGCGCCTAACCCACCGCTGATGAAAAAAGTCACATTACCCAACATCCGGTGCCCTTCTAGGGCGGGACGAATGTTCTGTACTTGGGTTTCAACGATGTTCATTTACTCGACTCACTTGTTACTTCGATACGTTAGTAACTAGGGGTATTTGACCTAAGGGAAAACATACCTTTTAGGGTATGTGGAATGTGACAATTCTAGGATAAATTGTGTCAAAAATCAGGCGGCGCGGGTCTTGAAACCAGCCAGTTTAATCGCCACATCGAGGTTAAGGTCCGACCATGACTGTGCCGATTTAGGGCGGTCAAATCCTTCGGACGCTTTGAAAAAAGGAGAATACGGATGGACATGGAGAAGTTCACCGAACGGTCGCGCGGTTTTATTCAGGCGGCCCAGACGATTGCAATGCGCGAGGATCATCAGAAACTTGCGCCCGAACACCTGCTAAAAGCATTGATGGACGATGATCAGGGGCTGGCAAGCAACCTGATCCGTGCCGCTGGCGGCGCACCCGAACGGGTGGTCGAAGCGGTGGACGATGCTTTGGCCAAACTGGCCAAGGTGACGGGCGACACCGGACAGGTGTATCTGGACAGCCAGACCGCCAAGGTGCTGGACGAGGCCCAGAAAATTGCCAAGAAAGCAGGCGACAGCTTCGTTCCGGTTGAACGCATTCTGATGGCGTTGGCGATGGTGAAATCCAAAGCCAAGGACGCGCTGGATGCCGGTGCCGTTTCGGCGCAAAAGCTGAATGAGGCAATCAACGACATTCGCAAAGGGCGAACGGCCGATACAGCCAGTGCCGAAGAAGGCTATGATGCGCTGAAGAAATACGCGCATGACCTGACCGAGGCCGCTGCCGAAGGCAAGATTGACCCGATCATCGGGCGGGACGAAGAAATTCGCCGCACGATGCAGGTGCTTAGCCGCCGGACCAAGAACAACCCCGTTCTGATTGGCGAGCCGGGCGTGGGTAAAACCGCGATTGCCGAGGGTCTGGCCTTGCGCATCATTAACGGCGATGTGCCCGAGAGCCTGCAAAACAAAAAGCTGTTGTCGCTGGACATGGGCGCGCTGATTGCCGGCGCCAAATACCGTGGTGAATTCGAAGAACGGTTGAAGGCTGTCCTGAACGAGGTCACGTCGGCAGCCGGTGAGATCATCCTGTTCATCGACGAGATGCACACGCTGGTCGGGGCTGGCAAAGGCGATGGCGCAATGGATGCGTCCAACCTGTTGAAACCTGCGTTGGCACGCGGTGAATTGCACTGTGTTGGTGCCACCACGCTGGACGAATACCGCAAGCACGTCGAAAAAGACGCAGCCTTTGCGCGGCGGTTCCAGCCGGTGCTGGTCGAAGAACCGACGGTCGAGGATACGATTTCGATCCTGCGGGGCATCAAGGAGAAATACGAACTGCACCACGGTGTGCGGATTTCCGATGCTGCCCTTGTGGCCGCGGCAACGCTTAGCCACCGCTATATCACCGACCGGTTCCTGCCGGACAAGGCGATCGACCTGATGGACGAGGCCGCATCGCGCCTGCGCATGGAGGTCGACAGCAAGCCCGAAGAACTGGACGCGCTGGACCGCGAGATCATGCAAAAGCAGATCGAGGCCGAAGCCCTGAAGAAAGAGGATGACGCCGCCAGCAAGGACCGGCTTGAAACGCTGGAAAAAGAGCTGGCTGAACTGATGGAGCGTTCAAGCGAGATGACCGCCCAATGGCAGGCCGAGCGTGACAAGCTGGCCAGTGCACGGGATATCAAAGAGCATCTGGAGAACGCACGCGCCGAATTGGAGATTGCCAAACGTGAAGGCGATCTGGCCAAGGCGGGCGAGCTGTCGTATTCGATCATCCCCGAGCTGGAAGCCAAGCTGAAAGAGGCCGAGCAGCAGGAAACTGATGTGATGGTTGGAGAAGCGGTGCGTCCCGAGCAAATCGCGCAAGTTGTCGAGCGCTGGACGGGTATCCCGACCTCCAAAATGCTGGAAGGCGAGCGTGACAAGCTGTTGAAGATGGAAGACGAGATCGGCAAACGGGTGATTGGCCAAAAACAGGCTGTGACCGCTGTTGCCAACTCGGTCCGTCGGGCGCGGGCGGGGTTGAACGATCCGAACCGGCCACTTGGCAGCTTCCTGTTCCTTGGGCCAACCGGCGTGGGTAAAACCGAGCTGACCAAGGCGCTTGCCGAATACCTGTTCGACGACGAACA
>CAZIDQ010000277.1:0-3058 GCA_964538015.1 uncultured Marinosulfonomonas sp.
CTGCGCATCGGCAGGAAGGGTCACGATCGGGTTGCTGAACGGTGCCATTCTGGTTTGTCTAGTTTTTGCGATGATCTGCGTTACAACGCCTTGAAGTAAGGCGAAATAGAAAACGTTTTGAGAGCATATTTTTTCCGATGAACCGCCACTATTCCTGCCTGATAATACAGATACCATAGTTGGCGCATCTTCCCTTTTTCGCAGTTTGAGTTCTATGGAGATTTCCTCGTTGAACGACTCTTCTTTTATTTTCTATTTTCACTCCGTAGCGTCAATAATAACAATATTGAATCTACACTGCTTCACGCAAGTATTAACTGCCCTCTCCACTTCCACAAAAAAGGCCCGCCACGGATCACCCGCGGCAGGCCCAATTCTTCTAACGCCGCAAGCTGTCGCTTACATCCGCTCTTTCTTCAGTGTTTCCATCACCAGATCATACAGCTCCTGACCGGGTAGGCCCTGGGCTTCCATGTCCTTGATCCACTGCTCGCGGATCGGATCAGCGGCAGCGGCGCGGAAGGCGGCCAGATCGTCGTCGGAAATTTGAACGCGGGTGACGTTCTTTTCCTTCAGGATGCCATCCCATTTGGTCAGCAGGGTTTCATAGTTGGCAACGTAATGCGCAATCGCCTCGTCCACCGAAGAATCCAGTGCTTCGCGTTCGCTGTCGGACAGGGCCGCATAGGCATCGGTGTTTACCACGACAGGGCAGTTCACCGTGCCGGGGTTCAGGTTCTCGGTCCACCATTCGGCGATGTCGATGGTGCGAAATGCCAGATGCGCGTGCGGGGCAAAGGCCACGGTGTCGACCACGCCGCTTTCCATCGCGTTATAGGCTTCGGTGGCGGTGACCGATGTTGGCACGGCACCAACCGCAGCGAATGCTTTGCCAACGCCGCCTGTGGCCCGAACGCGCATGCCTTCCATGCTGGCCAATGTGCTGCGTGGTTCGCCTGTGCCGACGATGTTGTATTGCGGCATCGGCGAAGTCATCAGCAGTTTGGCATTCCAGCGGGCCAGATCGGCCTGAACTGCAGGGTGGGCGTAAACGGCGTGCGATACGGCGACTTCTTCCTGCAGGTTGGCGACACCCAGAAAGGGCAGTTCCAGAACCGTGATGGTCGGGTTTTTGTCGCGGTGATAACCGGCGCAGAACTGGGCCATTTCAAAGGCACCAATGGAAATCCCGTCCAGATTTTCCTTGTTCTTGGACAGACCGCCATAGGAAATGCTTAACGTGAATTCGCCGTTGGTTTTTTCAGCAACCAGCTCGGCCAGTTTTTCGACGTGCTCGGTAAAGGCGCGGCGTTTGCCCCAAAGCGATACGTTCCACTCGGTCGCCATGGCTTCGGATGCAAAGGCAACGGCGATGGCGGCAACGGCCACACGGCCTAACAGATGTTTCATAAGTCTCTCTCCCAGATGTTTTTATCTCGGGGTAAGGTAGCCTGCCCACCTGCGTTGTCCAGCAGAAATGTTGACCGGACGGTAAGGACGGGTGAAGGTGGTCTTGCAAAAAAGGAGATCAGCCATGCCAGCCGTAAAAAACAAACTGAAAGCCGCCCTTGCCAAGGGGGAAATGCAAATCGGCCTGTGGCTGGCCACGGGGCAGCCGTTGATGGCCGAAATTGGGGCCACGGCGGGCTATGACTGGTGCTTGATCGATGGCGAACATGCGCCCAACGACATTCCGACAATCCTTGCGCAATTGCAGGCGATGAACGGGGCAGGGGCCGCGCCGGTGGTGCGGGTGCCGATTGGTCAAGACTGGATATTGAAGCAGGTGCTGGATATCGGCGCGCAAACGGTGATGGTGCCGATGGTGGAAACGGCCGAGGATGCCGAGGCTATGGTGCGCGCCGTGCGCTATCCGCCGGATGGCGCGCGCGGGCTGGCGGCGTCGATGGTGCGGGCGTCGAACTATAACGCGATCCCCGATTACGCCACCACGGCGAACGACGAAATCTGCCTGATCGTTCAGGTGGAAAGCGCGCGCGCGATCGAAAACATCGACACCATCGCTGCGGTTGACGGGGTGGATGTGGTGTTCATCGGCCCCTCGGACCTGTCGGCGGATATGGGGTTCATCGGCAATGCCGGCGCCCCCGAAGTGAAGGCCGCAGTCAAACACGCGGTGGAGCGGATACGGGCGGCGGGCAAAGCAGTTGGGATCATCGGCGGTGGGGATTATGTTGAAATGCGAGACATCGGCGTGACGTTTCTGGGGCTAGCGGCGGATGTGTCACTGTATGCGCAAGCGGTTCGTGGGCTGGCGAAGGAGACACGGGAGAGGTTGGGGGAGAAGTGAGAGCTTTTCAAATCCAAATGGAACAACTACATTTGTTGGGTGCTAAATACAGAAAGAGTGTTTAATGTCGGATATTAATCTGTGGATCATTCTAGGCGCTGCATTTCTTGGAGGTTTAATACCCGGTCCGGGCATGCTTGCAATTGCAGGGACAGCTATGGCGCGCGGGCGACGGTATGGATTTGCTGTTGCGTACGGGATGACGGCCGGTGGTTTTGTTTGGGCCACTTTTGCCGGACTTGGAATGGGGGCGGTTCTGTTGTCGAACCAATGGCTGTTTGACACGTTGAAATATGTGGGCGCAGCCTATCTAGGGTGGCTTGGCTGGCGGTCGGCGCGGGCGGCAATGCGACCTGATCACGCGATGGCAACGAAGGATGTGGGCACGGATTCATTATGGGTTTCGGCGGTTAGGGGGGCATTGATACATTTAACCAATCCCAAGGCTTTGATTTTTTGGGGGTCAATCTTTGCCATTGGGTTGAAACCGGGCGCGCCTCCCGTTGCAATGCTTTGGGTCATTGGGGTTAGCATGATGGTGAATGTATTTTTAATGACCACCTATGCCTTGGTATTTTCCAAACCGGGCATGATGGCGGGTTATGTCCGGTTTCGTAGGTGGATTGAAGGGGCGTTTGCTGCCTTTTTCAGCGGTGCTGCTATATACTTGATCACGTCGCGGGAACACTGAAGGAATTGGGCTTGTCCGAAGAGGATGATCAAACAGCATTAGCAAGCCGTAGGGGG
>CAZIDQ010000278.1:0-3018 GCA_964538015.1 uncultured Marinosulfonomonas sp.
GATCCTCGCACATATCGGCCATGTGGTGCAGTTCTTCCAGCGCCACGGGGCGGGCCTTTTCCAAGGACGGGGCGCCATAGATGGTGACGTAATGCTGGGCCAACGTATCGGCCAGCGCCTGAAATTCCTTGTCCTCGATCTGGGTCACGGCAACAAAGGTCACCCGCCCGAATGTTTCCAGCCCCAGCCAGCCGTTGGCAAAGGCTTGCCGCGCCTTGCCTGTCAGGTCGGCTTGACCCCAGTTGGAAAACTCGAATCCGCCTGAAATGGCCCATTCGCCGGTGCGGGCGGGGTGGTGGAATATGTTGCGGTCACTTTCATCAAAGTGGATGGCGCGGGCAAGTTTCATATGCTTCCTTCCAGACGCGATGACAGGGGGACAAGGTGGGTGGTTTCACCATCGCGTATCAGCATGCCGAAATCCTCGTCCACGCCTAAAAATGTGCCGGTCAGGGTTTGGCCATTATAGTCGATGGTCACATCTTCGCCCATGCCATGCACCAGCCCGCGCCATTCGGCATGCAGGGCCTGATTGCCGTCATCCATCAGGCGGTTGATCCAGACCAGCGTGTGCCGCGCCCAGCTTTCCAGCAGGCGGATCGGGGAAACATCGCCGCAGCCTTCCAGATAGAGCGCCGTTCGGTCGGGTTGATTCCCCGGCGCATCATCCGAGGGCGGGATCAGGTCAACCGTCAGCCCGATCACCAGCCAGTCAGGTTCCGCCGCAGGATCATCGGTCGAGGCCGCTGCACGCAGCGTGCCCGCCACGCCGCCGTTGACCCGTAGTTCTCCGGTCCATCCCAGATGCACCGCGACCTCGGGCGGGGCCAAAGCGCCAAGGGCGTTCTGAAACCCGATCCCGCAGGTGCAGAGCACGCTCATGGCCTGTTCCAGCGGCACTTCAGGGGCAAACACGATCGCCGCGCGCAGGCGGTCGGCGCTGATATTATAGACCAGCACGCCCGAGTCACATCCCAGTGCCGCCAGTGCGCAAGCCTTGTCGAAGGGGTCGGTCGCGCCCTCGACTTCCTGTCCCTGAAACAGCGGCGGGAAGGTGGCGGGCTGCGGGGCCTCGAAGGGGTTTTCTTCGGTCATGCGTGGTCCATGTCGATCAGTTTCTTAGCCAGATCGCGAAAGGATTTGGCCTGTGGGGAATCGGGTTTTGACACCACAATCGGCGCGCCACCGTCTGCGGCAAGGCGAATGTCCAGATGCAGCGGCAGTTCGGCCAGCAGGGGAACACCCATCTTTTCGGCCTCGGCCGCGACGCCACCGTGGCCGAATGTGTGTTCCTCGAACCCGCAGTTCGAACAGATATGGGTGGACATGTTTTCGATCATGCCGATGATTGGCGTGCCCAGTTTCTTGAACATGTCGATCCCCTTGCGGGCGTCCAGCAGGGCCACGTCCTGTGGCGTGGATACGATGATCGCGCCGTCCAGTTCGGCCTTTTGCGCCAGTGTCATCTGCACATCGCCCGTGCCCGGCGGCAGATCAACGATCAGCACATCCAGCGCGCCCCATTGCACCTGATTGAGCATCTGTTGCAGCGCCCCCATCAGCAGTGGCCCGCGCCAGATCACGGCCTCGTCCTCGCGGGTCATCAAGCCCATCGACATCATGGTTACACCGTGGTTGCGCAGCGGCAGGATGGTTTTGCCATCGGGCGAGGCAGGGCGCCCCGAAATGCCCAGCATCCGTGGTTGCGAGGGGCCGAATACATCGGCATCCAGCAGGCCGACCTTGCGCCCCTCGGCGGCGAGTGCTGCGGCCAGATTGGCGGAAACGGTGGATTTGCCGACACCGCCCTTACCCGAGGCAATCGCGATGATCCGGTCCACACCCGGAATTTTCTGCGGCCCTTGCGGTTTGGGGGCACCATGCGCCTTCAGGTCCGGCGGGGTGGCGTTGCTGTGGGCGGTCAGGGCGATTGTTACCTTCTCGACCCCGTCCAGTGCCTCGAGCGCGGCCTGGGCATCGGCGCGGACGGCTTCCATCACGGTGTGTGCGGCGGGGTCGATCTCCATCACGAAGCGCACCGTGCCATCCTCGACGGTCAACGCCTTGACCAGTCCGGCGGTCACCATATCGGAGCCGCTTTTGGGGTCTTTGATCTGTTTTAGCGCGGCCAGAATATCTTCGCGTGTGGCACTCATGGGGGCTTTACCTTTATCTTGTGGATTGACGGGCGGAATGCCGGCCCTCTAGGTTCGGGGAATGGGTAGAATAACCAAAATACTGCGCCTCGCAATACTGCTGTTTGTCGCGCCAATGATGGCGTCGGGTCAGGAGGGCGGGGTAAGGTTGCGCACCGCCCCAGCACTCGAGGAAAGCGGGCTGGCGCAATTCCTGCGCCCGCGGTTTTCGCTGAAAACAGGGGTGCCGGTTCAGGTGGTGCTGGACGGGGCCAATGTGGTGCTGGACGATCAGGCTGGAGCCGAAGCCACGCCGGCTCTGGCACGCGGGGATGTGGTTTACTATGTTTCGGCGGGCGGGGGGCAAAGGCGCAGAACACTTTGTCGACTGGTTGTTGTCCGATGTTGGTCAGCGCACGATTGAACAGTTCAACCCCGAAACCGGGCTGCGGTTTACCGGCGCGGCGGGGCAAGTTGTAAAGGTGGTCGAGGACACGTTTGAGGGCAATGCCGTGCGGGGTGAGACCCTGTCTTACCAGAACTGCGGGCGTTGCCATGTGATTGGCGAGCGAAACCGGATGAATGGCATCGGTTCGACACCGTCGTTCGCCCTGATGCGCACCTTCCCTGATTGGCAACAAAGGTTTGGCGGGTTTTATACGCTGATTCCGCATCCTTCCTTTTCGCAAATCACCAATGTGACGGAACCGTTTGATCCAAGTCGCCCGCCGGTGATCAACCCGCTGGAACTGACCACCGGGGAACTGGACGATATCCTTGCCTTTGTGGCGACGATCAAGCCGGCCAATCTGGGCGCGCCGTTGCAACATCAGTGATCCCGACGCTTGCTCAGGTAATCCTCGGTGGTGACCACACGGGGGCG
>CAZIDQ010000279.1:0-2995 GCA_964538015.1 uncultured Marinosulfonomonas sp.
ATGATGGCCCCCAAAGGCCCCGGCCACACCGTGCGCGGCGAATACACCAAAGGCGGCGGTGTTCCCTGTCTGGTGGCTGTTGATCAGGACGCGTCCGGCAAGGCGTTGGAAATCGGTCTGTCCTATTGCTCGGCCATCGGTGGCGGGCGCTCGGGTATCATTGAAACCAACTTCCGCGAAGAATGCGAAACCGATCTGTTCGGCGAACAGGCAGTCCTGTGTGGCGGTCTGGTTGAACTGATCCGCATGGGCTTTGAAACACTGGTCGAGGCCGGTTACGCACCGGAAATGGCCTATTTCGAATGTCTGCACGAAGTGAAACTGATTGTGGATCTGATCTATGAAGGCGGCATCGCCAACATGAACTATTCGATCAGTAACACTGCGGAATACGGCGAATATGTATCCGGTCCGCGCATCCTGCCCTATGACGAAACAAAGGCGCGGATGAAGGCGGTTCTGACCGATATCCAGAACGGCAAATTCGTGCGTGACTTCATGCTGGAAAACGCTGTTGGCCAGCCGTCGTTCAAGGCAACGCGCCGTCTGAATGACGAACACCAGATCGAACAGATCGGTGAAAAACTGCGTGACATGATGCCGTGGATTTCGGCCGGTAAAATGGTTGACAAAGCCAAAAACTAGGCGTCTTTTCCACACCTTACCAAAGGCGTCCCGACCTTGGGGCGCCTTTTTTATTTCAAGGATAGATCGAAAATGGAAGCAGGGCTGATCAACTGGCTGCGGCTTGGGGCCTTGGGCATTATCTGGGGGTCGTCCTTCATGGCCGTCACCGTGGCCATTCGCGATGTTGGCCCGTTGGGGGTTGCCGCAGGGCGGATCAGTCTGGGCGCGGTTGTATTGCTGGGGCTGACCTATGCGTTGGGATACGGGCTGCCCAAAATCCGGGGGCGCGAGGGGCGAATGATCTGGCTTGCCGCACTTGGGTTCGGCTTTTTCTCGATGACGTTGCCATTTTTCCTGCTGAGTTGGGGGCAGGCCTATGTGGCCTCGGGCTTTGCCGGGGTTACGATGGCGGCCTCTCCTTTGCTTGTGTTGCCGCTGGCGCATTTTCTGGTGCCGGGGGATCAGATGACGGTGCCCAAATCGACCGGCTTTGCCATTGGCTTTGTCGGGGTGCTGGTGTTGATCGGGCTGGATGCGTTCAAAACGCTGGGCAATGATCTGGAGCCACTGGCACGGCTGGCCTGTTTCGGCGCGGCCGGGTCTTATGCGGTGGGGTCGATCATCACCCGCCTTGCGCCGAAGGTGAATCTGATGTCCTTTGCTTCCGCCGCGACTTTGCTGGCGTCAGGAATGATTGTGCCAATGGCGTTATATGTCGAAGGGTTGCCACAGAATGTTTCGACCATGCCAATGCTGGCCGTTGTGTTTTTGGGGCTGGTGCCCACGGCATTGGCCAACCTGTTGCTGGTCGCGGTGATCCGTAGCGCGGGACCATCGTTTTTATCGTTGGTCAATTATCAGGTGCCGGTCTGGTCGGTGTTTTTTGGCGCGGTTTTCCTGCATGAAGCACTGCCGACACGCACTTTTGTAGCGCTGGCGTTAATTATGACAGGCGTGTTGATCAGCCAACGATGGAAGCGCGTTAAACCGCAGCTTTAACCGCTGCAACAATATCGCCGATTACTGCATCCAGCAGCGCCTGATCCTCGCATTCGCCCATCACGCGGATCAGGGGTTCGGTGCCGGATTTGCGGATCAACAGGCGGCCGTTGGCCTTCAGCTTTTCCTCGCCCGCCGCAATCGCCGCTTTGACGGTCTCGGCGCTCAAAGGTTCCTGACCGGCGGCATAGCGCACATTGGTCAATTTTTGCGGAACGGTTTCAAAGCTTTGGGTCAGTTCGCTGGCCGGTTTGCCCGTATCCATCATCGCCGCCAGAAACTGCAAACCGGCAATCAGCCCATCGCCGGTGGTGGCGTAATCAGTCATCACGATGTGGCCTGACTGTTCGCCACCCAGATTCCAGCCGTTCGCGCGCATCGCTTCCACCACATAACGATCTCCGACAGCGGTGCGGTGCAGTGACAGGCCCTGACCTTGCAAATACCGTTCCAGCCCCAGATTGGACATGACGGTTGCCACCAGAGTGCCGCCCTTCAGCGTGCCATTGGCGGCCCAGCGATTGGCCATCAGCGCCATGATCTGGTCGCCATCGGCCACCTGTCCGTTTTCATCAATGATCATCACGCGGTCGGCGTCGCCATCCAGACAGATGCCCATATCGGCCCCGTGCTGCACCACCGCTTCGGCGGCGGTTTGCGGGTAGGTCGAGCCACATTCCTGATTGATGTTGAACCCGTTTGGCGACACGCCAACGGGGATGACTTCGGCACCCAACTCCCACAGAACCTCGGGGGCCGAACTATAGGCGGCCCCATTGGCGCAATCGACCACCACCTTTAGGCCGGACAACCCGCCCAGCACTGGAAAGGTGGTTTTTGCGTACTCCACATAGCGTCCACGCGCATCATCAATCCGTTTGGCGCGGCCGATGTTTTGCGGCTGGACCGGTTCAATTTCACTGGCCAGCAGGCGTTCGATTTCATCCTGCGCCTCGTCCGACAGTTTAAAGCCGTCAGGGCCGAAAAACTTGATGCCGTTGTCCTGATGCGGGTTATGGCTGGCGGAAATCATGATGCCCAGATCGGCGCGCATGCTTCGGGT
Organism: uncultured Marinosulfonomonas sp.; assembly: GCA_964538015.1. Taxonomy (GTDB): domain Bacteria; phylum Pseudomonadota; class Alphaproteobacteria; order Rhodobacterales; family Rhodobacteraceae; genus Profundibacter. Next base: position 2,690 of record CAZIDQ010000279.1, read on the forward strand.
CAGGAACCCCACGGCGGGGGTGGGCACTGGCCCCAGCAACAGCACATTCATCCCCGTGCTGGTCAGCCCTGCCGTCAGTGCGTTTTCCAGCATATAGCCGGACAGGCGGGTATCCTTGCCGATTACCACACGGTGACGGTTTTGCCCGTCGGTGCGAAAATACCGCCCCGCCGCAGCCCCCAGTTTCAGCGCCAGATCGGCGGTCATTGGATAGGTGTTGGCCTGCCCGCGCACCCCGTCGGTGCCAAAGATTTTGCTGCTCATTTTGTTTGTTCCCGTATCGCCGTTTGCAGGCTTATGGCCTGT
>CAZIDQ010000280.1:0-2922 GCA_964538015.1 uncultured Marinosulfonomonas sp.
ATCACATGGCAACGGGCGGGAAAATCCTGTGCCAGCGCCAGAAAACCGGCGCGCAGTTTTTGTTGAAAGCCAAGGCCAAGATCCTCGAACCGGTCCTCGCCCGATTGCCGCGCAAGGCCGCGTGTCAGCGCCGTTTCCGGATCCATGTCGATGATAAAGGTCAGGTCGGGTTCGCGGCCAATCATCAGGCTGTGCAACTGGTCCACCACGCCGCGCAAATCGGCCCGTGCAGCACCCTGATAGACGCGGGTGGAATCCGCAAAACGGTCGGAAACAACGGTTTTCCCTGCGACAAGCGCCGGTTCAATGGTCTTTTCCAGATGGTCGCGACGGGCCGCGGTGAACAGCAGGATTTCGGTTTCCGCCGACCAACGGTCAGGATCACCTTCAACCAGCAAACGGCGGATTTCCTCGGCCCCTTCGCTGCCACCCGGCTCGCGGGTCAACAGGCAGTCATGGCCAACGGTTTTCAAATGATCGGCCAGTAGCCGCGCTTGCGAGGATTTGCCGGAACCGTCAATGCCCTCGAATGTGATGAACAACCCTTGTGCCATCACAACAGGTCCTGTGCGCTCCCGATGGCCTTTTGCAGCAGGATTTTAGAGGCCGTGCGCAGGCGTGGTAAAAAGCCCCCGCGCGGGATGTCACGATCGGCCACCAATGGCAGACGGGCATCCGGCAAACCGGCGCGTTTAATCACAAGTTCGGCCAGCTTTTGACCCTTTTCAATCGGCGCCTCGATCGGTGCCTGATAGGCTACGCTGGCCTCAACGCCGTCTTTGGACAGGGCAGGAACCAGCAGTAACAGATCCTTGGGGGCCACCAGACCAACGCGGGTCTCATCGCCCATCCAGACATCGGCCTGCGCGATCATCTTGCCTTCGGTTGCGACCTTTTTCTCGACGAACTGGCGAAAGGCCCAGTTGACGATACGCTGTGCCTCTTCGGCGCGGGCCTGTTCACTGGATAGACCGGTGATCACAAAAACGATCCGGCGGTTGCCCTGTTTGGCCGAGCCAACCAACCCGTAACCGGCTTCGGACGTGTGACCGGTTTTCAGGCCATCGGCGCCGATGTTCAGTTTCAGCAACGGGTTGCGGTTGGATTTGTTCTGTGGCGCGCGGCCGTCAAACAGGAATTCGGTTTCGGCAAACAGCGGATAAAAGGTGGGAAATTCGGTGATAATACGGTTTGCCAGAATGGCCAGATCATGCACGCTCATCCGGTGGCCGGCTTGCGGCCAGCCGTTGGAATTGGTGAAATGCGAATTGGTCATACCCAGTTCGGCGGCGCGTTCGGTCATCATACGGGCAAAACCCGCCTCGGTGCCGTCGGGCGACAGGGCCTCGGCCAGAACTGCCGCCGCATCATTGCCGGACAACACGATCACACCGCGCAACAAATCCTCGACCCGCACGCGATCGGATGTGTTCAGGAACATGGTCGAGCCCTGATAATCCATTGCATGTTGCGATACCGGCAATTTATCATCCAGCCGCAAACGCCCGTCTTTCAAAGCCTCGAATACCATATTCAGCGTCATCAGCTTTGACATCGAGGCGGGCGGCAACGGCAGGTCAGCCTCTTTGCTAAGCAAAACCGTGTCGGTGGTGTGGTCGATCACATAGGCAGCCGTTGCCCGCGTGTTGAACTGGGCGTGCAACGGCAGCGCCGCCAACAACGTGACCAAAGTGGCAATCAGGGGCAGGGCACGCAAATTCATAGACGTTATCCGTGTTTATCTGGTTACGAAATAGGCGTCGGAAAAACCCATGCCTTTGATCTTCTTCAGCATTGATGCACGTTCGGCGCTGGATCCCGCAGGGCCGACCAATACACGCCAATAGGTTTTGCCGCTGCCGGTCTGTTCCTTGACCACCGACTGTAGCCCGGATTTGCGCATATTTGCAGCGGTTTTGTTGGCGTTGGCCTGAACGCTGAAAATTCCAAGCTGGATGTAGGGTTTGGAGGGCGCAGACGCTGGCTTTGCAGTCGGTGCCGGCTTAGGTGCTGGCGATGCGTCTGCCGTGGCTGCCGGTTTGTTTTCGGCGGCATCAATCGCGGCCGCAGCCGAGGCAATCGGATCCAGTGATGTTTCCTCGATATCCTCGGGCGCATCAAGCGTTTCCTCGGTTGGTGCAGGTGCGACTTCGGGCACTTCCTCGCGCCGCAAGGCGACAACATCCAGTTTGGCCGGCTGGCCTGCAAGCATTCCAAGTTCAGTAGCTGCATCCGACGAAAGTTGCAGCTTTGGCCCCGGGTTTTCGCGTTCACGACGGAATAACGCGCCGACAACAGATTTGCCATTGGCCTTGTTGCGGATGATCACGCGTTCCGGATCGGTTACATCAGCATGGGCAATCCAGACACCGCCAAGCGACGGGCGCCCGTCCCACAAACCGTCATCGGTAATATGGAATACATCTGGCGCCTCGACATCGCGCTCAATCATTTTCGATGGCCCGCTGCTGGCTGTTGCGGTTGCCGCGCTTCGATCTTTGGGCTTGAAAAGTTTAAAGGTTTTGCCGTCTTCACACCCTGCCAGTGTGATCGCTAAAGTTGCCAAAATCGACAATCGCCCGATTTTGCCCCAAGCCCTGTTTGTTGTTTGTGCCATGCCTTGCCCTCTATAATTTCGCGCCGTCTTTGCGGCGTTTTTGCCGGTTTCCCGACCTTGCTGCCCGATACTAGATACACCGTATTACACTACAGTTTGCGTGCATAGTAACGACACTGTTGTTTCATGGGAAGGGCGCACAACCCTATAGGCGAAATTCCCCGCCATTTCAGTGCTTTCAGAATCACATAACCCTCTTTATAGGTCGCCCGGTCGGAGGAGTGGCAGAGTGGTTGAATGCACCGGTCTTGAAAACCGACGTAGGTGAAAGTCTACCGAGGGTTCGAATCCCTCCTCCTCCGCCA
>CAZIDQ010000281.1:0-2922 GCA_964538015.1 uncultured Marinosulfonomonas sp.
TTATCTGGACGTGGTTCAACGGGGCGTGGCATCAGGGCGATATGCCGGTGATGAACTCGGCTGATCACGGCACATGGCTGGGGTCACTGGTGTTTGACGGCGCGCGTAAATTCGAAGGGCTGGTGCCTGATCTGGAACCGCATTGCCAGCGGGTGAATGATTCCGCTTATGTGATGGGGCTGAAACCCACCATGAGTGCGGATGAAATGCAGGTGCTGGTGATGGAAGGGCTAGCGAAATTCGACGATGATGCCGCAGTCTATATCCGGCCGATGTATTGGTCGAAAGAAGGCGGCAAGGGTGTGGTTATTCCCGATCCCGAATCGACCGTGTTCTGCCTGTGTCTAGAGCAAATCCCCATGGCCCCTGCCGATGCGGCGCAAACCCTGTGCAAAACACAGTTCACCCGCCCGATGCAGAGCATGGCACCGGTTAACGCCAAGGCGGCCTGTCTTTATCCCAACAATGGCCGGATGATCCGCGAGGCGCAGGCGCGGGGGTATGACAACGCGATTGTCACCGACGCGCTGGGCAATATCGCGGAAACGGCGACGGCGAATATTTTTCTGGTCAAGGATGGCGTGGTGAAAACGCCGGTTCCCAACGGGACGTTTTTGAACGGCATTACCCGTCAGCGGATTATCGGGCTGTTGCGGGACGCCGGAAAGACGGTCGAGGAATGCACGCTGAAATTCGAGGATTTCGAAGATGCGGACGAAGTGTTCCTGACCGGCAACATCACCAAGGTGACGCCGATTGTGAAGGTCGAGGATACAGAGTTTGAAATCGGGCCGGTGACAAAACTGGCACGGGAACTGTATTGGGAATGGGCCAAGGGGTAGCACCCCGGCCAAACCCTCCCCCAGCAAACGGGGGAGGGAACAGGCAACATTTACACCATCGCGAAAATGCGCGAAGGGCCGCCGGTGCCGCCACGGTGTTTTGGCGCACCTACAATCAGGGTTGCGCCTGCGGCGGGCACCTTGTCCAGATTAAGCAGATTTTCGATGCCGAAACGGCCCGATGGCAACCACGCGTAATGCGTTGCAAAGTCGGCGGATTTACCGAAATCCAGCGACAGCGTATCCACCCCGATCGACATTGCGCCGGTTTCCTCCATCAGCATTTTCACGGCATCGACATGGAAGCCCGGAAAATGTTGCGCCTCGCCATCAAAGCCGCGGAATTTGTCACTGGCAACATGTGACGCCCAGCCCGAGTGCATGGCAACACAGGCGTTGTCCGGTATGTCCCCGTTCGCCGCGACCCATGCCTTGATGTCGTCTGGTGTGACTTGTGCATCCGCGTTGTCTGCGGCACGGGCGGCGATGTCGATGACGCAAAGCGGGGCAACCAGATTGTTAACCGGAATTTCATCGACCGAGGCCCCGTCCGCCGAAAAATGCAACGGCGCGTCGATATGGGTGCCTGTATGCTCGTTTATGGTCAGCACTTTCAGGTTGAATCCGTTGTCGGAAAAGTTGAATTTTTGTTCCTCGCTGATCCCCGGTGCCCCAAAATAGGTCGGAAATTCGGCATCATAAGTATGCGTCATATCCATTACCGTATCATGCCCTGCCGCCATTGCAGCCGTCCCCGTCATGGACGCGCCAACCGTTGCAGCCGCGCCCGCGCCCGCCGCCGTTTTGAAAAAGCTGCGGCGCGACAGCATTTTGTCCTTCACCGCGTTCATTACACAAATATCACACATATTATTCTCCCTGTTCCGGTGTTTTTTCCCTTGGGGATATTAATTTCCCTTAGGGAAGCCTATCGGGAAACCCCCTGATTGGAAGGGATTTCTGCCAGTCGGTAAATAATGCGCGGATTATGCCGGTGTGAATGTCAGGGTTACGGGGCCGGCAATCGCCGCTTGGTCCAGGCCGTTGACGGGCAGCAGAATACGGCGTTCCTTGCGGCTGTTTACAGGCCATTGTCCGACAACCTTGCCCCCGCTGGTGGCGATTATGTGTCCTTTGGCCATATCGTTAAGGCGCAATTGCAGGGTATACATACCGCCGGAAGTTCTAAGGTTCAGGCGCTGGGGCATGACGTATTTCAACATCGGCCCTGCCACGGAAACAGGCACTGTTTCCACGCCTTCCGGCAGTTTCCCTGCCAGATCATCCGCCACACGCGCGCCGGTCAACCGGCCTTCGTTCCAGCTCCAGCCTGCCGTTTCCACAGGTCGCAACAGGTTGCCCGCTGCAAAATAGGCAGGATCAGAGCACCGCCCGAACTGGTCCACCACGGGGCCACCTGTTGCGGGGTCAACCTCTATGTGGCCCATGCGCCCAAGGGTGGATTCCGGTGTGAACATACCGGACAGGATTACCCCGTCGCAGTCTATATGCCTGCGGGCGCCATTTGCATCCTGAACCTCAAGGCTGGAAACGGTTTTGTCGCCGTGGATCGCCACGGGGCGGGTGTTCAGGTGCAGCGGAACACCTTTCAGGCGCGGATACAGGGTAAAGGGCCAGCGGGCGGTCGGGCGCGGGTCGGGTTCCACCATGGCCACCGGCCGGATACCGGCGTGGGCACAGGTGGAAACGGCTGAAATAGAGACTAATTCAGTGCCAACAATTACCGGCCGTTTGAACGGGCGCATGCGTTTCAGAAACACCATGGATTGCAACGCGCCGGTATTTACCACCCCTTGCAACCGCATCCCGCCCAGCAATCTGGCCGAGCGCGGGGTTTCGCGCACGCCGGTGGCATAGATCACGCGGCGGGCGTTGATCACCTGTTGCCCCTCGGGCACCGCCAACAGCAACTCGCCTTCCGGGCGGGCCTGAACCACGGTGGTCAAACAGTGGATTTCCACACCGGCAGCACGGGCGGTTTGCACCAGTTTGCGGGCGTAGGACGGGCCGGTATAGATGCGTTTGAATTCCCGCGCACCAAACGGCGGGTGGCCGCAAT
>CAZIDQ010000282.1:0-2899 GCA_964538015.1 uncultured Marinosulfonomonas sp.
GATCTGATGGCGGCGAATTTTCTGGATGACGGCAAACGCCTGTGGCTGATCGACTGGGATTATGCCGGTTTTAACTCACCGCTGTTTGATCTGGGTGGGCTGGCCAGCAATAATTCCCTGAATGAAACGCAAGAAGCCGTGATGCTGGACCTCTATTTCGACGGACAGGTCACCGACGATCTGCTGCACCGTTATCACGCGATGAAATGCGCCTCGCTTTTGCGGGAATGTATGTGGAGCATGGTCTCCGAACTCACATCGACTCTCGACATTGACTATGCCGCCTACACCGCTGAAAACCTTACCCGTTTCCAGCGCGCCTATGACACTTACAAGCAAAGCTGAGACCTCTATGAAAACCCTGCCCAAATCCTCGCGTGTTGTCATTATCGGCGGTGGTATCGTTGGCTGTTCAACGGCCTACCATCTGGCGAAACTGGGGGTCGAGGTGGTGTTGTTGGAACGCCAGAAACTGACATCGGGCACCACGTTTCACGCCGCCGGTCTGGTGGGGCAGTTGCGCTCCAATGCCAATATCACGCAGCTTTTGGGCTATTCGGTGGACCTGTATAACACCATCGAGGCTGAAACAGGGTTGGGCACGGGTTGGAAGATGAACGGCGGCTTGCGGCTGGCCTGCAATCAGGAACGCTGGACCGAGGTCAAACGCCAGGCCACCACCGCCCGATCCTTTGGCCTGCAAATGGACCTGCTGACCCCGAAAGAGGCCCAAGACCTGTGGCCGCTGATGAATGTGGACGATGTGGTGGGGGCGGCCTTTATGCCGACGGACGGGCAGGCCAATCCTTCGGATATTACCCAAGCCTTGGCCAAAGGCGCGCGCATGAACGGGGCGCAGATTGTTGAGGATTGCAAGGTCACGGACCTCGAGATCGACAAGGGTGTGATCAAGGCAGTGATCACCGATCAGGGGCGCGTTGAATGTGAATCTGTGGTGCTATGCGCGGGGCAATGGAGCCGCACCTTCGCCGCACGTTTTGGCGTCAACATCCCGCTGGTCAGCATGGAACACCAGTATATGGTGACCGAACCGATTGCCGGTATGCCCAAAAACCTGCCCACCCTGCGCGACCCGGATCGGCTGACCTATTACAAGGAAGAGGTCGGCGGGCTGGTGATGGGCGGTTACGAGGCAAACCCCATTCCATGGGCAGTGGACGGCATCCCCAAGGGGTTCCATTACACGCTGCTGGACAGCAACTTTGATCATTTCGAGCCGCTGATGGAACTGGCGTTGGGCCGTGTGCCGGCACTGGAAACGGCAGGGGTCAGGACGCTAACCAACGGGCCGGAAAGCTTCACGCCGGATGGCAATTTCATCATCGGCGAAGCACCCGAGTTGCGCAATTTCTTTGTCGGCGCGGGGTTCAACGCCTTTGGCATCGCCGCCGGTGGTGGCGCGGGCATGGCGCTGGCCGAATGGGTGAAAAACGGCGAACCCCCGTTTGATCTGTGGTCCGCCGACATCCGCCGCTTTGGCCGCCCGCATTTTGACACCGACTGGGTGCGCACCCGCACGGTCGAGGCCTACGGCAAGCATTACACGATGGCCTGGCCCTACGAGGAGCATTCATCCGGTCGCCCCTGCCGCAAATCGCCGCTTTATGAGGTGCTGAAGGATCAGGGCGCCTGTTTTGGCGAGAAATTGGGCTGGGAGCGGCCGAACTGGTTTGCCGGTGCAGGCGAAACCCCGCAGGATGTCTACAGCTTCGGGCGGCAAAACTGGTTTAATGCGGTCGGGCGCGAGCATAAGGCGTGCCGCGAGGCCGCTGTGCTGTTCGACCAGACATCCTTCGCCAAATTCGCGCTGAAAGGGCCGGATGCTCTGGCCGCATTGAACTGGATTTGCGCCAACAATGTCGACAAACCCGTGGGGGCGCTGACCTACACGCAGATGTTGAACGATCACGGCGGGATCGAATGCGATCTGACCATTGCGCGTGTGGCGCAGGATGAATTCTACATCGTCACCGGCACCGGCTTTGCCACCCATGATTTCGACTGGATTTCCCGCAATATTCCCGACGGGATGAACTGCCAACTGTTCGATATTACCTCAAGCAACGCGGTGCTGTCGCTGATGGGACCGCGTGCGCGCGACATCCTGCAAGCAGTCACCCGCGCCGATGTGTCAAACGCCGGTTTCCCCTTTGGCACCACCAAAACCATTGGCATCGCAGGCTGCCCCGTTCTGGCGCTGCGGGTGACTTACGTCGGCGAGTTGGGGTGGGAGCTGCACCTGCCGGTCGAATACGCCACCACGGTTTACGCGGCTTTGATGCAGGCGGGGGCGGAACACGGGCTGAAGAACGCCGGCTACCGCGCGATTGAATCCCTGCGGCTGGAAAAAGGATACCGTGCGTGGGGGGCTGACATCGGCCCCGACCACACCCCGCATGAATCCGGCCTTGGCTGGGCCGTGAAACTGAAGGGCAACACCCCGTTCAAAGGCCGCGAGGCCGCGCAGGCGCAGGCAGACAGTGGCGTGAAAAAGATGATGGCCTGTTTCACTTGCGATCCTGACGTGGTGCTTTTAGGCCGCGAAACCATCTATCGCAACGGCGAACGGGTGGGCTGGCTGACCTCGGGCGGCTTTGGCTATACCGTCGATAAATCAATCGGTTACGGCTACGTCCGCAATCCGGACGGGGTGACACGTGATTACATCATGGAGGGTACTTATGAACTGGAAGTCGCCACCGAACGCGTGCCCTGCACCGTCCACATGACCCCGCTGTATGACGCGAAAATGGAGCGGATCAAAGGCTGAGCCGCCCATCGTTGTTTCAATCGAAATTTGCATTTACCTGAACCGGAATTCGCCACCAACAGTGGACGAATTCTAATGCTCTTTTTATTCGTAAATACAAACTGCAGG
>CAZIDQ010000283.1:0-2854 GCA_964538015.1 uncultured Marinosulfonomonas sp.
TCGTGATCCCCGCCATATACATCATCGCAATCGCCGCCAGCATCGAGGCCGGAATCCCCGCTGCGACCCAGAATGCCGTGCGGGCATTCAGAAACAAAAACAGCAGCAGAACCACCAGTCCCAATCCCATAAGCCCGTTTTCCAGCAGGATGTTCAGGCGGCTGGAAATCATCTCGGCCCGGGTGCGGATCAGATCAATATTAACCCCGGGCGGCAGGGTCAGCAGCATCTTTTCCGCAACTTGTTCGACCTTGCCCTGAATCTTGATCGCATCACCCCGCGCCGAGCGATCAATCCGCACCGAAATCGCCGGATCATCGCCAACGAAATAGGCGCGGTCACGGTCCACGCCTGCCACCAGCACCCGCGCCACATCACCCACTGTCAGGGCCGATCCATCGGCATTGCTGCGCAGCACAATCGCCGCGATCTGGTCGGCGCTGCGTTTGGCAACACCGGTGCGCACCCGCGCATTGGCCCCTGCGACATCCCCCGCCGGATCGGCGGCGGCTTCTTCGGCAATCACACGGGAAATCTGCTCCATTGTCACATCGTGACGGATCAGGGACTCTGACGTGACCTCGACCACGGTTTCCGGCGATGCCACCCCGCGTATGGTGGCCCGCGTTACCCCGCGATTAAACAGACGGGTGACAAATTCATCGGCAAAACGCCCCAGTTGATCCACCGCCACAGGGCCGGTGATCACCACATCTGTCACGCGATCGCGCCACGCGCCGCGTCGCACATTCGGGTCTTCGGCCTGATCAGGCAAGGTGGTTACCGCATCCACCGCCGCCTGCACCTCGTCCGTGGCGCGCGCCATATCCCAGCCCGGCTCGAACTCCAGCGAAATAATCCCCACGCCTTCGCGCGATGTGCTGTTGGATGTGGTAACCCCCTCGACCGACAACAACACCGGCTCTAACACCTGCACAATGGCGGAATCCACGTCCTCGGCCCCCGCCCCCTGCCAAGCGACGCTGACGGTGACCTCGTCGATCACCACATCGGGGAAAAACTGTGCCCGCATCCGTGGCAGAGCCGCTAGACCCAGCGCCAGCAACACCACCAACAGCAGGTTCGCCGCCGTGGTGTGGCGGGTGAAATAGGAAAGGATACCCGTTGAGGCGCCAGTGACAGACATGCCCTAGCCCCCCATCTTTGCTTCGATCCGCTCTACCGTGCGCGCCGGCACCTTGTCCTTGGCCAGTTGCGCCAGAACCTTGGCCTTGGCCGTATTCGGCATTTGAGAGTTTCCCTCGACAAAGGCGATCAGCGCCGCGCGGCGTTCATCCGACAACTCCAGCAGCGCCGCATCCTCTTGCACCACGCCGTTACGCACCACCTTGACCTTGATCCCGGCACCCAGCAGCGGTGATTGTTCGGCCACCACATCGCGCCCGACAATTTCCGGGCCGCGCACGATCACGTCATCACCCTGCTTGCGCAGAACCGTCACCGTGACCTGCTCCAGCCGGTCGCCTTCACCTATCAACAGCACATTGCCCCCCGCATCCACGGCAGACGCTGGCAACATAACCACATCGCGCAACACAGGCTCTTTGACCTTTACGGTCACAAAATCGCCAGGGCGAAACCCCTGCGCCGCATCCAGCGTGGCAAACAGCAAGCGTCCGGTCAGACCCTCGCCCACCGCCGCACTTTCACGGCTGATCTGCCCCTGCGCCACCATGTCCACCCCGAACACATCCAGCAGCACCGAAACCGGTGCCTTGACCAGTTTGCCACCGTCATCCAGCAGGCGCGCATATTGGCTGGTCGACAGGCGGAACGACACTTCCAGCGCCTTCGGGTCCACCAGTTGCGCCAGCCGTTCGTTCAGCGTCACAACCCCGCCCTGAACCGCCGTCACACTGCCCAATGCACCATCAAATCCTGCGTAAATCTCGGTATCGGCCAGCCGCCGCTCGGCTTCGGCCAGATTGACCTTTTGCCGTGTCAAACGTGTGGCCGCGCGGGTCAGGCGCGCTTCGGCTTGTTGCAAGGATTGTCGCCGGGACAGCACCGCCTGACGGGCCACGGCCTCGGCCAGTTCCGAGGCCTCGACCGCCGCATCGGTGCCAACGCCACGTTCGCGTAAATTCTTTTGACGGGTCAGGGCCTGCAGACGAAGCCGCGCCTGCTCCTCGGCTGATGCAACCTCGTCACGCGCCAAAACCAGCGCCGCGTTTGCTTCTTGCAATTCTGCCTTGGCCTCGACCAGATCACCCTTGGCCCGTTCCAGCGCGGACCTTGCGTTTTCGGGATCAATCCGCGCCAGCAGATCGCCGGACTTCACCGTGCCGCCTTCGACAAAACCGTCGGCCAACTCCACAATCCGGCCTGCCGCTGTGGCGCGCAAATCCAGCACCCGCTGGCTGCGGATTTCGCCAAAGGCGGTCATTTCCGGCACCACATCGCCCACCGTCGCGGTCAGCACATTCACCGAAAACACCCGTTCACGCCGTGGCTGTGCCTTACTTTCCTGTGCCCATTTGTCCTGCAAGGCGGAATAGACCGAATTGCCGGCCCACGCCAAAATCCCCACTGTCAAAGACAGCAGGAACAGGCCGACAAGGCTGCGCCGTAAAAACCGCATGATCCGTCCTCTTACCACCAGAATCAGTATTCTATACTACGGGGCTATAGCATAGGTTACATAAACTTAATGTAAAACGATAATTTATTATCGTTTATTTTCGCCGCTTATGCTCTTCAAGACGTGGGAAAATCTCGACGAAATTACAAGGGCCGTGGCGGTAATCCAGTTGCACCGACAGGATTTCGTCCCACGCGTCCTTGCAGGCGCCGGGGCTGCCGGGCAGGGCAAACAGATAAGTGCCATCCGCCA
>CAZIDQ010000284.1:0-2853 GCA_964538015.1 uncultured Marinosulfonomonas sp.
TGTTCTGTTTCATCCGCCCATGCGCTTTGAGGCGCGGGCAATAAACCTGCTATACCGGATATAAGAACGATCACCCACAATATACGCATAATATACTCACTTATAGTTTATCTGATTTACTTATATATTGAGCCAAAACCACCTATTTTCAATATACTCCCCCAATATTGAAAGTTTTATCAATCAGCTATCCCCAAAGCATAGACGTATGTAGCGTGTTTGATTAATCGCCCCTATTACCCCTTTCCTTTTACCCAAAAAAACCCTATACGCGCGTGTCTGCCTGATTCATCGGGCGGATGCTCTATGGACCTTGCTGGACGACATCCCGGCCTGCGCCCGCAACATTGATTTTTAAAAGGAGACCCCGATGTCGATTACCAAAGAAGAAAAAGCCCGCATCATGACAGAATTCGCAACCAAAGAAGGTGACACTGGTTCGCCCGAAGTTCAGGTTGCTGTTTTGTCATCGCGGATCGCGACACTGACCGAGCACTTCAAAACCCACAAAAAGGATAACCATTCCCGCCGTGGTCTTTTGAAACTGGTTGCGACACGTCGCAAACTTCTGGACTACACCCGCGCCAAAGACGAAGCGCGTTATCAGGATCTGATCAAACGCCTCGGCCTGCGCCGCTAATTACGACCCAAAGATGCGCCCTACGGGGCGCTTCTTGCTTTTTAAGATGCTGCAATCTGCCGGACCTAACAGGCTGCAAATGCAAATCAACACAGGTCACGGGCATACGGCCCGTATGAAATCGGCCAAAGGGGATGGGCCCCGGCGGCCAAATTAGGAAATGATATGTTTAACGTAACTACAAAATCGATGGAGTGGGGCGAAGAGACCCTCACACTGGAAACGGGCAAGATCGCCCGTCAGGCAGACGGCTGTGTGATCGCCACTTTGGGCGAAACCAGCGTTCTGTGCGCTGTGACCTATGCCAGGTCGCAAAAACCCGGTCAGGATTTTTTCCCGCTGACCGTTCACTACGGTGAAAAATATTATGCAGCCGGTAAAGTGCCCGGCGGGTTCTTCAAACGCGAAGCACGCCCAACCGAAAAAGAAACCCTGACATCCCGCCTGATCGACCGTCCGATCCGCCCGCTGTTTGTTCCCGGTTTCAAAAACGAAGTTCTGGTGATCTGTACCGTTCTAAGCCACGATCTGGTAAATGATCCCGATATGGTCGCGATGATTGGTGCCTCGGCTGCGCTGACAATTTCCGGCGTTCCTTTCATGGGCCCGATTGGCGCCTGTCGCGTTGGCTTTGTGGATGGCGAATACATCCTGAACCCGGAAATCGACGACATGCACGATCTGCGCAACAAGCCCGAGCAGCGGCTTGACCTTGTTGTCGCCGGCACCAAAGACGCCGTGATGATGGTTGAATCCGAAGCTTACGAGCTGACCGAAGCAGAAATGCTGGGGGCTGTGAATTTTGCCCACGAGCAGATCCAGCCGGTTATCGACCTGATCATCGACTTTGCCGAAGACAGCGCCAAAGAACCGTTCAATTTTCAGGCCCCAGATTATGCTGACCTGTACAAAGCGGTTGCCAAAGCTGGTGAAAAAGCCATGCGCAAGGCATTCGCACTGACCGACAAGCAGGAACGCACTGCCGCTGTTTCCGAGGCCCGCGACGCCATCAAGGCCGCATTGACCGAAGAACAGCTGGCCGACGAAAACCTTGGCTCGGCCATGAAGAAGCTGGAAGCCAGCATCCTGCGTGGCGACATCGTGAAAACCGGCAAACGGATTGACGGCCGCGACACCACCACAGTGCGCCCGATCACATCCGAAACCGGCCTTCTGCCCCGCACACACGGCTCGGCGCTGTTTACACGCGGCGAAACACAGGGCTTGGTTGTGACCACTCTGGGCACCGGCGATGACGAACAGATGATCGACGCGCTGCAGGGCATGTATAAATCCAACTTTATGCTGCACTATAACTTCCCACCCTATTCGGTTGGCGAAGTTGGCCGCTTTGGTTTCACCGGTCGCCGCGAAATCGGCCACGGTAAACTGGCGTGGCGCGCGCTACAGGCTGTTCTGCCTGCCGCCACCGATTTCCCCTACACAATTCGCGTTGTGTCGGAAATCACTGAATCCAACGGCTCGTCCTCTATGGCTTCGGTCTGTGGTGGCTCGCTGTCGATGATGGACGCCGGTGTGCCCCTGAAGGCACCTGTTGCCGGTGTGGCCATGGGTCTGATCCTTGAGGATAGCGGCGATTACGCCATCCTGACCGATATTCTGGGTGACGAAGACCACCTTGGCGACATGGATTTCAAGGTTGCCGGTACCGACAAAGGCATCACATCGCTGCAAATGGACATCAAGGTTGCGGGTATTACATCCGACATCATGGACAAGGCATTGGCACAGGCCAAAGACGCCCGTCTGCACATCCTTGGTGAAATGGCCAACGCGCTGACCGAAGCCGGTGAATTCTCGGCCCACGCACCACGCATTGAAACCATGCAGGTGCCCACCGACAAGATCCGTGAAGTAATCGGCTCGGGTGGTAAAGTGATCCGTGAAATCGTTGAAGTGTCCGGCGCCAAAGTCGACATCAACGACGATGGCATCATCAAGATCGCCTCGCCCAATGCCGAAGCCATCCAGAAGGCCTATGACATGATCAACTCGATCGTGGCCGAGCCGGAAGAAGGCGTGATCTATCGCGGAAAAGTTGTCAAAATCGTCGATTTCGGCGCGTTTGTGAACTTCTTTGGCAAGCGCGACGGTCTGGTCCATGTTTCCCAAATCGAAAACCGTCGTCTGAACCATCCTTCGGATGTTCTGAAAGAGGGTCAGGAAGTTTGGGTCAAACTGCTGGGCTTTGA
>CAZIDQ010000285.1:0-2813 GCA_964538015.1 uncultured Marinosulfonomonas sp.
CCGAACGGACAGCGAATTCAAACCGAACCTTGACGCCTATAAATACAAAGACGACCAATCCGCCCGCACCCGTGCCGCCACCTTCCTGCAGGAACTGGACGCACAACTCTCCCCCAACCTGTTTGGCACCGCCCCCACGCTGGCCGATATGGCCATCCTCACCTTCTTGCGCCAATTCGCCTTTGTCGACAAACCGTGGTTCGATGCGCAGGACTGGCCCAACCTGTCAAACTGGTTGGAGGATTTCATTGCATCCACCAGATTTTCGGCCATCATGCAAAAATACCCCACATGGCAGGCGGGCGATCCGGTTGCCATATTTCCTTGATCACACCCTGACCAAAGGCCGTTCATGACCAGCCCCTTTGCCCGTTTTGTAACCGCCAGCGGTTTGACCAATATGGCCGACGGGATTGCAACAGTGGCTTGGGCATGGCTGGCCTCGCTGTTAACCCGCGACCCGCTGTTGATTGCCATCGTGCCGGTGGTGTTGCGTCTGCCGTGGTTCCTGTTTGCCATTCCGGCAGGTATTATCACTGACCGCACTGACCGTCGCACTCTGATCATTCGCATGGATATTCTGCGGCCTTTGTGGTGGCAGCACTGGCGATCTGGCTGGCGCTGCCCTTGGACATGGCCCCGACCAAAGGCATCTCGAATGCCCCCCTCTATTACAGTATCCTTGCCGCCGCCCTGCTGGTGGGCATCGCCGAGGTGTTTCGCGACAACGCCGCCCAAACCATGCTGCCTTCAATCGTGCCACACGAACGGCTGGAAAAGGCCAACGGGCGATTATGGAGCATCGAGATTATTGGCAATTCCCTGCTTGGGCCCGCCATTGGCGCATTCCTGATCGCTGTGGCCCTGCCGCTGCCATTTATTGCCAACGGGCTGGCCTATTTCGCCGCCATCCTGTTGCTGTTGCGGATCAAGGGGCGTTTCAAACCTGAAAAAGGGACTGCACA
Organism: uncultured Marinosulfonomonas sp.; assembly: GCA_964538015.1. Lineage (GTDB taxonomy): Bacteria > Pseudomonadota > Alphaproteobacteria > Rhodobacterales > Rhodobacteraceae > Profundibacter. The sequence goes on from CAZIDQ010000285.1 coordinate 966, forward strand.
AAACTGGCGGGCAGAACTGGCCGAAGGTTATCATTTTTTGAAAAATTCCCCGCTGTTGCGCACATTGGCCCTGCTGACAGGTGGCTGGAATTTCGTATTTCACATGATGATGATCGCGCTGGTGCTGCATGTGCAGGAAAACCTGCATCTGGGCGCGCAGGCCTATGGTCTCATCCTTGCGGCTGGTGCAATCGGCGGGGTTCTGGGTGGGTGGTGCGCCGAACCAATCAAAAACGCGCTGGGGTCGGCCCGCACCACACAACTGGCGCTGGCCAGTTCCGCACCTGTCTTTCTGGCGGTCGCCTATGCGTCTGGTCCGGTTTCGCTGGCCATCACCATTGCCCTGTTCGAATTTAGCGGGCTGGTCTGGAACACGGTTTCGGTATCTTACCGCCAGCGCACCATCCCCGATCACCTGATGGGGCGGGTCAATAGCCTTTACCGGTTGCTGGCGTGGGGCACGATGCCGTTGGGTTTGCTTTTATCCGGCATCATTGTGCGCATAGCCGAGGTCTATTTCCCCCGCGGCATCGCCCTGACCGCGCCGTTCTTTGCCGCCGCAATCGGGGCTACATTGTTGACGCTCGCTGGCTGGCGTGCGCTGGGGCGCGGGTTTTCTAGTTAGCTTTGTTTACCTATACATTCGTGAACGCGAATATATTTTCTCTGGCCTTTCCCGCCAAACGGGCGTAAAGCGCGATTCTAACCCCCCTTGGACGATCAAAATGCAAATCTACCTTCCCATAGCCGAAGTATCGGTGAGCCTTTACCTGTTGCTGGGTCTTGGTGGCATGGTCGGCATCCTGTCGGGCATGTTCGGCGTGGGCGGCGGGTTTATCCTGACACCCTTCCTGTTCTTCATCGGTATCCCGCCCGCTGTTGCCGTGGCCACTGGCGCAAACCAGATCGTTGCCTCGTCTCTGTCAGGTGTGCTGGCGCATTTCAAACGCAAAACGGTTGATCTGAAAATGGGTCTGATCCTGCTGGCCGGCGGACTGGTCGGGGCCACGCTGGGTGTGCAGGTGTTCACTTGGCTGAAAAGCCTTGGTCAGGTCGAGCTGATGGTGAACCTTTGCTATGTGCTGTTTCTGGGGCTGATTGGTGGTTTGATGCTGATCGAAAGCCTGAACGCCATGCACCGTGCCAAAAGCGATAAGCCCCGCAAGTTAAAACGCCGTCATTCGCGCCTGCAGGAACTACCGTTCAAAACCCGTTTCCGCACCTCGCGCCTGTATATCAGCGTCATTCCCCCCGTGGCCACTGGCCTGATCGTCGGAGTTTTGTCAGCGATTATGGGCGTTGGCGGTGGCTTCATCATGGTGCCCGCGATGATCTATATTCTAGGGATGCCAACAAAGGTGGTGGTCGGAACCTCGCTGTTCCAGATCATCTTTGTCGCTGCCTTTGCCACCATGATGCACGCCATCGAAAGCCATACGGTGGACGTTGTGCTGGCGGTTTGTCTGCTGGTCAGTGGCGTAATTGGCGCACAGATCGGCACCAAACTGGGGCTGAAGATGAAGGCCGAACAGCTGCGCATCCTGCTGGCGCTGATGGTGTTGGCAATTTGTATCAAAATAGCGCTGGGCCTGATCCTGATGCCAACGGAACTGTATAGTGTGGTCTAGAGCGCATCCAATCCAACTGAATACAATCTGATTGGATTTGCTCCATGGCTTGTATCGATACAGGCTTTGGCTTGATTTTCCTTACCGCTTACGCCCATCCTGCCCGCAACAAGTCAGGAATTGAATATGCACCCCAACCCCGCTTTCCGCAAAACGCCCACGCATACCAACCTCGACTTTGCCCGTGAACGTGGCTTTGGCACCCTGTCGATCAACGGCG
>CAZIDQ010000286.1:0-2810 GCA_964538015.1 uncultured Marinosulfonomonas sp.
CCGCGCGGGGCCATTCGGCCAGCGCTGGCCCGTTTACCGGTCCATTCCGCCAGTTCGGTTTCGGTCCGCGTGCGCCCTGCCGGATCAAGCCATGACAGCCCATCCGCCAGATTAAAGGTCGTGGTGTCGCTTAGCCCGCCGTCCTTGTATTTCTGCAAACGCACGCCCTTGCCGCGTCCCATTTCGGGCAATTCGGCAATCGGGAACACCAGAACCTTGCGATTTTCACCAACGCAGGCGATGTGATCACCCTGCACTACACGACAAACCAGCGCCCGCACGTCGCCACGCACGTTCAGCACCTGTTTGCCGGTGCGGGTCTGGGCCAGCACATCGTCCTCGGCGGCAACAAACCCGTCACCCGCGGTCGAGGCAACCAGCAGCTTGCGGCCCGGTTTGTGGATGAACAGCTCCACGATTTCGGCCTCATTGGGTAAGTCCACCATCAGGCGCAGGGGTTCGCCCATGCCGCGCCCGCCGGGCAGGTTGGCGGCGGACAGGGTGTAAAACCGCCCGTTGCTGCCAAACACCAACAAACGGTCGGTGGTTTCAGCGTGGAAGATAAACCGCGGCCCGTCACCGTCCTTGAATTTCAATTCACGGCCCAGATCAATATGACCCGACATCGCCCTGATCCAGCCCATTTGCGAGCAAACCACGGTGATCGGCTCGCGTTCGATCATCGCCTCGATCGGCACATCTTCAACCTCGCCAGCCTCGGCAAACAGGGTGCGCCGCGCGCCGCCATCATAGTCCTTGCCGAATTTCTTGCGGGTCTCGCGCAGTTGCTCGGATATCTTGGCCCACTGCAGGCCCTCGTCTTCCAGCAAATCCTCTAGATCGGCGCGTTCAATCATCAGCGCATCACGTTCGCGGACCAGTTCGATTTCTTCCAGCCGCCGCAAGGACCGCAGACGCATATTCAGGATCGCTTCGGCCTGAACCTCGGTTAGTGAAGGTTCCTCATCCTCGCCGATCGGGCCACGCCCTGCAAAGGGCGAAACGTAATCCTTTTCCGACGTGGCGCGGGTGTGGTCGCGCGACCAATCCTCGAACATCAGGGCCTTTTTGGGGTCGTCATCATAGCGGATAATGTCGATCACGCGGTCCAGATTAAGGAAGGCAATGATGAACCCTTCCAGCACTTCCAGCCGGTGGTCAATCTTGTCCAGCCGGTGCTGGCTGCGCCGTTGCAACACGTCGCGGCGGTGGTCCAGAAAGGCGCGCAGCACTTCTTTCAGGCTGCAAACCTTGGGCGTCAGACCGTCAATCAGCACGTTCATATTCATGCTGAAACGTACTTCCAGATCGGATGATCGGAACAGCATTCCCATCATCACATCGGGGTCTACATTTTTGCTGCGTGGCTCTAGTACCAGACGGATATCATCGGCGCTTTCGTCGCGCACGTCGGCCAGAATGGGCAGTTTTTTCAGCTGAATCAGCTCGGCCAGCTTTTCGATCAGTTTCGATTTCTGCACCTGATAGGGAATTTCGGTGACAACGATTTGCCACTGGCCACGGCCCAAATCCTCGACCACGTAATTACTGCGCAACCGGAATGACCCGCGACCGGTGCGATAGGCCTGAAGGATGTTTTCCTTTGGCTCGACTATCGTGCCACCGGTGGGGAAATCGGGGCCGGGGATGTATTCCAGCAGGGTTTCATCGCGCACATTCGGGGCTTTGATCATGTGCAGACAGGCGTTGCACAGCTCCTCGATATTATGCGGCGGGATGTTGGTGGCCATGCCCACGGCAATGCCGCTGGAGCCATTGGCCAGCAAGTTCGGGAATGTGGCAGGTAACACAACGGGTTCAGTCAGACGGCCATCATAATTATCGCGAAAATCTACCGCATTTTCGCTTAGCCCTTCCAACATTGCCTCGGCGACATCGGTCATCCGTGCTTCTGTATAACGACTGGCAGCAGGGTTATCGCCATCGATATTGCCAAAGTTCCCTTGGCCGTCCACCATCGGGTAACGCACGTTAAAATCCTGTGCCAGCCGCGCCATGGCATCGTAAATCGCCATATCCCCATGTGGGTGAAAATCCCCCATGGTATCGCCGCTAATCTTGGCAGATTTCAAAAATCCGCCCGTAGAATTCAATTTCAAACGGCTCATGGCATATAAAATACGCCGGTGCACAGGCTTCAACCCGTCGCGGGCATCGGGCAATGCGCGGTGCATGATGGTGGACAGGGCATAGGTCAGATACCGGTCCCCCAGCGCGTGGCGCAGGGGTTCGGTAATTTCGCCTGTTTTGTTTTTGTTGTCTGAACTCGTGTCACTCATAACGCCCGTGATAACCGCGCCACAGGGCAAGGACAAGAAACAAAGGTAACTTTACGCCGCCCCCCCGCATCCTGTATTAACTGAGTCGCACTATTAACAAGTTTCGGGGCCTGCCAGCCCCTTGGGTGGGAAAATGATACGTTTAGGTTTATTTTTAACTGGCTCGATCTGGGCCGCGATGGCGTTTTCGCCAGAACTGGAAGAACCGGTTTTTACCGAAATTATAGCTGAACCCACACCTGTTGCTGTGGCCACGGTCGAGCCCGAAGCGCCCCCCGGACCCGAAGTCACGCGCGCAGCCATGATCACACCCGTTGCTGTCATGACCCCCGTGGTCGCGCCAGAACCCGCGCCCGAACCTGTTGTGGCCGAAATCACCCCCGAACCTGAACCCGAGCGCACCATCTGGTACGTCACCGGTTCGCGCGTGAATGTCCGCGAGGGGCCATCCACCAATTACACCGTTCTGGGCAAGGTGCTGTATGGGGATGCCGCCGAGATCATTTCCGA
>CAZIDQ010000287.1:0-2807 GCA_964538015.1 uncultured Marinosulfonomonas sp.
GCCATGTCCTCGATTGCCTGCCCCTTGGCCAGATCAGACACATACAGGTTGATCTGCTTGGTGGTCAGGTCGGGCAGCGCGCCGCCGTGCTGGATTTTCTCGACATAGGGCGGCTCCATCCCTTCAAGCACCGTGTGGATCGCCAGATCGGCGCTGACCGAAGCCTCGATCGTGCGGGTGGAATCGGATTCTACCGCCATGTCCCAAGGGATGCCTGCCTCGTCCAGGTTTTTCTGAACGCCCGCACGAAAGATGCAGGCGTGTTCATAGGCCAGCCTCAGCGGGCGCGATTTCCAGGCTGTGCCACCCGGCGCGCCGATCCAGATCAGCGGCAGGGTCAACAGGGTTTCTCCGCCTGCTTCCAGCGTGTCCTCAGTGGTCAGGATCATGTCGCATTCGCCGCGCTCGAACATTTTGCGCAGACCCTTGGTATAGGACGATACCAGCCGCACGTTCATGCGTGGATATTCCGCCGCGAACCGTTGCAACACCTGCGGGATGGCGGGGTAAACGATGTCATGCGGCACGCCCAGCGTCACCTCGCCCTCGAACGCCTGATTGGTCAGCCGCCCAAACACCTCGTCATTCAGGGCCAACATCCGGCGGGCATATCCCAACAGTTGCTCGCCCGCTCCCGTCAGCACCACGCCGCGCCCGCTGCGCTCCAGCAGTTTAAGGTCCAGCGATTCTTCCAGCCGTTTTAGCTGCATCGACACCGCCGATTGCGTCAGGTTCAAAAATCCCGACGCCTTGGTCACCCCGCCCGCCTCGGCCACCGCCGCAAAGGACCGCAGCGCCGTCATGTCCAGATTTCTTGGCATATCACTATCCTTGATATTTCATCGCATAAACATTCATTTTCCAAATGAATCACAAGATGCGATATAGATCAAGAGAATTGATGCATTCCCCAAAACACATCACGAAACCCGAAAGGACCGCGCTATGACAATGACCACATGTAACACCCCCGCCCGCACAATCCGTAAACAGCGCCCCACGGCGTTTCACATGATCAAACTGGCCCTGAAGGCCCGCCACCAGCGCCGCGCCCTGCACAAACTGGACAATGCGGCATTGGCTGATCTGGGCCTGTCCCTGAATCAGGTCAAACAAGAGGCAAACCGCCCGATTTGGGACGTTCCGGCCAATTGGCTGCGCTAATCCACAAAAAACCCGCATGAATGTGCGGAATACCTTGATAATCAGGCCATCATTCCCAATATAAGAAGGGAGTGGTGGCCGTTTCACATGGGCACTGGCCACATGACATGATTCTGGAGGTTTCAATGGCAGACTTTAATACGATCCGCACCGGTGCCGGTACCCGCACCGCCGAGATCGACGCAGGGCTTCGCGCCCATATGAACAAGGTCTACGGCACAATGTCCGTTGGCCTGCTGATCACTGCGCTGGCAGCGTGGGCAGTTGGCACGAACGCACAGTTGATGGCTGCGTTGTTCACCGGCTTTACACGCTATATCATCATGTTCCTGCCGCTGATCATGGTTATGGCTTTTGGCGCCATGATCAACCGCATCTCGGCCGCGGGCGCACAGCTGTTCTTCTATGTCTTTTCGGCGGCCATGGGCCTGTCGATCTCGTGGATCTTCGCTGTTTACACCGGTTTTTCGGTTACCCAGACCTTTCTGGTAACGGCAATCGCCTTTGCCGGTCTCAGCCTTTACGGATATACCACCAAAAAGGATATCTCGGCTTGGGGTTCATTCCTGATTATGGGCGTGATCGGTCTGATCGTGGCTTCGGTTGTGAATATCTTCCTTGGGTCCAGCGTTCTGCAACTGGCGATTTCAGCCATCGGCGTGCTGATCTTTGCCGGTCTGACCGCTTATGACACGCAGAAAATCAAAACCACCTATCTGGCCCATGCGATGCATGGCGATAGTGAATGGCTGGGCAAAGCCGCCATCATGGGAGCGCTGAACCTGTATCTGGATTTCGTCAACATGTTCATGTTCCTGCTGTCCTTCATGGGCAACCGCGACTAACAGCGTAACAATAGGCACAACATCAAAAAGGCCGGTCAATTTGACTGGCCTTTTTTAGTTCGACCCTGAACGGCTACCCCACTGAATGAATTCAATTGTTTCAAACTCGTGGCAAACTACAATCTACGAATGGAGCCAACATTGCAAACCCTGCTTGTAGTAAAGCGTCTCATTCCCGATATTCTAAGCGGTAAAAAAACGTCGACTATCCGGCGGCACGAAACTCCGATCAGCTTGGAACCAATGCTGTATGTTTGCGATGAAGCTCCCGACCAGAAGATTATCGTCAATGTGACCCGATGGACGGAAATGCCTTTGTCCGAGGCTGCGACATACCTTGGAATGTCGGATGAATGGCCAGATCAGGTGATGCTGACAGGAATGCGGGAGCATTACCCAGACATCAAACTTTCGGATATTGTGCAGATCATAGAGCATGATCCACCCGCTCAATAAAAAAAGCCGCGCTATTCCTAGCGCGGCCTTTTAATCTGTAACCCGTGGGTCAGGCTGATCCTACTTGATCTTGCCTTCTTTGTATTCAACGTGCTTGCGCACAACCGGGTCATATTTGTTAACCGTCATCTTCTCGGTCATGGTGCGGGCGTTCTTTTTGGTCACATAGAAGTGGCCGGTGCCCGCAGTCGAGTTCAGGCGGATTTTGATTGTGGTTGGCTTCGCCATGATAGTGCTCCTAAAGCGGGTGGGCACAATGCGCCCGAATGAATCCTAGAAGCCTGCCTTTTAACGCCCATGGCCCCCGAGTCAACCGGATTATGTGCGAATTTTCCGCAGCAG
>CAZIDQ010000288.1:0-2804 GCA_964538015.1 uncultured Marinosulfonomonas sp.
GGCTGATTGACGACTATTCCCTAGAGGTGCTGATCACGCTGGGGCTGGCGTTCGGCGGCTATGAACTGGCGGTTTACCTGCATATGTCAGCCCCGATCATGGCGGTTGTGGCGGGGCTGTTCATTGGTGACGTGGGCATGAAACACGGCATGAGCGAAGAAACCCGAAAATACGTTAACGCCTTTTGGAAACTAATCGACGAAATCCTGAATGCGGTGCTGTTCCTGATGATCGGATTCGAAGTGTTTGCGGTGGCCTTTAACACGGACGCCATCACCGCAGGGGTTGGCGCGATTGGCCTGTCGCTGGTTGGCCGTCTGGTGGCCGTGGTGGTGCCGATCATGATGCTCAAACCCTTTCGCGGGTTTTCCAAAGGAGTGATCCCGATCATGACATGGGGCGGATTGAAGGGCGGCATTTCGGTGGCACTGGCGCTGTCCCTGCCCGCCAGCGAATGGAAACCGCTGATACTGGCGGCGACCTATATTCTGGTGATGTTCTCGATCATTGTGCAGGGGCTGACGGTGGGACCACTTGCAACACGGGTCGGGCGGGAACCGGAACTGGTATAACCCCGCCCATAACGCTTGACCAACACACGGTTGTGCGGCAAAACTTGCCCATAACCGAAAGGTGTAACATGCGATATTTCTTTGTTGTCTTAGCCCTGCTGCTGGGCCTGACCAGCGCCCAAGCCGAAATTGCCGGTCAAAATGATCCGCAGTTCAAGGCGGCATTGGAACTGTGGCTGCAGGGCGATGACGATCTTGCAGCGCTGACGGCCCTGTCGAAATTGGCCAAGGCCGACAACCGCGCGGCGCAGGTGTTTTTGGGGCGGGTGGATCTCATGCGCCACACGCATAGCCACGTAACTGACCCAATGGACAGAAAAACACGTAATAGCCTATTGCGCGCAGGGAGCGGTGCATTCGGGAAAAACTGGTTGCGGATTGCAGAAGTCGATACACCTCTTGCTAGCGCCTTCCAGCTTGCGAAAAAAGTCCGAGAAAAACTAAGGGCTATTGTTCTGCTCCTTGAATTTCAAGAATACACAGCTGCTACAAAGGCCCTTTATGATTCAATGGGGGCAATCTCGGGTGACGATTTCATACCGATAAATGAGGTATTGAAGCACTCCACACTTCCGATCCATTTGCGCAACTATTTCCATAGCACAGAGGAATTTTCATCTAGCGGAAATAGAAAGCCTTGGATAACATTTTTGATCGGAACCGATTATTCAAAAGAACAGCTATTACAACAAGATGCATTTAACTGGCCTGTGTATAGCTGGGTCGATTTAACGAATGGGAAAATCACAGCATCAGAGATTGATCCGGTTATTGTGAACAACCCTGTTTTTGCGCCTTTGCAAAACCTTTGTCGCAAAGCTTGCGGTGACGATGTCCCAAAATGTATGCGCGCATTAAACGGCACACCTTTTGGGGGGGCTTTATGGCTAAAACTATCAAGTCCTACCGAGACCATGCTACCAACCGATGACTATCAAAGCAGCGCACGTATATCCGACGATCTGAAAAGGCTGTTGCGCACAACAAAAGTTCTGTTTCGCACAACAAAAGTTCAGCAGGACTGGTTTGACTTGCTAAAAAGATACGACCAATGCGCCTATCAGGCCGTATTCGCTGAATAAGACAGGCAGTGCCCACGGCCCCGCCTGCCCCAAATCCTTAATACCCGCCTTTGCGACGGCTTTCCGGCAGTCCTGCCAGTTTGCCGCCCTGTTTGGACGGATCCCCCGGGAACAGTGCATATAAATCGCCCTGCTTGATCTTTTCGCCCCACGCCGCCGACATCGCCTTCATGATGGTGCGAGTGTTGGGGTGGACCTGACCATTGTCAAAGTATTCCTCGCGCAGGTAATTGATCACGTCCCAGTGGCGGTCGGTCAGCTCGATATTGTCCAGACCGGCCATGTGTTTGCCCATATCTTCGGACCAGTCTTCCTGATTGGTCAGATAACCGTTTGCATCGGTTTCGATTGTTTTGCCGTCGAATTCAAATGACATTGTGCACTCCCTGTTTCGTCGCGCTGGTTGGGTTTGATTACATTCAATTATCACAATGTATATCGGCCATCAAGCATTTGCCGACCCCAAGCTGACCTTTGGTCAAGAAATTTCCCCTAAAGGGTTTGAAAATTTTGTGCCATAATGGCTGCGAAACGTATCAGTAACCCGGGAGAATACCATGAGTCTTATGAAAACACTGGCCAAAGTGGCTATTGGTGTGGCTGTCGCCAAAGGCGTTGGCGCAATGGCAAGCAAAGGGCGCACACGTCAAGCAAGCAGTGGTGGCGGTGGCGGCCTACTGGATGCGCTGACCGGCGGCGGCTCTCAGGCACAAGCTGGCGGTGGTCTGCAAGATATGCTCGGCTCGCTTCTGGGCGGTGGTGGCCAGCAACAGGCGGGATCGTCCGCCGGTGGTCTGGGCGGCCTGCTGGAAGGGCTAAGCGATGCCAGCCAGCCCCATGGCGGTGTAAAATCCAGCCGAGGGGCTGCCAGCGGCGGGCTGGATGATCTGCTGGCCGGTATGGGTGGACAAAGCGGCGGCCTTGGCGGGTTGCTGGGCGGTCTGACCAAAGGCGGCGGTGGTGATCTGGGCGGCCTGCTGGGTGGATTGCTGGGCGGTGGCGCTGCGGCCACAGCAGCGGCGGCCCCAAAAGCCAAATCCACCAGCAAAGATAAATCGGCCAACAAGCAAAAAAGCTTTGGCGAAAAATTCAACCAGTCTTTGCTGGTCGGGGATGAACCGGACGAGGCCCCGACACCGGAACAGGAATT
>CAZIDQ010000289.1:0-2803 GCA_964538015.1 uncultured Marinosulfonomonas sp.
TGTCAGTCGGCAGATTATAGCCGTTCGCACCGCAACGGATGATCGCGCGGCGGGCAGTTTCATAGGCCTGTTTGGCCACAGCTTCGCTGCCGCCCTCATAGCCGGTCATGCGGATCGAGCCGATATTCGGCTTACCATCCTTGCCCAGCTCAAAGCGCACAACCACTTTGGCCTGAAGTGCTGCGGTGGATAGCGCCCCGACGTTCCAACAGCGCCGCACCTCCAACAAAAACGCATCTTTCTGCCCGCGTGACAGCGGCGGGCCTGTCGGCGCGGACGAGGCCGCAGCGGCGGCTTCTTCGGCCTGCAACTGGCGTAGGGTTTCGTCAATTGACGGGCTGGCATCCGGTGTCGCGGGCGGGTCTGTCCTTGCGGTTTCAACCGGCGGCGCGGGCCGTCTGGGGCGCGCCGACGGGCGAACCGAACGGGCCGGTGCCGAGGTTTCCGGAACAATGCGGTCGCTGGATGCCTCGGGCGCAGCGGGTGGCTCGGGGTCCGGCGGGGTCTGCGCATCGGGGGCCGGTGTGTTGTCTGGATGGGCCTGATCCGCGATGGCCACATCCGGCGGCGGTGGCGCAACCGGATCGGGCGTCACCCGTTCAGAGGGACGCGGCGTTGCCAGCGGTGCAGGGGGGGCGACGACCACAGGGTTATCTTCGGCCGGTGGCTGTGGCGTTTGTGGCGGGGTATCCTCGGGTTCCACCATGGGGGGCGGTGTGATTTCGGTCACATCGGGTGCTGTGTCTTCTGGTGGTGTTGGCTCGGCTGGCGGCTCTTGCGGTGGCGTTTCCACGGCCGGTTCTTCGGGCACAGCCGGTGTTGTATCGGGCGCATCCGGCACGGGTTTGGGTGTGCTGAGGGCGGCAAATTCATCCGCTGTGATGATCGACACGGATGCCACCTCGAAATTATCATCAGGCACAGATGAAAATAGCCCGCCAAGCAAGGCCCAGCCGATCAGGACGCCATGTCCGATACCGGATATGTAATGGCCCGTGTCCATCTGTTAGCCGCCGTTGCCATCAAGTGTCGGGCCGCCGGTTTCTGTCACCAGACCGATGTTGGAAAAGCCGCCCGCATTCAGCGCACCCATGACCTGCACGACCTGCTCGTAAGCAATCGCGCCGTCGGCCCGCAGGAACACCTTTTTGCTGTCGCGTTCCGCCGCGATCGAGCGCAGTTTCGGGATCAGCTGATCCATACCGATTTCGGTTTCCTGCAACATGATCAACCCGTCCGCCGTCAAGGTGATGGTCAGCGGTTCTTCCTGTTCCGCAGGCAGGGCCGTGGCCGCCGTTTTGGGCAGTTCCACCGGCACACCGACGGTCACCAGCGGCGCCGCCACCATGAATATGATCAACAACACCAGCATCACATCCACGAAAGGCGTGATATTGATTTCACTCATCGCTGCCGCGTGACCACTCCGGCGACGTCTGCGCCGCCGCCCGCTCTGGTTTTTCTGAATGACCGATGCCATATCAGCTGTCCAACTGGCGGCTGAGGATGGTGGCGAATTCGTCGGCAAAGGCCTCGTACCCCGAAATGATCCGGTCACTGTCGGCCGACAGTTTATTATAAAATACCACCGCCGGAATAGCGGCCAAAAGGCCCATACCGGTGGCCAGCAGAGCTTCGGCAATACCCGGCGCGACTACGGCCAGATTGGTGCTTTGTTGCTGCGCGATCTCGATAAAGGCGTTCATGATGCCCCAAACCGTGCCGAACAGCCCGACAAACGGGGCGGTTGATCCAACGGTAGCGATAAAGGACATGCCGGAATTCAGCCGCTCGGCCTCTTTTGCAATCGCCACATCCATGGACCGGTCAATCCGCGCCTGCGCGCCGGCGATCAGCCCGCCATCTTCGCGGTGGCTGCGCCGCCATTCCATCATGCCTGACGCAAATATCTTTTGCGCGGGGCCATCGGGATTGGGGCCAATCTGGTCAAACAATTCGTCCAGTGGCTCGCCCGACCAGAACTTGCGGTCGAATTCTTCCGCCTCGACCCGCGTTTTACGGAAGGTCAACGTTTTGGTGATAATGATCGACCATGACCAGAAAGAGGCCACAATCAGCAATAACATCACCAGTTTTACGGTAAGGGTCGCGCGCAAGAAAAGCGCCAGAAACGAGAAATCAATCGCCTGCGCTGCTGCAAGGGTTTCAGTATCCATATGCCTGCTCTTTTTGTTCGGCCGCTCTGTCGGCGGCTCTGATTAAAGGCAGATATAGGGGGTTTTCACGGGGAATGCTATCAAATGCGCGTCATTAAAGGGTAAAATCGGCAGATTTCGGGCGATTAATGTACCAACTGGCGAATAATTGCCGGCATTCGGGTCACCTGTCCGGTATCCGTTACTACCACAGCGGTCACCACGGCGTGAAATATCGCCTTATCCCCACGTTTGACCCATTGGTCCATCACCAGCCGCGCACCGGTCACCTGTAACACATCGGTTTCCACAACCAGTTCATCATCCAGCCGCGCCGACGCCAGATAATCCGCCTCGACCCGACGCACAACAAACACCAGCCCTTCGGATTTCATCACGTTCTGATCAATCCCCAGGCCCCGCACCCAGTCCGACCGCGCCCGCTCGATATAGCGCAGATAGTTGGCGTAATAGACGATACCGGCCATGTCGGTGTCCTCGTAATATACGCGTATGTCCAGCTTATGTGTCATCCATCGCCCCTATCCGTGCAAACAGCCGCAGCGCATGGGATTTGTCCTCCGCCGCGATAGGCATAACCGGATCATAGGCCGCCCGCACCAGCGCCGCAATCTCGGGGCGTAAAA
>CAZIDQ010000290.1:0-2802 GCA_964538015.1 uncultured Marinosulfonomonas sp.
CGCATTCGTAAATTCCTTGGCTTGGATGCGGATGCATACCTGACCTATACGGCTGAACCCAAAATTGACGGCGTGTCGCTTTCCTTGCGCTATGAGCAGGGCAGGCTGGTGCAGGCCGCCACCCGTGGCGATGGCGAGGTCGGGGAAAACGTCACCCGCAATGCCCTGACAATGGGTGATATCCCCCGTATCCTGACCGGCGCCCCCGATATTCTGGAAGTGCGCGGAGAAGTATACATGGCTCATGCCGATTTCGCGGCCTTGAATGATCGCCAGCGCGAAAATGACGAAAAATCTTTCGCCAATCCGCGCAACGCCGCCGCCGGATCCCTTCGCCAACTGGACGCCAGCATCACCAAATCCCGCCCGCTGAAATTTTTTGCCTATGCCTGGGGCGAACTGTCCGAACCGCTGGCCAAAACCCAGATGGGCGCGATTGAACAACTGGCCAGCCTTGGCTTTTCCACCAACCCGCTGACCTGCTTGTGCAATGGTCCCGCCGAAATGATCGCCCATTATCGCGATATCGAAAGCCGGCGCGCGACCCTTGGCTATGACATCGACGGCGTGGTTTACAAGGTGAACGACCTTGCCTTGCAACACCGCCTTGGTTTTCGTTCTACCACCCCCCGCTGGGCCATCGCCCATAAATTTCCCGCCGAACTGGCCTGGACCCGTCTGGAAAATATCGACATTCAGGTCGGTCGCACCGGTGCATTGTCCCCCGTTGCCCGCCTTACCCCCGTGACGGTTGGCGGCGTCGTGGTGTCCAACGCGACCCTGCATAACGAGGATTACATCAAGGGGCTGGATTCCAAGGGCAACGTGATCCGCGAAGGCAAAGATATTCGCATCGGCGACTGGGTGCAGGTCTATCGTGCCGGTGATGTGATTCCGAAAATTGCCGATGTCGATCTGGCCAAACGCCCCGCAGATGCCAAACCTTATAAATTCCCCGCCAAATGCCCCCAATGCGGCTCGGACGCGCTGCGCGAAGAGGGCGATGCGGCCCGCCGTTGCTCAGGTGGTATTATTTGCCCCGCCCAAGCTGTTGAAAAGCTGAAACATTTCGTATCTCGCGGTGCATTTGACATCGAAGGTCTGGGCGCAAAACAGATCGAAATGTTCTACCACGACGAACAACTGCCAATCCGCGAGCCAGCCGGTATTTTCACCCTTCAGGCCCGTGATGAAGCCAACCTGACCAAGCTGAAAAACCGCGAAGGCTGGGGTGAAAAATCGGCGCGAAACCTGTTCCGCGCGATTGATGAAAAACGCAAAATCCCGCTGGATAGGTTGATCTTTTCGCTGGGCATCCGGCATGTGGGCGACAGCGCCTCAAGCCTGCTGGCCGATCACTACGGGTCATGGGAGAACTTCGAGGCCGCCATCACCCGCGCCACCCTGAACGAGGGGCCGGAATGGGATGATTTGATCGCGATTGACGGGGTGGGCGCAGTGATGGCCACCTCGTTGATCACCGCTTTTCACCAGGAAAACGAACGCGCCTCGATAGACCGGCTGATCTGTGAACTGACGCCACAGAACGCCGTAAAACGCGCAATAACCGACAGCCCTGTTGCGGGCAAAACCGTGGTTTTCACCGGCAGCCTTGAAAAAATGACCCGCGCCGAGGCCAAGGCCCGCGCCGAGGCTTTGGGGGCCAAGGTGTCTGGTTCGGTCTCAAAAAAAACCGATCTGGTTGTGGCCGGACCGGGGGCGGGCTCAAAGGCGAAAAAGGCCGAAAGTCTGGGCGTTGAAATGATCGACGAAGACGGCTGGCTGGCCCTGATCGGTGATCTATGAGCGGGCGGCCGGAAATCCTGTTTCCGTTGTTTGCGGATCTGGAAACGCTGGACGGCGTTGGCCCCAAAACCGCGACGCATTTCGCCCAGATGGGGGTGGAAAAACCGCGTGATCTGATTTTCACGCTACCCCACAGCGGCATTGACCGACAACGCCGTGACAGTGTCCGCGATGTCATCGCGCCTGCGGTGGTGACGGTCGAAGCGGTGGTGGGGCGGCATATTCCGCCTTCGGCGCGCGGGCGTCCTTATCGGGTGGAAATGACGGATGCTAAGACCACGTTTCAGCTGGTATTTTTCCACGCGCATCCGGATTATTTGCAGAAAATACTGCCAACAGGCCAGCGGCGGGTGGTGTCGGGCAAGGTGGAAATCTTTGACGCAATTGCACAGATCGTGCATCCCGACCACGTTTTGCGGGTGGATGAAGCCGGTGAAATCCCCGCATTCGAGCCGGTTTACCCGCTGACCTCGGGCATCACGCAAAGATTGATGACCAAAGCGATGCATTCGGCGTTGGCGCGGGTACCAAAGGTGGCTGAGTGGATCGATACCGGGCAAAAGAAAAAGGCGAAGTGGCCGGATTGGGGGGATGCTTTGACGGCTGCTCATACGCCTAAAACCCATGCCGATCTGGCTACCGAGGTGTCCGCGCGTGAACGTCTGGCCTATGACGAATTGTTTGCCCATCAGTTAACGCTGGCGCTGGCGCGTGCGGTGGAACGGCGGGGCAAGGGGCAGATTTCGGTCGGGACGGGGGCGTTGCGGGACAAGGTTCTGGCATCATTGCCCTACAAACCAACGGGGGCGCAGGCCCGTGCGATCAAGGAAATCGAGGCCGACATGGCCGGCCCCAAGCGGATGAACCGGTTGTTGCAGGGTGATGTGGGTGCAGGCAAAACGCTGGTGGCGCTGATGGCTTTGCTGATCGCGGTCGAGGCTGGCGGGCAGGGGGTGATGATGGCCCCGACGGAAATTCTGGCGCGGCAGCATCTGG
>CAZIDQ010000291.1:0-2789 GCA_964538015.1 uncultured Marinosulfonomonas sp.
TCAAAGCAGCGCTGATAGAATTCCGCCACGGTCTGGCGCTCCAACTCGTCGCATTTGTTCAGGAACGACAGGCGGAAGGCATAGCCGACGTTGCGGAAAATTGTGGCGTTTTGGGCCCAGTTGATCACGGTGCGGGGCGACATCACGGTGGATAGATCGCCGTTCATAAACGCGGTGCGGGTCAGGTCGGCGACCGTCACCATCTGGCTGATCTGCTTGCGGCCCGCATCCGTGTTGTAGATCGGGTTTTTTGAGAGCACGATCGCGCTTTCGGCGTCATGCGACAGGTAGTTCAGCGTGGCCACCAGCGACCAGCGGTCCATCTGGGCCTGATTGATCTGTTGGGTGCCGTGATAAAGGCCGGTGGTATCGCCCAGCCCGACAGTGTTCGAGGTGGCAAACAGACGAAACGACGGGTGCGGTGTGATCACCTCGTTTTGATCCATCAGGGTCAGTTTGCCGTCATGTTCCAGCACACGCTGGATCACGAACATCACATCGGCGCGCCCCGCATCGTATTCGTCAAACACGATGGCGGTGTTACTGCGCAGGGCGGCGGGCAGGATGCCCTCTTGAAATTCGGTGACCTGCATGCCGTCGCGCAGTTTGATCGCGTCCTTGCCGATCAGGTCGATCCGGCTGATGTGGCTGTCCAGATTGACGCGCACGCAGGGCCAGTTCAGGCGGGCGGCGACCTGTTCGATGTGGGTCGATTTGCCGGTGCCGTGATAGCCTTGGATAATGACCCGGCGGTTGTGGCTGAATCCGGCAAGGATGGCCAAGGTGGTTTCGGGATCGAATTTATAGGTCGGGTCGATTTCGGGCACGCGTTCGGTGCGTTCCTCGAATTTTTTGACGGGCATGTCGGTGTCCACGCCAAAGACCTCGCGGACTGAAATTTCCTCGGTGGGTTTTTTGGTGCTGTCCATGATATCGGTCCGCTTCTTTTTCGTTTTCTGTGCTTACACAGGTTGGTGCAACAATTTTGCCCCTTGTGCAAGAGAGCGGTGGCGGGGAATTGCACATTTGCTGCTGAACTCGTGCGCAAAAGCTGGTTATATCGGCGCTATTGGTTCGGCAGGGTTCATATAAGGAGCGTCAACATGCCCCCAAGAAAAACACGCGTGATTGCGGCCGGTCTGGTGATCGGGCTGACCGGATTATTAACAATGATAGCGATCAATCTGCTGCAATGTGGTGTATCGGTCAGCCGTTGCTTTGCCAGCGGGAACGAGTTGATGTGGCCTGCGGCCATCGGGGCTGCGCTGGCCGGGATGCTGTTTTATGCATTGTTCGGGCAGGAAGGTGAAAAAGGCTGGATGCTGGCGGCGCTGGGGGCGGTTCTGGCAACTGCCGTCGGGGCGATACTGGCGGTCGGGGTCATGGGAATTTGGGGCGGAGAAGGGCTGTTTGACAACCCGTCTATCGTGTTGTTCGGGCCCGTGTTTGTTGCGATGATGTTTGCGCAATATCCTGTAACGTTTTTCCTGTGGATCGGGATTATGGCGGGCGCACATCTGGTTTTGCGGCGGTTTTTGGGAAACACACACAAGTGTGAAGCGGCGTTGAGCAAACGTTGTGCTATGAGGGGCGCAAGCAAGGAGAAATGACATGAACCGACGCATGATGTTGACTTCGGGAATTGCGGCTGCGGCGGCCCTTGGGTTTGGCCCGTTGCGGATGAATGCCGCGACCGGAAGTTTCGAGGTGACACACACAGACGCCGAGTGGCGCGCGATCCTGTCGCCTGCAGCCTATAATGTGCTGCGCAAGGAGGGAACCGAGCGCTCCCACACCAGCCCGTTGAATGAAGAACACCGTAAAGGGGTGTTTGCCTGTGCGGGGTGTGATCTGCCGCTGTATTCATCCGAGACCAAATACGAAAGCGGCACAGGTTGGCCATCGTTCTGGAAGCCGTTACCGAATGCGGTTGGCACAAAAGAGGACAACACATTGTTTTCGCGTCGCACCGAGGTGCATTGCCGCCGCTGTGGCGGGCATCTGGGACATGTGTTTGAGGACGGGCCAAAACCGACCGGCAAGCGCTATTGCATGAACGGGGTCGCGATGAAATTTATTACGGCCTAGGCTGACCTGATACCTAGAACATGCTAAACCCTTCGGAACACGGTTTCGGAGGGTTTTTCATTGTATGATTTGGTCATTACACTTGCAGGTATAGGATTTGTCTATGTTCTGGGTTGGCTATCGCCTGGCCCCAATATGCTGGCCATTGTCAGTGTTACGGTGAGCAAGGGGCGCTCAGCAGGTGTTGCAGCAGGGTTTGGTGTTGCATTGGGCGGGCTGGTTTGGGCGACGCTCACCATCATGGGTGCAGCCACTGTGTTTGAATTGTTTCCAAAAGCTGTGCTGGCCTTTCGCTTGATGGGCGCATCCTATCTATTCTGGTTGGGGTATAAGTCTTTGTGCAAACTCTGGTCTGGGCAGGAGGCCGCGATGCAGATTGCCCAAGTTGATTACAGCAACTGGACAGCGTTCAGAACCGGATTTGTTGTGATGATGACCAACCCCAAGGCGGTGCTTTTCTTTAGCTCGGTTTTTGCGGCGTTTATACCGGCCAGCGCCCCGTTCTGGGTATGGTGTGTGATTTTGCTGTTCAGTCAGACGCAAGCCTTTGTGCAGCATTGCATCACGGTGTGGTTGTTTTCCACTGATGCGGTGATGAGCCGAATGCAAAAGGGGCAACGGCGGGTGAATGCCATTACCGGCACGCTTTATTGCGGGCTTGGCATTGGGGTGGCAATGGATGCGTTGCGCAGGGTCTAGGC
>CAZIDQ010000292.1:0-2782 GCA_964538015.1 uncultured Marinosulfonomonas sp.
GTGACCGCCCCGTGACCGGCACGGTGATAGTGCAGATACTGTTTGGGGAAGGTGCGGCGGGCTGTTGTGATGGCAGCCGGACCGGCCACATAGCCATCCACAAGGAAGGCGACGTGATCGGCATTTTCGCCAAAGGCTTCCAGAATGAATTCGCCACGGGCGACCATTTCATGGTGGTCATCGGCGGTGATGTTGGCCGAGAACAGCTTGGCCTCGCCGGTTTCGTCCTGTGCGCGTTTCATCGCGTCGGCCACCAGTGTGATGGTTTCTTTCAGCGGCGCGAACACCTGATTGCCCTGCGGTTCATCGTTCTTGATGAAATCACCACCCAGCCAGAAATCATAGCAGGCATTGGCAAAGGGGGCAGGGCGCAGGCCCAATTTCGGTTTGATGATGGTGCCGACGATAAAGCCGCCATCCACATGCGGGCGACCCAGAACATTCCACATGTCCTTGATGGTGGTTGACGGGCCGTCAAACAATTTCAGATAGGCTGGTGGCACATAGAAATCGTGGATCTTGGCGTGCTCGATGTCACCCATGCCCTGATTGTTGCCGATGGTCAGCGTCAGGAATGACGCCAGCATGGCACGTCCGTCGATGATGTTACGATCAAACAAAGCCACCGGATAGGCGATCTTCATCAGGCTTGTTGCCTCGTCGATTTCATACACCATCGCGTCAACACCGCGGGTGAAATCATCGGTTGTGGACACTTCCACATTGGTACCGGTCGAGGACTCAGCAGCAAAGTGGGCGGCCGAAGCCAAATAGGTGCCGTGGCCCGGTTTCGGTTTCATGATGTAGGCCACAAGCACATGGTTGTTGCCTGCAATTAAATCTGCCTCTTTCAGCGAAAGGTCTGCGTAGCGGTCTGACTGGTCCATTTCTGGTCTCCTTTTGGGGGGCCTATAGGGCCGGATTATGCGGTTTTCGGGTCAAGCGTGCCGTCGGCGTAACGCTTGGCCATGTCATCCATCGGGATGATTTTGATTTGCTCGGCGTGTCCGGCTGTGCCGAACCGCTCAAAACGGTCTTTCACCAGCTTCTCCATTTCCTCCATTGCGGGGATCAGGAATTTGCGTGGGTCAAACTGGGTCGGGTCTTCCATCGCGACCTTGCGGAACTGGCCCGTCAGCGCCATGCGGTTGTCGGTGTCGATGTTCACCTTGCGCACACCCATTTTGATGCCTTTTTCGATTTCCTCGACAGGCACGCCATAGGTTTGCGGCATCTCGCCGCCGTATTTGTTGATCAGGTCCTGCAGATACTGCGGCACCGAGGACGAGCCGTGCATCACCAGATGGGTGTCGGGCAGTTTGGCGTGGATCGCCGCGATCTGGCTCATTGCCAGTGTTTCGCCGGTGGGTTTGCTTGAAAACTTGTAAGCGCCGTGGCTGGTGCCACAGGCGATGGCCAGCGCGTCAACCTTGGTTTTCTTTACGAAATCAACGGCTTCGTCAGGGTCGGTCAACAGCTGATCCATCGACAGTTTACCAACAGCACCCGAGCCGTCCTCTTCTGCAGCTTCACCGGTTTCCAATGACCCCAGCACGCCCAGCTCGCCCTCGACCGAGGCGCCGACCCAATGGGCCATGCGCGAAACCCGTTCGGTGATGTCGACGTTATAGTCGAAATCGGCGGGGGTTTTCATGTCTTCGTGCAGCGAGCCGTCCATCATTACCGAGGTGAAACCGTAACGAATAGCCGAGGAACAGGTGGCCTCGTTATTGCCGTGGTCCTGATGCATACAGATCGGGATATCGGGGTACATTTCCGACAGGGCCTGGATCATATGGCGCAGCATGATGTCGCCGGCATAGGAGCGCGCGCCGCGGCTGGCCTGAAGGATCACCGGTGCGTCACAGGCGGCGGCGGCTTTCATGATGGCCAGCCCCTGTTCCATGTTATTGATGTTGAACGCGGGAACGCCGTAATCGTTTTCGGCAGCGTGATCCAGCAGTTGGCGAAGGGTAATAAGGGCCATGTTATTTATCCTGTCAAAGGTTGATTAAGCGCGGTTCAAGGCCGCAAGGCCGGGCAGTTCCTTGCCCTCGAGCCATTCCAAGAAGGCCCCACCGGCGGTGGAGACATAGGTAAAATCATCAGCCGCATCGGCCACATTCAGGGCCGCAACGGTATCGCCGCCACCGGCCACGGAAACCGCCAGACCCGCGCGGGTCATTTCGGCGGCACTGCGGGCCAGCATTTTGGTCGAATGGTCAAACGGCGGGATTTCAAAGGCCCCCAGCGGGCCATTCCACAGAATGGTCTGGGCACCGGCCAGTTCGGCCTCGAAATCGCGCAGGGCTTCGGGTCCGGCGTCCAAAATCATTGCGTCCTCGGGGCAGGCGTCATTGGCGACGATCTGCTTGCGGGCACCGGCCTTGAATTCGCGCGAGACCACGACATCGATCGGCAGCAACAGTTTGCAGCCCGATTTTGCCGCCAGCTCGCGGATTTCCTTGACGGTTTCGATCTGGTCGGCCTCAAACAGTGACTTACCCATCGGTGCGCCATCGGCGAACAGGAAGGTGTTGGCCATGCCGCCGCCGATGATCACGGCGTCCAGTTTGCCGACAAGGTTTTTCAGCACGGAAATCTTTGAGGAAACCTTGGCCCCGCCGACAATCGCCACGCTGGGGCGTTTGGGGGCTTCCAGCGCTTTGGTCAGTGCCATCACCTCTTCCAGCATCAGCGGGCCAGCGGTTGCGGGCATCTGATCCGCAATCGCGGCGGTCGAGGCGTGGGCGCGGTGGGCGCAGGAAAAGGCATCGTTGAC
>CAZIDQ010000293.1:0-2776 GCA_964538015.1 uncultured Marinosulfonomonas sp.
ACGAATGTGACTACTGCGTGGAGCACCATTTCGCCGGAATGAAACGCCTGCTGAACGACGACGCCCGCGCCGATACATTGCGCGAGGCGATCGAGGATGGCGATGTCGATGTCGCCCCGCTAAAGGACGCCGAAAAGATGGCACTGGGCTATGCCGCGATGCTGACCTTGACGCCGTCAAAGATACCGGAAGATGCCATCAAAGCGCTGCGCAGTGTCGGGTTCGAGGATGGTGAAATTCTGGAGATCAATCAGGTGACAGCTTATTTCAACTATGCCAACCGCACGGTGCTGGGGCTGGGCTGTGATACGGATGGCGATATTATTGGTCTGTCCCCGAACAATTCGGATAATCCGGACGACTGGAACCACAGCTAATACTTGGGCTTCCACATTTCCTTGAGTGCTTCAAAGGGCCTTGCCAGATCGCAAGGCCCTTTGTCTTATCGCTACTCGGCCGGAACCGCGTTTGTTGTGTTTTGCTTGCCAAAATGCTGCCGGTTCAGGCGAAACACCAGCCAAACCATCGCCAGTTGAAACGCCACCGCAATGGCCGACAAAGCCCAGTAAGTGGCCGAGAATTTGTCAATTAAACCAGCACCAACCAGACCTTTGTTGATGAAGAACTGGATCATCACCGATAGCGCCACGCCGGGGCAAACCAGCGCGTAGGAACCGGGGGACAATTTACTGCCAAAGACGAAATCCTTGAAGTAGCCCTCGCGTTTGAGCACCACCAAACCAAGCCCCAAGAAAATCAGCTGAATGGTCAGCATACGGGCCAGCATCACCATGGTTTCGCCTGCGGTTTTGTGCACGTCATATTGAATATGCAGGCCGTGGTCCTGACGCAGTAACATGATACCCAGAACAGTCATGATCGGGATAACGATCATCAGGGTCGGGCTGGATTCTTTGGCTGTTCCATAGTGCAGCATCGAATTGAACGCGGTGAATGCAGCAAAGAGCGCATAAATCACAGCGGCCAACCCAACGAAAGTGGACAGGATCAGGCTTAACCCCACAGTTAATGGAGCATTGCTCATCGAGGCAGGAGCCGACAGACCCACAGCAACCATCGCCAGTGCAAAGGCAGGCAACAACTGTGAAAACGAGTTGTGCGCCGTCACATCAAAAACGCCACCTTTGGTTAAAACACGCCCCAGAAACCGGCCAATAGCGCGGAAAGTGATCCAGCCGATAATGGCAAAGGCCACCAGCGCCATCGGGAACAGATATTCGATGATCCCCCACAGGCCCGGCACAAACACCAATCCGACAATAAAGCTGATATTGACCGTCATCGCCAACGCCAGCGGCATGGCCAGAGTGGTCGATTCAGCGTTGCTGTTCACCAGATCGGTATAGGCTTGGGTTTTCTTGAACTCGGCAAATGCCGCATAGTTCCACAGCAGGGATTTGATGTTGATCACGGTCATGATGGCAATACCTGCCGCCGCTGCAATGATCATTGCCTTGGCGGCAATATCCCCTGCATTGAACGCTGCCAATATGTCCTCGAACACCGGAACGGGGCGACCTTTGTGCGGTACCCAGAACAGAAGGTACATGAAAAAGGTTACAGTTAGGCCCCCTGCCCCCAATGACCCCAGAAAGTAGATTGGAGAATAGGCATGGGCCGCTTTCTTCATAGGTTGCGACATTGGTTCATCCTTATCATATTCAAGATTATGAATACGTTATAGATGAATCACTTCCTGCTTGCCATGCGGCAATCCGTTACAGGAGAAAATCCGCTTAACCTAGTGTGGCGTGATCCCGCGCAATTTTTCGCTGCGGCGGCGCAGCAATTCCACCGTGGCCAGTAACAGTGTCGAGATGATCACAAGGATCGTTGCCACCGACAAGATTGCCGGACTGATCTGCTCGCGAATACCGTTCCACATTTGCCGCGGGATGGTTTGTTCGTCCAGACCACCGATAAACAGCACCACCACCACCTCGTCAAACGAGGTCACAAAGGCAAACAATGCCCCCGAGATCACCCCGGGCAGGATCAGCGGCATGATGATCTTGAAAAACGTGGTGCGCGGGTTGGCCCCAAGGTTGGCCGCAGCACGGGTCAGCGAATGGTCAAACCCCACCAGCGTTGCGGTAACGGTGATGATCACAAAGGGTATGCCCAGTGTCGCGTGGGCCAGAATAACGCCCAGATAGGGAATTTCCCAACCAAAGATCGACCAATGGCTGATGCCGATTTTCGAATAGAAAAAGAACAACCCTGTGGCGGTGATGATGATCGGAACGATCATCGGCGAAATCAGGATCGCCATGATCGGACGCCGCCACGGCATATCCGGTTTGGACAGGCCCAGCGCGGCAACTGTTCCCAGAACCGTTGCCAGAATAGTTGCGAAAAAGCCAATGATGACCGAGTTTTTCGTCGCCTTGATCCAGGCTGCGTTTTCCCACGCATCTGCCCACCACGAACTGTCGCGTGTTGCGTCGGGCGCATTCATGCCAAAGGTCAACAGCAGGTCGTACCAGCGGCTGGAATACCCCGTCGGGTCCAGCGCCAACATCTTTTCGGTAAAGGTGAAATAGGGTTCGGCGTTGAACGACAGCGGAATCACGATCAGGATTGGCGCGATCAGGAACAGGAAAATCAGCGCACAGAGCGTCAGATATGTGTAGTGCCAGATCTTTTCCAGCGGCGAGGCGTAGCTTGGTAAGGCCATGTCTTTATCCCAGCTTCAGATTGTCAATGCCCACCAGCCGGTCATACAGCCAGTAGAGGATCAGAATGCCGCCCAGCA
>CAZIDQ010000294.1:0-2758 GCA_964538015.1 uncultured Marinosulfonomonas sp.
GGATCACAGGCGTTGGTGGATGCACTGCCTGCAAAGCTGCCTAAACGGCTGGCCGATCTGGGCGCCGGTTGGGGGTTTCTGTCGCGCCACATATTAATGCGCGAAAAGGTGCGTGAACTGCATCTGGTCGAGGCAGATTTCAACGCGCTGGAATGTGCCCGTGTGAATGTCACGGATGAACGCGCGCATTTCCACTGGGCCGATGCCACGCGGTTTACCCCTGAAAGGCCGTTTGACGGTATCATCAGCAACCCGCCGTTCCACACCAGCCGCAAGGCTGATCCTGAAATAGGCCGCGCCTTTATCTTTGCGGCGGCGGGGATGTTAACACCTTCGGGGCAGATGTGGCTGGTCGCGAACCGGCACCTGCCCTATGAACGCACGCTGGCCGAGACATTTCGTTTTGTCGACGAAATTGCCGGTGACAATTCCTTCAAAATCCTTCGGGCCACCAAGCCGCTGCGCGGCAAACGTCCGCAGGACTGAATCAGGAGCAACAAGATGTCTTTTTCAATTGCCGGAAAATCCGTGATCGTGACGGGGGCGGCCAACGGGGTTGGGCTTGCCATTGGGCTGAAATTTGCGGAAGCGGGCGCAAATGTGATGTTTGCCGATATGGACGAAGACCGTTTGGTTGCTGAATTGGGCAACAGGGCCGAAAAAGAGGAAAATATACAGTTTTTCGCGGGTGATTTACGGCAGAAACTGACCATTGCCAACCTGTTGTCCGCCACGATTGATGCGTTCGAACGGGTTGATATCCTTGTCAACGCCTCGCGGCAGGTGGCGGTTTCCGATCCACTGGATCCGGACGCCGATGAAATGGAAACGCTGCTCGAACAAAATCTGATGACAAGTTTGCGGCTTAGTCAGGCGGTGGCAAAACGGATGATTTGTCAGGCTGAACGTGAAGAAAACGAAGAGGATCCTGTCGGTGCCATCGTCAACCTGTCGTCGATTGCGGCACAGCGGGCGCACCCTAAATTGCTGGCCTATTCGGTATCGACAGCGGCGCTGAACCAGATGACGCGATCCTTGGCGGTGGCGCTGGCACCGGAACGGATACGGGTGAACGCGGTGGCTTTTGGATCGGTGATGAGCGCCAGTTTGAAGGATACCTTGAAAGGTAACGAAGAATGCCGTGCCGATGTGGTGGCGCATACGCCACTGGGGCGGATTGCCAAAGCAAGTGAAGTGGCGGAAGCGGTGCAGTTCCTGGCCTCGAACGGGGCGGAATTTATGACGGGTCAGATAATGGTCGTCGATGGCGGGCGCACGTTGCTAGACCCAGTGGCTGCACCGGCGCATTAGGCTGACTGTTTTCTTTGAAAGAAAACGGGCTGAAATCTTTACAAGATTTCGGCAAACGCGGTTTTAGTTGTTGGCCACACAGGCCCTGACATCCAGATCAGACTGATGCTTCAGTTTGGCGCGTTTGGCTCTAAGCTCGGTCAGCTTGCGCCGCTCGGCCTTCAGATCAATTGCAACAGGGGTTTGTCGCGGGCTGGTTTGGGTGGCTGTGCAAAAATGGAAGTTGGCGCTGGGGCTGGTACATAGTTGCAGACCGACGTTCGTTCGCGGGCTGTTTTCCAGCGCATAGCCGCGTTTGATGTTGGCCTCGGTGCTGGTAATCAAATCTTCGACCACCTGTAGGTTTTTGGTGCTGCGACTGACGCATTGTTCCAGTGATGTGCTACACCCTGCCAGTGCAAGCAGTAATGCCAGTAGATACCGTTTCATTGCCCTGCTCCGGTTTATCGTTTGGTCAGTATAGCCACATCGGCCTGTCAGGCAAAACCTGTAATGTGCATGCGGCGGTCGGGCTGGCCTGTCCGGCGGAAATCCGCTAGGCCGGTAGCGAACAGGAGACGTGAACAATGGACGATATGAAAGACCAAAAAACCAAAGCAGCTACGTGGTTTCGTGATCTGCGGGACCAGATTTGTGCCGCGTTCGAGGCGCTGGAGGATACACAAACGGATGGGCCGCTCATGGATCAGCCTGCTGGCCGCTTCGAGGTGTCCGACACAAAACGTGATGCTGCAGACGGTTCGGACGCCGGTGGTGGTTTGATGTCGGTGATGCGTGGTGGACGGGTGTTTGAAAAGGTGGGGGTGAATATTTCCACTGTGTACGGCACGCTGGGCGAACGGGCCGTGGCGGCAATGGCCGCGCGCAAAGGGCTGGATGGCATGAAGGATGATCCGCGTTTCTGGGCCTCGGGCATATCGCTGGTGGCACATATGCAAAACCCGCATGCGCCTGCCGTTCATATGAATACGCGCATGTTCTGGACCCCGCATGGCTGGTGGTTTGGCGGCGGGTCGGATCTGAACCCCTGCATCGAATATGACGAGGACACTGCTGCCTTTCACGCGGTGCAAAAGCAGCAGTGTGACAAGCACGACCCGGACTATTACCCCCGTTTCAAGGCATGGGCGGACGAGTATTTCTACATCCCGCACCGTAATCGCGCCCGCGGGGTTGGCGGTATTTTTCTGGATGATCACAACACAGGTGATTGGGATGCAGATTTTGCATTCATTCAGGATGTCGGGCGGGCGTTTTTGATGGCCTTTCTTCCGGTCACCGAAAAGCGCCGCAACGCACCATGGACCGAGGCGGACAAAGACACCCAACTGGTGCATCGCGGACTATATGCCGAATATAATCTGGTTTACGATCGGGGCACGAAATTCGGATTGGAAACGGGGCACAATGCTGACGCGGTGTTGATGAGCCTGCCACCGATAGCGAA
>CAZIDQ010000295.1:0-2751 GCA_964538015.1 uncultured Marinosulfonomonas sp.
ACGCAGGGATTCTTCGGCGCAGGCCAACGTGTCGGTCATGGTTCTGGTGCGCCCCAAAATCAGTTTGGCCGGATCGCAATAGGGGGCCAGTCCCACAGGATTCAGCGTTTCGGGTTGCCAGCCTTCGGCCAGCCACATCGCGCCTTTGGCCCCCAACCCGCAACTGATCGCGGCAAAACCGGTTGCGCCGCTGCCCGTAACCTCGTGGGCGCGAGCGGGGCGAAGGGGGAAATGGCGGGCAAACAGATCGGGCATGGCAGAATCGGCACAAAAAGGGAACATTCCCTATAATGCGGGTTTGGGGCAGCTTGGCAAGGGGCTGTCGGGTCAGATCAGGCCCCGATCATGCGGTGTCCGGCCTGCCCGTGCCAGAACCCGTTTACAAACGGGGCCGGGATATCCAGCGCATCCAGTTGCGCGCGTCCGTCCTGCGCGCTGGTTTCACCGTCCAGAACCGCACGGAAAATTTCGGCAACGGCGACCATATCCACCGTATGCGGGCTTAGGCGGAAATGGGTTACGCCCATATCCTGCAAGTCCTGCAATTCGCCAATCAGGTTCAGATAGCTGTGCGATAGCGTCTGAATACCGTTCACTGTCAGGAATTCCTGATTGTCCAGCGTGTTCAGCGGCATCCCGTCCGGGTCTTCCTCGCAGACAAACTGGCAGTTGTCCTTGATCCGTCCGTGTGCCCGCGCGTGGTAACACCGCGCCGACAGGGCCAGCGACAGACGCCCGAACACCTGCACCTCGGTGGTTACGCCCAGCTCTTTGGCCTTGGCCGCCAGTATCGCAACCGAATCCCGTGGCAATTCCGATGGCAGACTGAAATGGATAGCGCCGCGTGCCGCCAGATAGGCCATCGTATCCTCGTTATAGACATTCATCAGCGGGCCAACGCGGTAGGGTTTGTCCTTTAGGTGCCACAACGCGGCACTGTCATTGATTTCCAGCGGGAAATCCTCAAGCTCGCAAAATCCGGCGATCATATTGCGTTCGCGCTTCAGCATCACCTCGGCCAAAGTGGAAAACACAACCTGTTTGCCAGCTTTGGTCAGCGCCTCGGCCACCTCGTCATAATGCTTTTCGAAAAACGGGGTGCGTTTTGAGCAGATTACCTCGCCCAGATAGACGTCATCCACCGGCGCATCCGCAATCCGTTGATAAAAGGCCAGCTTGTCTTCGGCGCTCCAGTGAAACAGGATCGGCGCCATTGTCAGTTTGCTCATTGTTACCGCCATGTTTTGCTTTTGAATGCGCCCTGCGTTTCCTTTTGCCCTTCGGTCAGGGCCAGCAGATCGCTGATTTGCGGGTCTTGCCCCGCCATGATGCTGTCCACGGCCTTGCGATAGGCGGACACCACAGATTTGACATAGGCCTTTGAGCGTTGCCGCCCCTCGATCTTCAACGCGGTCACGCCAGCCTTCATCAGGTCAGGCAACAGGGTGGACAGGTTCAGGCTGATCGGTTCCTCGAATGCGTAATAGGGGCCGTCATGCGCGGGGGTCAGATAGCGGCCTTTGCAGATGGTCGGATAACCGGCGCTTTCGTTGCAGGAAAAACAGTCGATGGTGTATTCACCCAGACGGGTCGACAAGTTGCCCGCGTCGTCCTTTATATATTCCACCTGCGCGGCGGGGGAACAGACGCCGTCCATGTTGGTGGACAGACCTGTGATGTAATTGGTCAGCGAACAGCGCCCTTCGACCATCAAACCGTGGTTGCCAAAGATGAATGTCTCGATCTCGCAGGGGATTTCATCGGCCATCAGTTTGATTTCCGGCACCGTCAAAATCCGCGGCAGGACCACCCGTTTCACATTGAATTCACGGCAATAATAGCGGATCGATTCCGGGGTCGAGGCCGCCGCCTGCACCGACAGGTGCAACCGGATATCGGGGTGCGTGCGGGCGATGTAGTCGGCCACGCCAATGTCGGCAACGATAAACGCATCCACCCCAAGCCGCGCGCCGGTGTCTGCGGCCTCTTTCCACAAATCTACCTTACCGGCAGGCGGAAAGGTATTCAGCGCCAACAGCACCTTGGTGCCGCCCGCATGGGCATGGGCCACGGCCCTTTCCAGTTCGGGCACTGTAAAATTCAGGCCCGGAAAATTGCGGGCGTTGGTGGCGTTCTGAAAGCCGCAGTAAACCGCATCGGCCCCTGCATTCACAGCGGTGCGCATCGCCGAAGGCGTTCCGGCGGGGCAAACCAGTTCCGGTCTGATCATTTTGTTTCCCGTTTTTCGTTCATACGTCTAAGGGCCGTCAGTGCCGCACGGCCGGGGCGGCCGAACATATCGGCCACTTCCTCGGCGATGCTGTCGTCGATATCGTCCAACGCGTTGCGCAGGCAAACTACGGCTTCGGTATTGCCGGTGATGGTCAGATTGCGCGAAAAGAACAGCGCATCGCCATCCAGATCGCCATCAACCAACATCAGCAGGTCCAGAAATTTACCCGAAATCCGTGCATCGTGCTCAGGTATATCATTACGTCTATGCGCCACCAGCATCAGGTCGTCCGGATCGGGACGCAGCAGCATGACAAACGGCAGGTTCACCGGATCAATCACAAAAACTGCGCGGTAATGCGGGCCAAGGCGGCCAAACATATCGGGGTTGTTTTCGGCAATTCTCTGCACAATACGGCGCAGAACGGGTTGCAGCAAAAACAGCGGCGCAGGCGGCGCCCAGCGCGGACGTTGCTGCAAAAATCCGGCGGTGGCGGGTTTGGATTCGGTGTGTTGCAT
>CAZIDQ010000296.1:0-2731 GCA_964538015.1 uncultured Marinosulfonomonas sp.
CCGTTCAGGCGCATGGATGCGGTTTTGAACAGGGTTTCGATGGTCAGGGTGGATTTGCCGCCGCCCGACACGCCGGTCACACAGGTGAATTTCGCCAGCGGGAATTCGGCGGTGACGGACTTCAGGTTATTGCCGGTCGCCTTGACCACTTTGATTTTCTTCTTGTTCCCTTTGCGCCGCACCTTTGGCACCGCAATTTCACGCGCGCCGGTCAGGTATTGGCCGGTCAAGGACGCCGGATCATTGGCCACCTGATCAGGCGTGCCTTGCGATACGATCTGGCCGCCATGCACACCAGCACCGGGGCCGATGTCGAACACATAATCGGCAGAGCGGATCGCTTCTTCGTCGTGTTCCACCACGATCACCGTATTGCCCTGATCGCGCAGGTTTTTCAGGGTCTGCAACAGGCGGCCATTGTCGCGCTGGTGCAAGCCGATCGAGGGTTCGTCCAGCACATATAAAACACCCGTCAGGCCCGAGCCGATCTGGCTGGCCAGCCGGATCCGCTGGCTTTCGCCACCCGACAGGGTGCCGGAATTGCGGCTTAAGGTCAGATAATCCAGCCCGACATTGTTCAGAAACCCCAGCCGTTCAATGATCTCTTTCAGAATGGCGCGGGCGATTTCGTTCTTTTGCACCGACAGGTGGTTGGGCACATCCGTGAACCAGTCCAGCGCCTCTTTGATCGACATCTGCACCACCTGCCCCGCGTGCAAGCCATTGATTTTAACCGCTAATGCTTCGGGGCGCAGGCGATAGCCCTCGCAGGTCGCGCAATGACGGTTGTTCTGGTAACGCTCGAATTCCTCGCGGATCCAGTTGGAATCGGTTTCGCGATAGCGGCGCTCCATGTTGGGAACCACCCCCTCGAACGCGCGATTAACCTCGTAAATTCGACCGCCTTCGTCATAGCGAAATTTGATCTGGTCATCGCCCGAACCATAAAGGAACACCTGCTGGATATTCTTCGGCAGATCCTTCCACGGGGTGTTTTTGTCGAATTCGTAATGGCGGGCGATGGATTCGATGGTTTGCAGGAAATAAGGCGATTTTCCTTTGCGCCACGGGGCCAGCGCCCCGTTATACAGCGTCAAGGTTTTGTCCGGCACCACCAGTTGTTCGTCAAAAAACAGCTCCACCCCCAGCCCGTCGCAATCGGGACAGGCACCAAAGGGGGCGTTGAAGGAAAACAGGCGCGGTTCGATTTCCGGAATGGTGAAACCGGACACGGGGCAGGCAAATTTTTCGCTGAAAACATGGCGTTCGGGCTCCTCCGTGGCGGTTTCCAGAAAGGCGATGCCATCGGCCAGATCAAGGGCGGTGCGCAGGCTGTCGGCCAGCCGCGTTTCCATGCCCTCGCGAATTACGATCCGGTCCACCACCACGTCGATGTCGTGGCGGAATTTCTTGTCCAGCGTGGGGGGCTCGTCCAACTCGTAGAACGTGCCGTCCACCTTGATGCGCTGAAAGCCGGCTTTGCGCAACTCAATGAATTCTTTGCGGTATTCGCCTTTGCGGTCGCGCACAATCGGGGCCAGAAGATAGGCGCGCAGGCCCTCCTCCATTGCCATGATGCGATCCACCATGTCCTGCACCTGCTGGGCCTCGATCGGCTTGCCGGTGGCAGGACTAAAGGGGGTGCCGACGCGGGCGAACAGCAGGCGCAGATAGTCGTAAATCTCGGTCACGGTACCGACGGTGGAACGAGGGTTTTTGCTGGTGGTTTTCTGTTCAATCGAAATCGCGGGCGACAAGCCGGAAATGTGGTCCACATCCGGTTTTTCCATCATATCTAGAAACTGGCGCGCATAGGCCGACAGTGATTCAACGTAACGGCGCTGCCCCTCGGCATAGATTGTATCAAAGGCCAGAGACGATTTGCCAGATCCCGACAGGCCGGTGATCACCACCAGTTCATAGCGCGGAATATCCACGTCTATATTCTTTAGATTATGCTCGCGCGCACCGCGCACTTCGATGTTTTTTTGCTCTGCCATGTCTCACCCGTTCACCAGTTGTTAAGGGTTAGAGCAAAATGCACAGAAGGCCAATGAAAAAGCAAGAACAAACGCGGAACAATGCCGAAGGAATGGAATTCCATACTACCTTTACCTTGGGTAATCGGTTTACCATCGGGTCAAAGATCAAATTCACAGTGGAATCACACCATGCTCAAGCATATTTTCGCCGCCCTTCTTTGCCTATTTCCCATTTTCGCCCAAGCACAGGAAAACCCCCGCGCCATTCTTGTGCTGGATGCCTCGGGATCCATGTGGGGACAGATTGACGGCACCGCAAAAATTACAATTGCACAGGATGTGATCGGCGAATTGCTATCCACCCTGCCCGAGGATCAGGAACTGGGGCTGACGGTTTATGGCCACCGCCGCAAGGGTGATTGCAGCGATATCGAGACCGTGATCCAGCCCGGAACCGGCACCCGAGACGCCATTGCTGCTGCCGTGAACGCGATCAAGCCCAAGGGCAAAACGCCCCTGTCCGCCGCTGTTATTCAGGCTGCCGAGGCGCTGAAATACACCGAAGAAAAGGCCACCGTCATTCTGGTGTCGGATGGGCGCGAAACCTGTGAATTGAACCCCTGTGAAGTGGGCCGCAAGCTGGAAGAAGCAGGTATTGATTTCACCGCGCATGTGATCGGGTTCGACATTTCCAACCCGCAGGACAAGGCCGAATTGCAGTGCCTGGCCGAAGAAACCGGCGGCACATT
>CAZIDQ010000297.1:0-2679 GCA_964538015.1 uncultured Marinosulfonomonas sp.
ACTTCGGTGGAAATGATACCGGTGTTGATGCCGACCATGCCGTATTCCAGCGCCTCGGCCACCTTGTAAACGCGCGACAGGTCCTTGGCGTAGAAATAGGAGGCCAGACCGAAAATGGTGTCATTGGCCATCTCGATCACCTCGTCCTCGGTTTCGAATTTGAACAGGGCGGCCAGCGGGCCAAAGGTTTCGTCCTGTGCCACCTGCATGTCCTGTGTGACGCCGGTTACAACGGTTGGCTGATAGAAGGTGCCGCCCAGATTGTGCCCCTTGCCCCCCATCAGGATTTCCGCCCCTTTGGCGGTGGCATCGTCCAGATGTTCCTGCACCTTTTCGACCGCATCCTGATTGATCAGCGGGCCGGTGGTGATGCCGTCTTTCAACCCGTCACCCACGCTCAACCCTTTGACGGCCACGGCCAGCTTTTTGGCGAATTCATCGTAGACTCCGGCCTGCACATAGATCCGGTTGGCACAGACACAGGTCTGGCCATTGTTGCGGAATTTGCAGATCATCGCGCCTTCGACAGCGGCATCCAGATCGGCATCGTCAAACACGATAAACGGCGCGTTGCCGCCCAGCTCCATCGAGCATTTCATCACCTGATCGGCGGCCTGACGCAGCAGGATGCGGCCCACTTCGGTCGAGCCGGTGAAGGTCAGCTTGCGCACAATCGGGTTTTCGCAGAATTCCTTGCCCACGTCCGATGAATGGGTCGAGGGCACCACGTTAAACACACCGGCAGGGATGCCCGCACGATCCGCCAACACGGCCAGCGCCAGCGCCGACAACGGCGTTTCGGCGGCAGGGCGGGCGACAAAGGCGCAACCGGCGGCGATGGCCGGACCGGCCTTGCGGGTGATCATCGCGTTGGGGAAATTCCACGGGGTGATCGAGCCGACAACGCCAATCGGCTGTTTGATCACGGTGATGCGTTTGTCCGGTGCATGGCCCGGAATGGTTTCGCCGTAAACGCGTTTGGCCTCTTCCGCGAACCACTCGATGAAGGATGCGCCATAGACGATTTCACCGCGCGCCTCGGCAAAGGGTTTGCCCA
This sequence comes from uncultured Marinosulfonomonas sp., assembly GCA_964538015.1. Lineage (GTDB taxonomy): Bacteria > Pseudomonadota > Alphaproteobacteria > Rhodobacterales > Rhodobacteraceae > Profundibacter. Next base: position 1,058 of record CAZIDQ010000297.1, read on the forward strand.
TTTCGGCGGTCAGGATGGTGGCCAGATCATCGGCGTTTTCCATCATCAGATCGTACCACGCCCGCAGGGTGTTGGCCCGTTCCTTGGCCGTCAGCGCCGCCCATTTTTTCTGCGCCACCTGTGCCGCCGCAATCGCGCGGTTCACATCACCGCGGGTCAGGTCGGCCACCTGACACACCACATCCCCGCGTGCGGGGTTGGTCACGTCAAAGCTGTTGCCATCGCTGGCATCGACCCATTCGCCATTCACATAGCCTTTGGTGGCCAGCAACGAGGGATCCTTTAGCAGGTCTTTCAGGTTTGTAGCGGATTCAAGCATGGTGTTCTCCTGCAAAAAATGTCTCTTTGACAATGGCAGAGCATGTGCGTTTCATGTTGTCCAGAAAAATGATCAAATTATCGGGGCCGGATATGGATTTCGACGACGCCTACAGCAACAGCGCCTATATCGACGACGCCGATGAATACCCCGACCGCTGGGATGATGCCGCGCATGACTTCCGGTCGCTGGAAAATGCCTTTGGGCGGGCGCAGTTGAATTTGCGCTATGGCGAGGGTGAGCGGGAGGTGTTCGATCTGTTCTATCCGGCATCCGGCAAGCCCGAGGGGCTGGTGGTGTTCGTGCATGGCGGCTACTGGATGGCGTTCGACAATAAATCGTGGTCGCATCTGGCCGCCGGTGCTGTGGCGCGGGGCTGGGCGGTGGCGATGCCGTCCTACACGCTGGCACCCGAGGCGCAGATTGCCGGCATCACCCGCCAGATAGCCCGCGCGATTGAAGCGGCGGCGAAATGCATTCAGGGGCCAATTGTGCTGGCCGGCCATTCGGCGGGCGGGCATCTGGTGGCACGGATGCGTTGTTCGGATGTGGCGCTGGAGGTGGCCGACAGGGTGCAGCGGATCATGCCCGTCTCGCCATTCTCCGACCTGCGCCCGTTGTTGCAAACCAAGATGAACGAAACGCTGCGCTTGGACATGGCCGAAGCCAAGGCCGAAAGCCCCCTGCTGTGCAAGGATTTGCGCAACATCCCCACCCACGTATGGGTCGGCGCAAACGAGCGGCCCGCCTTTCTGGATCAGGCCCGCTGGCTGGCAGAGGGCTGGCCGGATACGCACCTAACCACCGCCCCGAACCGACACCATTTTGATGTGATCGACGATCTGGTCAAGCCGGAAAGCGAGTTGGTCAAGGCCCTGCTGGCATGAGCCGCTTTTCCGCCCCGCAAAAGGCCCTGCTGGTGGCAACACCCCTGATCGTGCTGGTGCTAATCTACCTGTTTCCGGCGCTAACCCACAGCCTTGGAAACCCGCGCGGGCTGGCAATTGCGCTGGCGATCTACTGGGGCGTGGTGTGCTTTGGCTTTGGTCTGACCATAATCGGCCCGCGCAACCTGAAACGCCTATACGCCCGCCCGAAAACCGCAAATGCGCTGAACCTTGCCCTTGCCATCCTGCCCGTGGCGCTGGTGTTCTTTGCGGCCTTCCTGCCCATCACGGCCAGCCTGTCCCCCCGCATTCTGCTGCTGGCAACACTGTTCGCCATCATCAACGGCAGTGCCGAAGAACTGTTCTGGCGCGGCGCGTTTATCCGCCATTTTCCGCAGGACGCCCGCTATGCCATC
>CAZIDQ010000298.1:0-2679 GCA_964538015.1 uncultured Marinosulfonomonas sp.
GCATATCGAATTGCGAGGCTGGCAAGCTGGCCGATTGCGCGGTTCTGGAAACGCTGGCCGATCACCGGCTATGTTCGGGGGATCATTAGGGTGATTGGCTGCCAGCTCTAATAAACCGGTTTAATTACCGTTGCAGGCGATACCCGCCTTTTCCTACCTGAAAAATTTCGAAGGACTGGCGGGACGTAATGCGCAAGAGGTGTTCACCCAGATGGAATGGGAATAACCCCTATTTCACCGTCATAATCACATCCAGCGGCTTCTTTATGGTCGAGGCCGCTGGCACAGTTGCCCCCTCTGCCGCCTGCCCGACCACCAGTATCATCACCGGCTTTTCCGAGGCAGGTCGTCCCAGCAGTCCATTCAGAAACTTCATCGGGTTGGGTGTGTGCGTCAGACAGGACAGGCCCGCGTGATGTAAGGCTGCAATCAGGAAACCGGTGGCGATGCCCACGCTTTCGGGCACGTAATAATTCTTGTAGCGCGCGCCATCCTCGAATTCGCCATAACGCTGGGCGAAAACCACAATCAGCCACGGCGCGTCGGTCAGATGCTGTTTCTCCACACCGGTTCCCAATGGCTCCAGCGCCTTGATCCATTCATCCCCGCCACCACCGGCGTAAAAGGCTTCTTCCTCTTTCTCGGCGGCCTCACGAATCTGCGCCTTCAGGTCGGGCGATTTTACGGCAACGAAATGCCACGGCTGATGGTTCGCCCCGCTGGGCGCACGGCCTGCGGTGGCGATGCAATGTTCGATCACCTCTTGCGGCACCTCGGTTTTGGCAAAGTCGCGGGTTGAATGGCGGGTTTTCATCTTGTCGAAAAACGCCAATGCGCGGGTTTTCATTTCTTCGGGCGATAACGCCTCTTGCGTAGGCAATTCAATCGCCTGAAACTGCAATTTGTCCTTGGAAAACATCTGTGCCCCTTTCCTGATTTTCGCCCACTATGTCCTGTCGGGGATACGCGCGCAATCCTTGCCTTCCCGCTTCCCTTTCCGGCAAACACGCCCTAAGCTGGAGACTGGAAAAACCAACAGGCCCCGCATGACCGACACACCCGATTCCGACACCGCCTATCAGGTTCTGGCGCGCAAATACCGCCCCGAAAGCTTTGCCGATCTGGTGGGGCAGGACGCGATGGTGCGCACCCTGAAGAACGCGTTTGAGGCCGACCGCATCGCGCAGGCCTTCATCATGACCGGCATCCGTGGCACCGGCAAAACCACCACCGCACGGATCATCGCCAAGGGGATGAACTGTATCGGGCCGGACGGCAACGGCAGGCCAACCACCGAACCTTGCGGGGAATGCGAACATTGCGTGGCAATCATGGAAGGGCGCCATGTGGACGTGATGGAAATGGACGCCGCATCACGCACCGGTGTTGGCGACATCCGCGAGATTATCGATTCCGTCCACTACCGCGCGGCCTCGGCCCGCTACAAGATCTACATTATCGACGAAGTTCACATGCTGTCGACCAGCGCGTTCAACGCGCTGCTAAAAACGCTCGAGGAACCGCCGGCGCATGTGAAATTCATCTTTGCCACCACCGAAATCCGCAAGGTGCCGGTGACGGTTCTGTCACGCTGCCAGCGGTTCGATCTGCGCCGGATTGAACCCGAAGTAATGATCGCCCTGTTGCAGAAAATCGCAACCGCCGAGGGCGCGGAAATATCCGATGACGCGCTGGCATTGATCACGCGGGCCTCTGAGGGTTCGGCGCGGGATGCCACATCGCTGCTGGATCAGGCGATCAGCCACGGTGCGGGCGAAACCACCGCCGATCAGGTGCGCGCGATGCTGGGGCTGGCGGATCGTGGCCGCGTGCTGGACCTGTTTGATCTGATTGTGAAGGGGGATGCGGCAGGCGCGCTGACCGAAATATCCGGCCAATACGCCGATGGGGCCGACCCGATGGCAGTGCTGCGCGATCTGGCGGAAATCACCCACTGGATTTCTGTGATCAAGATCACCCCCGAAGCCGCCGAAGACCCCACCGTTTCCCCGGACGAGCGCACGCGCGGTCAGGCAATGGCCGCCGCCCTGCCGATGCGGGTGATGACGCGGATGTGGCAAATGCTGCTAAAGGCGCTGGAAGAGGTGGCGATGGCCCCCAACGCCATGATGGCCGCCGAAATGGCGATCATCCGCCTGACCCATGTGGCCGACCTGCCGACACCGGGCGAGTTGGTGAAAAAACTGCAAGATACCACACCGCCACCTGCTCCAGCGCCCGCACCCGGCGGGGGGCAAGGGGGGCCTGCGGCTGCGCCGACAGGCGGGGGGGGGGGCTCGCTGCGCTCGGCCCCGTCCCAACCTTCGGGTGGCGCCCCTACGGCACTGGCTGTGGCCCAACCGGCCCAAGACCCGCTGGAACGCTACGCCCGTTTTGAAGACGTGGTCGAACTGATCCGCACCATGCGGGACGTCAAACTGCTGGTCGAGGTTGAAACCGGTATCCGCCTTGCCAGCTATACCCCCGGCCGGATTGAATTCCAGCCCACAGACAAGGCCCCGCGCGATCTGGCACAACGGTTGGGCCAGCGCCTGCAAGGGTGGACCGGCGCCCGCTGGGCCGTCACGCTGGTGAACGAGGGCGGGACCGCCACCGTTGCCGAAGTCCGCGATGCCGACCAACTGGCGCTGGAGCAGGAAGCGCTGGAACATCCGCTGG
>CAZIDQ010000299.1:0-2677 GCA_964538015.1 uncultured Marinosulfonomonas sp.
GACCGTCACGTTCCGCCACACCGGCCCCGTGCGGGCCGTACATGCCAACAGCATGCACTTCGTCAATATAGGTCAGCGCACCAAATTCATCCGCCAGATCAAGCACTTCTTCGATCGGGCCAAAATCGCCATCCATCGAATAGATCGATTCAAAGGCGATCAGTTTCGGCGCGTCTTTGTCCATCACTTCCAGCAACTCACGCAGATGGGCGGTATCATTGTGACGCCATATCTTTTTGGCGCAATTGCCGTGGCGAATGCCCTGGATCATCGAGGCGTGGTTCAATTCATCCGACAGGATGGTCAGCCCGTCAAACAGCAACGGCAATGTGGAAAGCGTCGCGTCATTGGCGATATAGGCCGAGGTAAACACCAATGCCGCCTCTTTGCCATGTAGATCGGCCAGTTCGGCCTCTAGCGCCTTGTGGTAGACCGTGGTGCCGGAAATATTGCGTGTTCCGCCCGATCCTGCCCCTGTTGCGTTTAGCGCTTCGTGCATCGCTTCCAGAACATGCGGATGCTGCCCCATGCCCAGATAGTCATTGCCACACCATACGGTAATCGGTTGCTCGCTTCCGTCCGGCTTGCGCCAAACAGCGTGGGGGAACGCGCCTTTACGCCGTTCAATATCAATAAAGGTACGATACCGGCCTTCGTCATGCAGGCGTTGCAGGCTTTCGTCAATCTTGGCGGTATAGTCCAATGTATCGCTCCCCTTTTCAGGCACATTAGAATCGCGCCCAATTGCAGCTTTTCTACACTTTATAGCCCAAATATTCTTTGGAATAGGTTACAAATTGACGCTGCCGATTTCCATCAGTTCCTGATCACGATTTCGCAATCGCTCGCCCCTTTTGGTTTTGCGGCGGCATTACAGCTGGCCAAAGCGGTCTCGTCAGAGCCCTCCCCCTTGGCAAATGCGTATTCGCCGGTCTTTGGCGATATGGCGAATGCCTTTGGGCCACCGCCACGGAATTTTTTGCGAACCGCCAAAGTCGCGTCCGAACTCAGCTGGAAACCTGTATCGCTCCAGCCTGCAGGCCGCACCAGCCCGACAATTACACATTTTCCGCCGCCATTACGTTCGGCGTTGCAACCGGCAAGGGCTGCGACACGGGCCGCATCCAGGCTATGATGGTTAATTGCGCCCATCGCGCCTTTGATATCATTCAAAGATGCCGCCCCTTTGGCGGGGGACACGGCAAAAGCACCGTAATACTGGAATTTCTGATCCAGCAGCGTCAGTCGAAGCGCGGCGCTCTCAGCGTCGCTCAAAAAACTTTGCGGTAAGATTTCGATTTCAACCTTGTTAGGTTTAAACAACAGTTTCTTTGCTGTTTTCGTATCAATCGGCTCTGCCGCAACGGCACCAGCCGCCAAAATCGCGACCACACTCAGGCCTGCCAGAATCTTACCCATAGTTCCCTCCAGAATAATTGGCCAATGTTAGCCCGTATCCCGTGCACTGACCAGCCTCTCTGGACATGGCGCGCACGCCTGATACGCTTAAGCTGATTCACATTTGCCGGAGCCCTCCAATGACCCTAGACGCCGTTCTTGACCACATTGATGCAGAACTGCCCAAAGCGACTGATCGTTTGCTTGACCTTCTGCGTATCCCGTCCATTTCAACCGATCCCGCCTTCAAGGCCGATTGCGACCGCGCCGCCGACTGGCTGGTGGATGAGTTGAACGGCCTTGGCTTTGACGCCAGCAAACGCCCCACCACGGGGCACCCGATGGTTGTGGCCCATGATGAAGGCACCGGCCCGCATATCCTGTTTTACGGCCACTACGATGTGCAACCCGTTGACCCGCTTGATCTGTGGGACACCCCGCCGTTTGAACCCGCGCTTGAAGATACCGACAAAGGCGTGGTGATCCGCGGGCGTGGATCATCGGATGACAAGGGCCAGTTGATGACCTTTGTCGAGGCCTGCCGCGCGTGGAAAGCCGTCACTGGCAGCCTGCCGATCAAGGTTTCGATCTTCTTTGAAGGGGAAGAGGAATCCGGCTCGCCCTCATTGGTGCCGTTCATGGAGGAAAACGCCAAGGAGCTGACCGCCGACATCGCTCTGATCTGCGACACCGGCCTGTTTGAATCCGCCGTCCCCGCCATCACCACCCAGTTGCGCGGCATGGTGACCGAGGATTTCACCATCAAGGGCGCCTCGCGCGATCTGCATTCGGGCATGTATGGCGGGCTGGCGGGCAATCCGATCCATGTTCTGTCCGACATCATCGCCAAACTGCACGATGAAACCGGCCATATCACGCTGGAGGGGTTCTATGACGATGTGCCCGAACTAAGCGACGAAATGCGCAGCCAGTGGCAAAACCTGTCCTTTGACCACGCCAGCTATCTGGGCGACGTGGGTCTGAATGTGCCTGCGGGCGAACAGGATCGCACGCCGCTGGAAATGATCTGGTCGCGCCCGACCTGCGAAGTGAACGGGATTTGGGGTGGCTACATCGGCGACGGGTTCAAAACCGTTCTACCGGCCGAAGCCAGCGCCAAAATCAGTTTTCGCCTTGTCGGCCAGCAGGACCCCGACAAAATCCACGATGCTTTTGTGAAACATGTAAAGGACAACCTGCCGTCCGATTTCACTGCCGAATTCACCCCCAGCCGCGGCGCACCCGCCTCGCAGATGTCCACAGCCAATCCGGCGTTCGA
>CAZIDQ010000300.1:0-2675 GCA_964538015.1 uncultured Marinosulfonomonas sp.
CCGCCTGTATCGGCGTATTGTTCACGGATGCGTTTTCCTGTTTCATTCATCAGCAGACCATCGAGAATATAAGGTGCCTCGCTGACCGTGGCGGGGATGGTTTGGGTTGCAAAGGGCGCAAACTGATCTGACACATGGGTATATGCCTTCAGGCCGGGGTCGCGGCCGTATTTGGCATTGATCAGATTCATTGCCTCGCCCTGACGGGTGGTAGAGAAAAACTGACCATCGCTGGATGCGGTGGTTCCCATCCCCCAAAATGCCGCCATCGGAAGTTTGGCTTGTGCCTCGACCACCATCGCCAAAGCGCGATTCAGGGCATCACTTTCAACATGCCAGCGCGAAAGGCGCATCAGTTTCCAATAATCGTGGGTGTTGGTTGCCTCGGCCATCTTGCTTAGGCCCAAATTAATGCCCTCCGCCAGCAGCACATTGAGCAAACCAATTTTATCTTTGCAAGGTACGCCTGTTCTCAGGTGTGTAAAAGCATCTGTGAACCCTGTGGCCGCATCCACATCCATCAAAATATCGGTGATACGTACTTCTGGCATACGTTTGTAAAGATCGAGGACCATTTCATCAGCACCATGGGGAACATTCGCCGATAGGCGGTCAACATGCAGGACACCGTTTTCAATGCTGCCGCCAGGAATGGTGCCAGAGCGAGCTGCTTTCGCCAGCCGCTTCAGGCCGAATTCCATTTTGGCTTTCCGGTCTTCAATCCACGCTTCCGGGTTGAGCGGGACCATCAGTCTGGCATTGGCCGTGATCGCTTGGGCAGGTACCAGAATCTGCTTCAAATCCCCATAGCGCTTGGAATGTCGAAGCCAGATATCCCCGGAACGGAAAGCATCCCTCAGATGGAACAAAACCGCCACTTCCCACAGGCGGAGATAGCCATCATCCTGCGCCTTCAAATGTTGGTGCCATTTTGATGTGCGGCGCAAAAAACCTGTCGGGTGCTCAGTGTCAGCCCCATCACGGATCGTGCATGCCGCTTTGAGTAAGGGCGCAGCAACTGCTGCCCCATGAATATCCAAAATACGCAACATGCGCGGTGCATATCGCCGGAAACGATTGTATCCCTGCGTAGCATGTGTGAGAGGATCAGCGGACATTGTGTCCGTCAACCGGGCGGCAGTCGCCACCAAATTTTGCAAACCTTCCCAGCCTAAACTGTCAGAGATAGCAGGTTCCAGTTCAGCTTTGTCGCCTTGGGCTTCAAGCAGGGCACCGCCCAGTTCCGCAAAGGATTGCAGCGTTTGGCGAACTGCTACCTTCGCATCATCAACGCGCGCGTCACATAGCCTTTTGGCCTCGCGCCATGTTTTACCGACAATTCTATCATGGGTTTCAACAATGGCATCGGCGAGGCCCGCCTGCCATTCCACAGCACATACGGTGAGAATAGAAAGTCGGCGGTTATCGGAAAGATCGCGCAGGCCATCCGCAAAATAGCGTTCCCCTTGTCGCTTCAGGCGCGTAACACGATGCGGAGGAATGCCCGCCAAAATGTCAGGCGACAGATTGAGGTTTTGTAGAAAACCCAACCTGTCCAGCAATCGGTTTACATCAGCTGAATTTTTTCCCGGTTCGAATTGCCGCAACCAGACAAAGCGGCTTAGGTGACTATCAACCATATCTACCAGAAGAGCATCCAAGCGAGCCCGATCTTCATAATCCAGGCGGCTTGATATTGTCTCCTCAATCTTGCGTTCTGCTGCAACTAGGGCATCGGCACATTGCCGTTCGATAGTAGAAATGGCGGGCACGATAATTTGGGTTTTGCGGCAGTGTTCAACAAACCTCTTCGCTAGATCATCGTTGGAACGTGCATCTTCAGCCTGATCAACAAGCCACACTTTAAGCTCGCGGGCCCTTTGGCCAGTAAAAACCCGATAGCCGTAAATCTGCCGTATGGCCTCCATGTGTTCCTGGCGGGTTTGTCGTCGTGCCGCATAGTCCAATAGCGCGTCACCCGTGATCCCAAGCTGGGCACCTATAAATGCGAGAACTTCTATTGGAATTACTTCCCCAGGAGAAAGGGATCGACCAGGATAGCGCAAAGCACAAAGTTGCAGAGCAAATCCTAATCGATTTTCCGGACGGCGGCGTTGGTTGATATATTCCAAGTCATCATCTGCCAAAGTGTAGTGCCTTAAAAGTGATGTCTCATCTACGGGGAGGCCAAGCAGTTCTGAACGTTGGCGTTCCGTCAATATATAGCGTCGTGGCATTTAAGATTGTCCTTTTTGATCTAAAGTCTAAAGTGGACAATATTCGCACCAGTAAAATCAATGGCTTGCAAGGCCTGAATCTATGGGGGTTCAATTGGGACAGAAAGCAGTCATTTATGCGCGGGTCTCAACCTCTGATCAATCTTGTGAACGCCAGATTGGTGAACTCTCCCGTTTTGCTGAACGAGGCGGCTTTGAGGTCACGGGGGTGTTCAAGGAAACCGCATCCGGCACAAAGTCCAACCGCGTCGCTCGCAGCCAAATCATGGACCTCGCACAGGCCCGAAAAATTGATGCTATTCTTGTAACCGAACTCTCCCGATGGGGACGTTCCACCCAAGACCTTTTGCAAACACTGGAACAATTGGCAGGCTGGAACGTATCCATCAACGCGATGAGTGGTATGACCTTCGAGCTGAACACACCGCACGGGCGTAT
>CAZIDQ010000301.1:0-2672 GCA_964538015.1 uncultured Marinosulfonomonas sp.
TCCTTGGTCAGGCAAATCCGCGCCTCTTGAATCCGGCCCTGTTTGCAGGTGATGGTGATCATATCCGCCGACATATCGGGGTTGGATTTCAGGAATGCCTCTTCGACCACGGAAGCGGGCAGTTTCACTGTATGGTCCAGCTTGCGCAATACTGGCGGGCGAACCACGGCGTTATAAGCATCCCGCGCTGCTGCGAAATAGTCGCGTGATGTCAGGCCCGAGCAGCGCCCGTGTTTCTTCCATTGGTGCCACGCCAGCCCGCCCGAGGCCATGACATCGACCATCGCGTTGGTCTCCCCGCGCGACGGGGGGCGGGCAGAGGTGTTGCAATAACTGGGATAGCCGCGTTCGTTCTGCGGCCAAAGCCCATGCAGGATCCAGCCATAATCGTGGCGCGGGTTGCATTGGTCGGCTTGCCGCGCATCACCCTCGATTGCACACCACGTAGGGGACCATGACAGCGACAGCACGTAATAGTCAAAGTCGCCCGCGCGTTCGCCTTCTGCCTGCGCGGCGGGGGCTGTCAGGGCAATGGCCAGCAGGATAAACAGGATTTGACGCATTTACTCTTTCCTCTTTCACTTTGGCGCACTATATAGCGTTCAAGTTCCCTGACAATGCGAACCCGCTTCGAACCCGAAGCAGCCCATTCAGGGCACAGGGAAGATATGTGCGAAGACATGCTTTAGGAGTGTAAGATGGCTAAACCGATCATGGCAAAGGCGACCGCCGTATGGCTGGTGGATAACACAACGCTGACCTTCAAACAGGTCGCCGATTTCTGCGAATTGCATGAATTGGAAGTGCAGGGGATTGCCGATGGTGATGTGGCTGCGGGCGTAAAAGGGTTTGATCCGATTTCCAACAATCAGCTGACCCGCGAAGAGATCGAAGAGGCTGAAAAAGACCCCAAGCATAAACTGAAGCTAAAATTTTACGCCGCCGCCGTAGGCGAGGAAAAACGCCGTGGCCCGCGTTACACACCGCTGTCCAAACGTCAGGACCGGCCTGCATCCATTCTGTGGCTGGTGAAATTCCACCCTGAACTGGCCGACAGCCAAATCAGCAAACTGGTTGGCACGACCAAACCCACCATTCAGGCGCTGCGCGAACGCACACACTGGAACATTTCGAACATTCAGCCGATCGACCCCGTTGCGCTGGGCCTGTGTAAGCAGAGCGAACTGGACGCAGCCGTCAAAAAGGCCAACGATAAACTGGCCAAAGAAGGCGGCGGCATGAGCGATGACGAACGCCGCAAGCTGGTATCGACCGAACAATCGTTGGGCATGCCGGAAGAACCCAAAATGCCCGCCGCGATTGAAGGTCTTGAAACATTCACGCTGGCCGACGAGCCCAAGGAAGAAGAAGCGCCGATTGATGCGGACAGCTTCTTTAACTTGCCCGACGGTGCAGACGAGGACGACGATAAAAAATAGACGGCTCGTCCTTGCAGACAAAAAGCCCCGTTGCAGCGATGCCGCGGGGCTTTTGCGTTAGTGGTCGTGGCCATCATCGTGGTCATGGCTATGGCCGTGGCTGGCCAGCGCGCCGGTATCTTCGCCGCTGGTATATTCGCGCCACGACTGGGTCAGGATCAGTTGCGCCGAGCGCAGGAACAGCCCCGCCATGATCCCCGCGACGATCAGGTCTGGCCATGCCGAAACGGTAAACCAAACCGCCACCGAGGCCGCCATCACGGCCACATTTCCAATCGCGTCATTGCGCGAACACAGCCAGACCGACCGCACATTCGCGTCCCCGTCTTTGTATTTCATCAGCAACAGCACGCTGGTCAGGTTGGCCGCCAGCGCCAGAAAGCCGATGCCGCCCATAATTCCGGCCTGTGGTACCCCGAGGATCAGCACCTGATACAGGGTTGATCCAAACACCCACAGCCCCATCGCGGCCAGGCTTAACCCCTTGATCAGTGCGGCGGTCGAGCGGATTTTCAGGCTCATGCCTATCACGGCCAGACTCATCCCGTAGGTTAGGGCATCACCCAGAAAATCCAGCGCATCGGCCTGAAGCGCCTGTGAACCGGCCAGTTTCCCCGCCGACATTTCAATAAAGAACATGGCGGCATTGATGGCGATCACCACCCAGAGGATGGTTTTATAGCGGGGGTCCACCCCGTCAAATACAGGGTTGCCGGTGCAGCCGCAGCCGCCGTCGGAACCGGTTGAACATGTTGTGGCTTGTTGCGCGTCAGCGGGCATGGCTACCGTCCTTGATTCGTTTGGTAGCCATTGTATAATCCCTCTAGCAACTATAGCTTCAAGAGGTATTTTGCAGATGTATTCAATTGGCGAACTGTCGCGCCAGACCGGCGTCAAAATTCCGACGATCCGTTATTATGAACAGATCGGGCTGATCGCACCGGCGGAACGCTCAAACGGAAACCAGCGACGGTATACGCAGGAAGGGTTCCGGCGGCTTTCCTTCATCCGCCATTCCCGTGATTTGGGGTTTTCGCTGAACGACACGCGCGAATTGCTGGAACTCAGCGAACATCCCGAAGGTGAATGCAGCGATGCGCACGGTATTGCCGCGCGGCATCTGGCAGGGGTTCGCGAAAAGATCGCCAAAATGAAGCGACTGGAGAAGGAATTGAAACGCATATCGAATTGCGAGGCTGGCAAGCTGGCCGATTGCGCGGTTCTGGAAACGCT
>CAZIDQ010000302.1:0-2649 GCA_964538015.1 uncultured Marinosulfonomonas sp.
AACACCATTGATACCCCCGATTTCAGTGAATTACCTTGGCAAGGTGATCAATACGACGGTTTTTGTATATGAGCTTTACCCTTGAGCAATGCCCGCTTTTTAATACCGACAATAAAAGCAGCAATTCTGCCAGTTCTTATAAAGAGCATTTTATGCATCCTTAATGCAATTCTCTTACCGCCCCGCCTTCTCCTCAATCCCCGACACCCCTTCGCGCCGTGCAAGCTCCTCCAGAACATCCGCCAAATCCACGTCCTTTGCTGCCAGCATCACCAGCAGGTGATAGAGCACATCCGCCGCCTCATACGTCAGGTTCGCCTTGTCGTCCTTCACCGCTGCGATGATCGCTTCCACCGCTTCTTCGCCAAACTTCTCGGCGCATTTATCCGGTCCTTTGGCCAGCAGTTTCGCCGTCCAGGAACTGTCAGGATCGGCCCCTTTGCGGGCTTCAATTGTAGCGGCCAGTCGTTCAAGAATACTCATGTCAGCCTCATCGGGATGCCTGCGTCGGCCATGTGCTGTTTGGCCTGCGCAATGGTGTAGGTGCCAAAGTGAAAGATGCTGGCGGCCAGTACGGCAGAGGCGCCCCCCTCGGTGACGCCCTCGACCAGATGGTCCAGATTGCCGACCCCGCCCGAAGCGATCACCGGCACCGGCACAGCGTCCGCAATGGTGCGGGTCAGGGGCAGATTAAAGCCCTGTTTGGTACCGTCGCGGTCCATGCTGGTCAGCAGGATTTCTCCGGCCCCTTTGGACACCACCAATTTGGCGAACTCCACAGCGTCGATGCCGGTAGCTTTGCGTCCACCGTGGGTGAATATTTCCCATTTGCCTGGGCGCACGGTTTTGGCGTCGATCGCCACCACGATGCATTGGCTGCCAAAATGGTTGGCGGCATCCGCGATCACATCGGGGTTGGCCACGGCGGCCGAATTGAACGACACCTTATCGGCACCGGCCAGCAACAGGTTGCGCACATCGTCCGAATTGCGCACGCCTCCGCCGATGGTCAGCGGCATGAAGCATTGTTCCGCCGTGCGGGTGGCCAGATCGAACATGGTGCCGCGGTTTTCATGGGTGGCCTTGATGTCCAGAAAGCACAGCTCGTCCGCACCTGCGGCGTCATAGGCCCGCGCGGCATCCACCGGATCACCGGCGTCAATCAGGTCAACGAAATTTACGCCTTTGACAACGCGGCCATCGGCGACGTCAAGACAGGGTATGATACGGGTTTTCAACATGCCCCTGTCATAAAAGGCCCGCGCGTCCGTGACAATGGCGGGTTTGCACCGTATCCGGTTTTGTTGCGGATAAGGGGTTACTTGCGCCTTCTGCGCATCTTGATGATGATGACGGTAACCGCCAACAGAACCAGTATGCCAACAAAGACTATGCCCGCAATTTCTTTGCCAAAGTTATAGCTATAGCCGCCTGTGGCTTCGGCCGAGGCGATGACGGGGAACAGGGCAAGTGTCAGGGCTAACAAATATTTCACAATATATACTCCGGTAAAACAATTCCGAGGATGATGACGGTTTATGAAAGGGAGTCAATGGCGATAATTGCAGCCTATAACGTATTGATCTTAGGCGATTTACTGCGTGTTCACGGGGAAGTTATGTATTCTGTTTTGACAGAAGCGGATGCATTGACGAGGGTCGCACGGATACACGCACCTCAACCTGATACGGAGTTTATCAATGTTTAAATTTGCCCTTGCTGCCGCCATTTCGCTGGCGGCCACCCTTGCCAATGCCGAAATCATCAAAGTTGCCAGCCCCTATTCTGTAGGCGAAACGCTGGACCGTCTGACGGGGGTTGTCGAAGGGGTTGGGGCCAAAGTGTTTGCCCGTGTGGAACACGCCAAAGGGGCCAAGATGATCGGACAGGAATTGGCGCCCGAAGCATTGCTGATTTTCGGCAAACCCGAGGTAGGCACGCCCGCCATGCAGATGAACCCGCTGGCCGGTCTGGTCTTGCCCGCCCGTGTGCTGGCCTATCAGGACGCCGACGGCAAGGTGTGGCTGGCCTATGAAAACCCCGCCGATATGCTGGCCCCATACGACATTCCGGCAGATGCGCCGATTGTGATGAAGCTGACCAAGGTGCTGGGTGCCCTGACCGGTAAAGCCGTGGCTGAATAGCCGTTATTTACCCCGCCGCATTTTGGATCAAAGAAGCCCGGTATTTGCGGCGGGTTATCCATTCGGCAATTCCCATCAGCAGCAGCGCGGGCAGGCAGATCACGACAAGATAAACGGTGCCCGGAAAATAGATCGTAAACAGATAGCCACCGATTTGATCGGGTAATTTATTGCATTTTACCGGCGACAATAACCCGCTGTGACACCATGCTATTTCATACGCCTGCCAAGCGATCAGAACAGTAACGGCCACAAGGCAAATTGTTATGATCCCCACCGCCACAGCCTTGTTTCGCAGGAACAGGATTTTCTTGGCAGAGTGGCGGGGATGTGTGGTAGCGAAAGCCCAGATCACGAAACCCAGCATCGGCGCGGTAAGCAGTGAAATTATAAGAATTGCTTGCGGGTCCATACGCGCGCTCCTTTTAGGGCAGCCTTTCGTAGAACGTGCGACGGGTCAAGGCGAAGCTAGAAAAACACTCCGACCACCCCCAGCACCACCATA
>CAZIDQ010000303.1:0-2640 GCA_964538015.1 uncultured Marinosulfonomonas sp.
TGCCTCGAATGCCGCCAGGATTTCTTCGCCAATCGGGCCGTCCATGACGCGGTGCATGTGATCGGTTGACCGGAAAATATACGGCAAGGATGGAATCTTCGTTTCCTCGATCAGGTTGTTGAATGGCCCAAGGCTGACACGGTTCAGGTCGATCACACCCAGACGGGTTTGCTCGATTGTGTCTTTTTCTTCGCCCAGCTGGGCAGAATGGAACATATCAATGCCAATGCGCCCGCCTGAACGCTCCTCCAGCAATTTCCCCATATATTCGACAGCTGCAACTGTCGGATAACCGTCGGGGTGCGTGTCTGATGCACGCAGCATCAATTCGGCAGCATTGGCAACCACCGCCGACGCCATAATGGCAGCCGATGTCATCAGGGCTGCACTCAGTGTTCTCCAGGATTTCATTTCAGTTTCCTCCACTAGGTTTTCGGCCATCACAGCCGGTATGCTTGCTTTGCAAGTCGGTATGCGAGGTCATGAGCAACCTCATGTGCCTCATCCAATGCCAGCCGCCCAGTGGCGACCAGCGTGGCGAGGTATGCGCAATCCACGCGCCGCGACACATCATGGCGGGCTGGAATTGAACAAAATGCGCGGGTGTCATCATTGAACCCGACTGTGTTGTAAAAACCGGCTGTTTCTGTGCTGGCCTCGCGAAAGCGACGCATGCCTTCGGGGCTGTCATAGAACCACCATGCAGGGCCAAGGCGCAGGGCCGGATAGACACCGGCAAGCGGCGCCAATTCACGCGAGACCGCAGTTTCATCAAGGGTGAACAGGATGATGGTTAAGTCGGGATTGGTACCGACCGCATCCAGCATTGGGCGCAGCGCTTGCACATAATCGGTGCGGGTCGGTATATCGCAGCCCATATCGCGCCCGTGTTTATCCATGATCGCAGGTGAATGGTTACGATACGCCCCCGGATGAATTTGCATCACCAGTCCGTCATCAATGCTCATTCTTGCCATTTCGGTCAGCATATGGCCGCGGAACGCATCGGCTTCTTGTGCACTGGCCTTTCCGGCACGGGCCTTGTCAAACAGTGCCGCAGCCTCAGCAGCGGGCAGGTTTTCGGTCCTTGCAGTCGAATGGCCGTGATCAGTGCTGGTGGCCCCGTTCGCCTTAAAGAATGCGCGGCGAACGCGGTGCGCTTCCAGATAGCCCTGAAAATTGCTCGTATCGCAGTCGGTCAACGCGCCCAGCTTTTCGATATTCTCAGCGAAGCCTTCAAATTCAGGGTCAATCACCGCGTCTGGCCGATAAGTGGTAATCACCCGCCCTGCCCAACCCGACTCTGCAATCATCTTGTGCCAGCGCAGATCATCCAGTGCGCCCTCGGTGGTGGCGATTACCTCGATATTGAACCGTTCAAATAATGCGCGGGGTTTGAATTCGGGTTTTGCCAGACTATCGGCAATCTGGTCATAGATTTCATCCGCAGTGCTGCTGGACAATCGTTTGTTGATACCAAAAACGGTCTCAAAGGAATGTTCCAACCACATCTGGCTGGGTGTGCCGCGCAGCAAATAGAAATTGTC
Source organism: uncultured Marinosulfonomonas sp. (assembly GCA_964538015.1). Taxonomy (GTDB): domain Bacteria; phylum Pseudomonadota; class Alphaproteobacteria; order Rhodobacterales; family Rhodobacteraceae; genus Profundibacter. Next base: position 1,548 of record CAZIDQ010000303.1, read on the forward strand.
CGCAAACAGCCGCCATATCTTGCGGCCATCGGTTTCCACCATCCCTCCATCCAGCCGCCCTACACCAAGTTCGGCAAGGCTGACTCCTTGGGAATACAGCATTCGAAACACATAATGGTCCGGCGTTACAAACAACTGCGCCGGATCAGGGAAATTCCGGTTTTCCGCGAACCAGCGCGGATCAGTATGTCCGTGTGGGCTGATGATCGGCAATGGCGCCACTTGCGAGAAAAGGTCTTGGGCTATGGCTCTTGTCGTGGATTCAGGCGGAAACAGGCGATTATCATCAAGTATGCCCATGGCAATTTCCCCCCTCGCTTGTAAACTGCGCAAACGCAATAATTGCGTGACAAATTAACTGTTATGCTAGTATGCTAGATATGTCAACGGAGGGCTTATGGCCGAAGAAATACAAACTCAATTATTCGCGCCGCTGCGTCCCATGTCGGTCGCCGAGCAGGTGTTTGTTTCCCTTCACGAACAGATTTTGACCTTTGCATTGCCGCCGGGCACCAAAATGTCCGAGGTAGAAGTATCAAAACAAATGGGCGTATCACGCCAACCCGTGCGCGAAGCCTTCTTTCGCCTGTCGCATTTGGGATTTTTGCTGATCCGGCCACAGCGTGCAACAATCGTGCGCCAAATCTCCAGTATGGAAGTTTTGCAGGTAATGTATATCCGCGCGGCCCTTGAAACCGAAGTGGTGTGCAAGGCTGCAACAACACTGAAACCGGATGGATTAGATCAACTGGCAGCCCTGCTGGACAAACAGGAAATCGCGGCAAAAGCCGTTGATAAAATCCAGTTTCACCTGCTGGATGACGCTTTTCACAAAACAATTTGCGACGCGACCGGTGTCGGGTTCGTCTGGTCTCTGGTCAAGGAGAAAAAAACCCATATGGATCGCGTTCGATACCTATCCTTATCCGTTGGCACCGAATTAGCTTTAAGAGAGCATAAGGAAATTTTTAATGCACTCAAAGCACGCGACAGCGACAAAGCCGTGGCAGCAATCCGAAAGCATTTGTCACGGATCAAAGTCGATCTGCCCCGCATCCGGCGGGAGCACGAACATTACTTCGCCAAGGAAGAC
>CAZIDQ010000304.1:0-2629 GCA_964538015.1 uncultured Marinosulfonomonas sp.
GGGTTCGAGGCCGTGGTGGTGCGCGATTACCCCGTGATGTTCGGCACGCTTTATTCATTCGGCCTGTTGGCGCTGATCGTCGGTATCCTGTCGGACATGATGTATGTGTTCATCGACCCGCGTATTGATTTTGAGGGGAGGGGCGAATAATGGCGCTATCGGCCCTGAACCAGCGCCGCTGGCGCAATTTCCGCAAGAACAAGCGCGCCTATTGGTCGCTGATCATTTTCAGCATCCTGTTCGGCCTGTCGCTGTTCGCCGAATTCATCGCCAATGACAAACCGATCATCGTGAACTATCGCGGCGCCTATTACATGCCGGTGTTCAATTTCTACCCCGAAACCGAATTCGGCGGCGATTTCAAAACCGAAGCGGTTTACCGCGATATCGAGGTGAAATGCCTGATCACCACCGGCGGGCTTGAGGATTGCTTTGACGAACCCGAGGCCCTGATCGAAGACGCACAAGATGGCGAAATCGCAGATGAAAAGATCGAAAAGGGCTGGCTGCTCTGGCCGCCTATCCCCTATTCCTTCAATACCATTGTCGACATCCCCGGCGTGGCCCCGTCGCCACCCGACCGGCACAACCTGCTGGGCACGGATGACACCAAGCGCGATGTGCTGGCGCGGGTGATCTACGGGTTCCGCCTGTCGGTGATCTTTACCTTGCTGGTGTCCAGCATTGGCTCGGTCATCGGCATTGTCGCCGGCGCAATTCAGGGCTATTTCGGCGGCTGGATTGACCTGACATTCCAGCGGTTGCTGGAAATCTGGTCCTCGACCCCGTCGATTTATGTGATCATCATCCTGTTCGCCATACTGGGGCGCAGTTTCTGGTTGCTGGTGTTCATCACCGTGCTGTTTGGCTGGCCTGCGCTGGTCGGCGTGGTGCGGGCCGAATTCCTGCGGGCGCGCAATTTCGAATATGTGCGCGCGGCCAAGGCGCTGGGCGTTTCAAACCGCGTGATCATGTTTCGCCACATGCTGCCCAACGCGATGGTTGCCACACTGACCTTCCTGCCGTTCATCGTCACCGGTTCCATCGCCACACTGGCCACGCTGGATTTTCTGGGCTTTGGCCTGCCGTCATCATTGCCGTCACTGGGCGAGCTGACCTTGCAGGCGAAACAGAACATTCAGGCGCCGTGGCTGGCGTTCACCGCCTTTTTCGTATTCGCGATCCTGCTGTCGCTGCTGGTGTTCATATTCGAAGGGGTGCGCGATGCGTTCGACCCCAGAAAGACCTTTGAATGAGCGATATCCTGAACATTCAAAACCTGTCTGTCACCTTTCGGCAGGACGGCAAGGAAACCCGTGCGGTCAAGGACGTGTCGCTGACTGTGGGACGCGGGGAAACCGTGGCGATTGTAGGGGAAAGCGGCTCGGGCAAATCGGTGACCGCGCTGTCCACCGTTTCGTTGCTACCCGACAGTGCCGGGATTACCGGCAGCATCACCTATGACGGCGCCGAAATGGTTGGCGCGGATGAGGCCGAGTTGCGCCGTGTGCGCGGCAACGACATCAGCTTTATCTTTCAGGAACCGATGACATCCCTGAACCCGCTGCACACTATTGAAAAGCAATTGGCCGAGAGCCTATCGCTGCATCAGGGCCTGCACGGCATACCGGCACAAGAGCGCATTCTGGAGCTGCTGCGCAAGGTCGGCATCCGCAATGCGAAAACCCGTCTGGGGGCCTATCCGCACCAACTGTCTGGCGGGCAGCGCCAGCGGGTGATGATCGCGATGGCGCTGGCCAACAAACCGGACCTTCTGATCGCCGATGAGCCCACCACGGCGCTGGATGTGACCATTCAGGCGCAGATACTGGAACTGCTGGCCGACCTGAAGCAGACTGAACAGATGAGCATGCTGTTCATCACCCATGACCTTGGCATCGTGCGTAAAATCGCGGATCGGGTCTATGTGATGAAGGATGGCGAAATTGTCGAGCAGGGGCCAACGGCAGAGATTTTTGATGCCCCGCAACACCCCTACACGCAAATGCTGCTCGAGGCTGAATCCGTTGGGCAACCCGCGCCGGTGCCTGAAGGGGCCGAGGAAGTGGTGCGCACCGAAGGGCTGCGTATCTGGTTCCCGATCTATCGCGGCTTGCTGCGGCGGGTGTCGGGCTATGTGAAAGCCGTCAATGATGCCTCGATCACGGTGCGCCGTGGCGAAACGCTGGGGATCGTCGGGGAATCCGGTTCGGGCAAAACCACGCTGGCGCTGGCGATCATGCGGCTGATTGGCTCGGAAGGGCAGATTGTATTCATGGGGCAGGATATTGCCGGCTGGAAGCCCCGCCAAATGCGCCCCCTGCGCCGCGATATGCAGATCGTGTTTCAGGATCCCTTCGGCTCGCTCTCGCCGCGCATGTCGATTGAACAGATCATTGCCGAGGGGTTAAGCGTGCATGGTCTGGACCCCGGTCGGGATGAACGCGAAATGGTGGCCGAGATCATGCAAGAGGTCGGGCTGGACCCCGCCCTGATGGACCGCTACCCGCATGAATTTTCCGGCGGCCAACGCCAGCGGATCGCCATTGCGCGGGCGATGATCCTGCGGCCCAAACTGCTGGTGCTGGACGAACCAACCTCGGCGCTGGATATGACGGTGCAGGTGCAG
>CAZIDQ010000305.1:0-2624 GCA_964538015.1 uncultured Marinosulfonomonas sp.
CCGGTGGTGGTGGTGGCATGATGGTGAACAGTTGTGCCAACTCGTCAATATCCTCGGCGGTTTTCCAGCCGTCCTGACCGGCGGTCCAGACAAAGGTTTCACGCGACAGGGTGCCATCCATCAACATCCGCCCCAGATCGGCGCGGGAATAGGGGCCTTTGGTTTTGGTGCCATCGGCCACATGCCAGACTTTCTCAACAGCAGGCGGGGGAGGCGGGGTCATTGCCGCCGGTTGCGGGGCAGCACCCCACGGACCGGATTGCGTGGCCATCTGGTTTTGCATTGTCTGGGCCATCGCCATGCCCATCCCCATTCCAAGACCGGCCCCCATGCCGCCGCCCCCGTTCGGGTTGCGGGCAGCCGCGGTCATCGCTTCGGCGGCGGAATACTGGGTAAACCTTCCCAGATCACCGGCCAGCCCCATCGAGGTGCGTTTGTCCAGCGCCTCTTCTACCGCAGGCGGCAGCGAGATGTTTTCGATATATAGTTCAGGGATCGACAGGCCGTATTGTTCCAGCGTCGGCGCAATTTGCGCGACGATCAGCTTGCCCAGATCGGCAGTGTTGGCGGCCATATCCAGCACGGGAATACCGCTGGACGCGATCACGCGGGAAAACTCCTGCACGATGATATTGCGGATCTGGTAACTGATTTCATCCATGGTGAATTCACCGTCCGTGCCAACGATTTCAATCAGGAAACGGGCGGGGTCGGATACTTTGACCGAATAGGTGCCAAAGGCGCGGATGCGCACGGGGCCAAATTCGGGATCGCGGCAGATGATCGGGTTTTTGGTGCCCCATTTCAGGTTGTTGAAACGGGTGGTGTTGACGTAATAGATTTCGCTTTTGAATGGCGATTTAAAGCCGTGATCCCAATGGTTCAGGGTTGTCAGGATCGGCATGTTGTTGGTTTCCAGCATATACAGGCCGGGGGTGAACACATCGGCCAGCTGGCCTTCGTGCACAAACACAGCCGCTTGCCCTTCGCGCACGGTCAGCTTGGCACCGTATTTGATCTCGTGATCCTCGCGTTCAAACCGCCAGACCATGGTGTCGCGGGTGTCGTCGACCCAGTGAATGACGTCGATAAATTCACCGGTCAGAAAATCAAGAATACCCATATCAAGTTCCTTTATCTGCGGAAGGATCAGGAAGATCCGCCCATTAGTTCAGCCGCAATCTCTTTGGCAATCGGTCGCACTTCGGCGATGGTCATGCCCGGACGCAGGCGGTTGTCATAAAGCATTTGCAGCAGCAATTCGTCGTGATGTGTCAGCAGCCCGAATTCTTCGTCATCGTTGAATATCGAGGGGCGTGCGGCGGGGCTGTCATTGGCAAGTCCAAGTCCCTGCGCCAGTTCCTCGTGGAAACATGACAGGCGCAACAGGTCGGGGTGTTCGCCGCGAATAACCGCCACGGCCTTGGCGTAGGTCGAGGTGTTCAAACCTTTGGAATAGGCAAACACCAGGCAAAGGGTCGAGCGATTCATTTCCGTAACGGCGTGTAATGACGCGGGATTGATCCCCGGGGCCAGTTTTTGCAAGCGCGGCGCGGCGGCGCGGCGTTCATCTTCGTTCAGGATAAGCACGGTAAAATTGGCCAAACCGTTTGTCAGGCGCATCGGCAGCCCTGTCAGATGTGATAGGCGCCTGAGATAGGCGCCGATTTTGGCACGATCCTTGCCGCGCTGCGCCAGCGGTATCGAGGGGCCGAATTCGATCTTCATCCGGATTGGTTGCTCCCAACGGCGCAACCGGCTTTCGGTAGGTTGGGCTATGATGCGCCCACCCGTGTTGGTGTATTCGTCATACAGGGCGATGCGAATGAAATTATCAACCAGATTTCGTTGCGTAAACGGCACGTCCGGTCCACCGCCATCCATCCGCAACAGGCCCTGCACCAGCAGGTTGGCCTGAACGCGGGCATAGTGGTCGGCCACCTCGCGGCTGACTTCGGATTGCGGGGTTACCTGATCTGTCGGAGGGGTGGGGCGCGGCGCCGGTGGGGAAGGGGGCGCGGGCGCGACTTGCGGCACTTCGCATCCGGCCAGCCCCATCAGGCCGGCCGTCAACAATACCATCAGCGTTTTGCGTATCCCTGCCATTCCCCGCCAATCCTGACCTAAGCGTCCGGCACAGCGTCACCGGCTGTGTCGCCCACCTTGTCGCCGCGGGCCTTGGCGGATGCAAGCACAGTTTTCAACTCGGCTTCCATTTGCTTTAGCTCGGTTTCTGCGGCGGCGCGTTTGGCTTTGCCTTCGTCCGCAATTTGCAGGCTTTCCTCGATCGTGGCGATCAGTTCGGCGTTGGCGGTTTTCACGGCCTCGATGTCGAACACACCGCGCTCCATTTCCTCGCGCACCACCTTGTTGGCTTGGCGCAGGTTTTTGGCGTTGGCGGTCAGCAATTCGTTGGTCAGATCATTGGCGGCCCGCACCGCGCCCGCCGCTTCGGCGGACCGCTGGATGGTCACGGCCTGCGCCAGCTGGGTTTCCCACAGCGGCACGGTGTTGACCAAAGTCGAGTTGATCTTGGCCACCAGCGATTTGTCGTTTTCTTGTACCAACCGGATTGACGGCAATGATTGCATTGTCACCTGACGGGTCAGTTTCAGGTCATGCAC
>CAZIDQ010000306.1:0-2614 GCA_964538015.1 uncultured Marinosulfonomonas sp.
TCCTGAAAATCCGCCGCCTGCTCGACAAAACTGCCCGCGCCGGTGATCAGGTTCGCCTCGTACCACAGATGCAGCCCCGCAATATCGGCTTCAATCGCCAGCCCGTTCACCGTGATCCCCTTGGCCGCCGCCAGCGCCCGCGCCTGTGGCAATTCCACCGCCCCTTTGACCCATGGTTTGGACTCCGGCCCGTCCCCTGAAACGTCAATAACCAAGCGGCTGGCAGGCACAGGATTTTCCTCTAACATATTGATTGCATAGATCAATCCATCGCCAATATTGGTCCCGCCACCGCCAATCGCAGGCACGCCGGGGGCGGATATTTTGAATTTCTCGATCTCGGTTGCGAAGGTCTCGAACGTCCCGTCCGGCCCCAGCTCAAACCACGCGGTCGGGTATTTCGGATAGGCCGCGTCAGACCAGATCAGCACCGCCGCCAGCACCCTGCCCTTTGGCCCCGCCCGCACCGCGCGTTGCACAGCGGGGGCGCGCAGGGCGTTTGTGATGCCGTCGATTTGCAGGCGAAATTCGGTTGGGTCGACCGACCCTGACGCATCCACGGAAATCACGATTTTCACGTCGACTTCAACGGGTTGGGCGGCGGAAATTTGAGCAAAACACAGGCAGATCAGGGCAAGGGTTGCCCTCACACCAGCACCCCGTTCTCCATCCGCACCACGCGATCCATCCGTGCTGCCAGCTCCATGTTGTGGGTGGCGATCAGGGCCGACAGGCCGGTGTCCCGCGCCAGCGCCATCAGGGCGGCGAACACCTGATCCGAGGTCGCGGGGTCAAGGTTTCCCGTGGGTTCATCCGCCAGCAGAACCAGCGGCTCGTTGGCCAGCGCACGGCAAAATGCCACCCGCTGTTGCTCGCCGCCCGACATTGCCGCCGGACGGTGATCGGCCCGATCGGCCACACCGACATTTCCCAGCAAGTCCAGCGCCTTGGCTTCGGCAACAGATTGCGAAACGCCGTTGGCCAGTTGCGGCAGAACGATGTTTTCCAGCGCCGAGAATTCCGGCAGCAGGTGGTGGAACTGATAGATAAATCCGACCTCGTCACGGCGCACGGCAGTGCGTTTGCGGTCCGATTTACCGGTCATATCCTGCCCGTTGATCAGCACCTGCCCCTGCTCCGCCGTATCCAGTAGACCGGCGATGTGCAGCAAGGTGGATTTACCAGCGCCCGAGGGGGCCACCAACGCCACCACTTCGCCCTGTTCCACCGTCAGATCAGCGCCCCGCAGGACGTTGATTTCATTGGGTTTGCCATGATTATAGGTTTTCACGATCCCGTGCAGTTCCAGCATTGGTTTACTCATAACGCAGGGCCTCCACCGGGTTCATTCGCGCTGCGCGGCGGGCCGGAAAAATGGTCACAATAAACGACAGGCCCAGTGATAGCGCGATGGCCGACATCACGTCCTTGAACTGCAACAGGGCGGGCAATTTATAGATGCCGCGCACCGAGGCATCCCAGACCTGCCCGCCTGACGCCCCGCTGACAAAGGCCAGTATCGGGTCGAAATACAGCGCGAACAGGCAGCCAAGGATCACCCCGAACAGCGTCCCCAGCAATCCGGTCAGCGCGCCGCAGATGAAAAACACCCGCAGAACCGAGCCTTCTGTCAGGCCCATAGTGCGCAAAATTCCGATGTCGCGGCCCTTGTTTTTCACCAGCATCACAAGGCCGGAAATGATGTTCATCGCGGCGATCAGCACCAGCACCGACATCAGCACGAACATCACGTTGTCCTCGACCGTCAGCGCCCGCAGGAAGGCGCCGGAGGCATCGCGCCACGTCCACAGCACTGTGCGGTCCCCACCGGCGCGCAGCAGGTCCAGCGCCATGTCGTCCACCTTTTCAGGCTCCTCGACCATCACTTCCAATTCGTCCGCCACGCCTTCGCGGTTAAAGAAACTCTGTGCCTCGGAGAACGGCATATAGATGCGTATGCCGTCAATGTCGTAACGGCCAACCGAGAAGATATAGACCACCTCGTAAACCTTTACGCGCGGGCTGACCCCGAAGGCAGTTTTGGTGCCGTTGGGAGAAATCAGCTTGATCTTGTCCCCTACCCCAAGGCCCAGCGTGTTGGCGATGCCTTTGCCGATGGCAACCCCACGGTCAAAATCGTCAATGTTGCCGATCTGGTCTTCACCCGATGCAATCCGCGGTATTCCCTTTAGATCCTCAAGGCTGATGCCGAATACCTGAGCACCGGTATTATATTGCCGGTTGTTCGCCATCACCTGCCCCTTGATCAACGGGGCAACGCGGGTGACGCCGGGGATTTGGCGGATACGCTCGGCCTTTTCCTTGTAATCCGCCATCACGCGGCTGGTATGGCCGGTGTCGTCCACCGTGATCGAATTGAACACCGTCACATGGGCATTGGCACCCAGAATGGTATCGACGAATTCGGCCCGAAAACCGGCCCGCACGGCCAAGGTGATGATCAGCGCGGCCACGGCCAGCGTGATGCCGATCAGGGAAATCCATGTCATAATGCTGACACCGCCTTCGGCGCGTTTGGCGCGCAGGTAGCGCCAGGCGATCATCCATTCGAATTTTGAAAAGGGGGCGGTTTGTCCGGCCAAGGTCTCTGCTC
>CAZIDQ010000307.1:0-2612 GCA_964538015.1 uncultured Marinosulfonomonas sp.
CTGATGGGCGAAACCCCGCAACTGGCCAACGCCTGGCGGGTCAAGGTGGTCACCCTGTTCCCCGAAGCCTTCCCCGGTGTGTTGGGTGCATCGCTGACCGGCAAGGCCCTGCAAGAAGGGCTGTGGCAGTTGGAAACCATTGACCTGCGCCCCTTTGGCGAAGGCAAGCACAAGAACGTCGATGACACCCCTTCGGGCGGTGGTGCCGGCATGGTGCTGCGGGCCGATGTGGTGGGCAAGGCGCTGGAGAAGGCACAACAGGGCACCCCGACCGATCGCGCCAAATGGCCGGTTATTTACCTGTCGCCACGGGGCAAACCCCTGACACAGGCGATGGCACAGCGATTCGCGAAAGCCGACGGAATGACCCTGCTTTGTGGCCGATTTGAAGGCGTAGACGAGCGCGTGATCGAAGAATTCGCGATAGAAGAGGTTTCTTTGGGCGATTTCGTCCTGACAGGCGGCGAGATTGCTGCACAGGCCTTGATTGATGCCACAGTCCGTCTTATACCGCGCGTCTTGGGGAACCAGGCATCCACCGAAGAGGAATCATTCTCGGACGGGTTGCTGGAACACCCGCAGTATACAAGGCCTGCCGTCTGGAAGGGTCGCGAGATACCGGAAATTCTTCTGTCCGGCCATCACGCGAAAATATCCGACTGGCGACAGGAGATGGCCGAAAGGCTGACAAAGAAACGTCGACCTGATCTCTGGCGGGCTTATTGTGAAGAACACAATAGGGACCCGGAAGAAGACCAAGAGCTCTGAGGACGCGCCAACACTTCGCGGGCAAACCGTGAGCATTTATGAAGGAGCGTTTCAGATGAACCTGATCGCAGAACTCGAAGCCGAGCAAGTGGCAGCACTTGCAAAGGATCTTCCCGATTTTAAAGCGGGTGACACCATCCGCGTTGGTTACAAAGTAACCGAGGGCACCCGCACCCGTGTGCAGAACTATGAAGGTGTCTGCATTAGCCGCAAGAACGGTTCGGGCATTGCCGGATCATTCACCGTGCGCAAGATTTCGTTTGGCGAAGGCGTAGAACGTGTGTTCCCGCTGCATTCGACCAACATCGACAGCATCACAGTTGTGCGTCGTGGCCGTGTGCGCCGCGCCAAACTGTACTATCTGCGCAGCCGTCGCGGTAAATCGGCACGTATCGCCGAAGACACCACTTACAAGCCTAAAAAATCTTAAGGAGTACGGAGATGAAAAAAGATATTCACCCCGACTACCACACAATCAACGTCAAAATGACCGACGGTACTGTTGTCGAAATGAAATCGACCTATGGCGCCGAAGGCGAAACACTGTCGCTGGAAATCGATCCTTCGGTTCACCCTGCCTGGACCGGTGGCGGCACTCGCCTGATGGACACTGGCGGTCGTGTATCCAAGTTCAAAAAGAAATACGAAGGGCTTGGCTTCTAGGCCATTTCCCCCATTCGAATTTGAAAACGCCGCGCTGGAAAACAGGGCGGCGTTTTTCGTTTTACCAGTATTGCCTCAATACTCGGCAGGTTCGCAGACCACCCCGCCCGGACCTTGGGTCACCTTCCAAGCCCCGGGACCACAGGGGCCGTCGGTTGGTTCTACAGGTAGTTCCTGTGCGCATCCGGTCAGTGCAAGCACGCACAAGGCCAAACAAAACAGTCTCATATTCAACATCCAAAAATTCTTAAACAACTGGCACCGATGGCCATTCCACTTGTTTAACACAATAATTCCCAACGGCATATTTGCCAGCAACAGAGCCTGATCGATTGTCTTTCACGTCTTCCCATAAGCGTCGCCACTGCATATAGTGTCCCCAGCGCACTGGGGCGCTGTATTAGCGAGCAAACGGGGTGTTTAAACGTGGCGCATATTATTGTTGTGGGGAACGAAAAGGGCGGTTCGGGTAAATCGACCACCTCGATGCATGTTGCAACTGCCTTGGTGCGGATGGGGCATAGTGTTGGCGCGCTGGATCTGGATCTGCGACAACGCACCTTTGGGCGCTACATCGAAAACCGCCGTGCCTATTGCGAAAAACACGGTGCCGACCTGCCGATGCCCGATTACCACGACCTGCCAGATGTGGATCGCGCCAAGTTGAAACCAGGCGAAAATGTCTATGACCATCGCCTGTCCGCCGCCGTTGCCACGCTGGAACCCGACAGCGATTTTATCCTGATCGATTGCCCCGGCTCCCACACCCGCCTGTCACAAGTGGCCCATTCGCTGGCCGACACGTTGATCACCCCGCTGAACGACAGTTTTGTCGATTTCGATCTGCTGGCGCATATGGATCCGGATAGCGGCAAAATTCTTGGCCCATCGGTTTATTCCGAAATGGTCTGGAACGCACGGCAATTGCGGGCACAAGCCGGCCTGCCCCCCATCGACTGGGTTGTTGTGCGCAACCGTCTGGCGGCGCAGCGGATGCACAACAAGGAAAAGATGGAACAGGCGCTTGAAGCACTCTCCAAGCGCATCGGTTTTCGCATTGCCCCCGGATTTGGTGAACGGGTGATCTTCCGCGAGTTGTTCCCGCGCGGTCTGACCCTGCTGGATTTGCGGGATGTCGGCGTCAAAGGCCAGATGAACATTTCCAACGTCGCAGCCCGTCA
>CAZIDQ010000308.1:0-2552 GCA_964538015.1 uncultured Marinosulfonomonas sp.
GCTCATCTGGTTGATAGTATTATGCGGCGAACTTGCGGTGTTGCAAGCGCCGGGCTTTGCATTGAGGATAGCCACCGCGATTTGGCTCTTTCAATTTAGCCGTCGACAACAAGCTTCGAGGAAGTGACCTGATCAAGCTGAAGGTAGCAGATTTTTTTGTGGCCAGGCATGTAAAGGAGCGAACGTCAGTTATCCAAAGCAAACCATAAAAACCAGTTCGGTTTGAGATCACAGATGGCACGCGAAAATCACTTGGCCGTTGGATGGATGATCCTTTGATGATCGGGCCTGAGTTTCTTTGGCCTGAACGTTTTCATGAATGGTTACACATTTCACACGTCAATATGCGCGGCTTGTTCGCGGATGGGTCAAGTCTGTTGGTTTAGAACCAAACGCCTATGGCACATCTTTCAATGCGGCGTACTAAAGTTGCACAAATCTACAAGAAAACTGGTAATCTACGCGCCGTTCAGCTTTTATCAGGTCATACAAAGATGGACAGCACCGTCAGATATCTTGGCGTTGAATTGGAGGACGCTTTAACTATATCAGAAAACGTAGAAATATAGTCAGGTGGGCCGATGCCAGAGTCGGCCCTTATCCACTATTCCTAGGTTACTTGTTCGCAAAGAGGAAGTTAACAAAATATGCCTGTCATGTATTGGGAACGGTTGCAGAGTGCAGTCCGAGCGTCCCCCTTGTAAGCCCATTCGGTGACATAATACCCACCGAAATACATGAGGTCGTCCGTATTTCAGACTGCCATTAATTGCTTGCCTCATAGGATTTCATCCTCAACAAAACTATACCGATGTTGGAATGACCTACTCGCAAGAGAATCAATGCAACTTCATTACAACCGTGCTTTTAATGCAAAAACTCGGCTCCTTTTATGGGATCACGGTGTTCTTTACTGCCAGCAGCTTTGAGTGAGCTTATGACCAACCCTGAAAAACCCGCCAAAGATCCATTGCTGCAACCGTTGACCATTCGTGGGCTGACATTAAAAAACAGGGTGATGAGCACCTCGCATGCATCGGCTATGGATGATCAAAACATGCCTGCCCTGCGATACCAGCGCTATCACGAGGAAAAAGCCAAAGGTGGTTTGGCGTTGACCATGTTTGGCGGCTCTTCAAATATTGCCCCAGACTCTCCGTCTGTTTTCAATCAACTGAATGTAGGGACCGACGAGGTCATTCCATACTTTCAGGAGTTTTCGCAACGCATTCACCAGCATAATACAGCACTGATGTGCCAAATCACCCATGTGGGACGCCGAGGTGATGCGCAGGCGGCGCAATGGTTGCCAACCATTGCGCCATCAAGCGTGCGCGAAGACCTGCATCGGAATTTCCCGCGCGAGATGGACCAATACGACATTGACCGCGTCATCAATGCCTTTGGGCAAGCGGCGTTACGCTGTAAGGAGGGTGGGATCGACGGGTTGGAAACCCTTGCCGGTGGCCATTTAATCGGGCAATTCTTTTCACCCCTGACCAATTTTCGGAGTGATGGGTTTGGCGGCTCTATTGAAAACCGCACGCGCTTTGCCCTGCTGGTGCATCAGGAAATTCGTCGGCAAGTGGGTGATGATTTCGTGGTTGGAATGCGCCTGACGCTTGACGAGGGCGAGGGCGGCTTGCGTTTTGATGAGGTCATGCAGATTGCTGAAATTCTCAAACGCGAGGGCGCAGTGGATTTCTTTAACTGCATGGTTGGGCGGATGGACACTGAAATCACGCTGGTTGAAGAAAACATGCCGGGGATGAACCGCCCGCTGGCCCCGTATCTTGATAAAGTTGGTGCGTTTCGGCGCGAAATAGGGTTGCCGATTTTTCACGCCGCACGGGTAACGGATGTTGCTAACGCCCGCCACGCCATTCGCGAGGGCATGCTGGATATGGTTGCCATGACCCGCGCCCATATTGCCGACCCCCAGATTGTCAACAAGATCACCCGCGGGGAGGAGGAACGCATTCGTCCCTGCATCGGTGCCTCGCACTGTATCTACAAAAAAATCCATTGCATTCATAACCCTGCATCCGGGCGCGAAACTCTTTTACCAATGGAGGTGCCCGTTAGCGACGCGGCCAGTAAAAGAATCGTTGTCGTAGGAGGTGGTCCGGCAGGCATGGAAGCCGCACGGGTGGCGGCAGCGCGCGGCCACAAGGTTGTATTGTTTGAGGCCGCGCCCAAACTGGGCGGTCAGATCCGGCTGGCGGCAAAAACCACATGGCGCAAGGATTTGATCCAGATTGTCGATTGGCGCGAGGCGGAACTGGACAAGCTGAGCGTCGATGTGCGCTGCAATGTGTATGCCGAGGCCGCGGATGTTCTGGCCGAAAATCCCGATCATGTGTTTGTTGCAACCGGCGGCATGCCCGCCGAGCAAACTCTGCCCGGAGCGGAGCTGGCTATATCCAGTTGGGATATACTGTCTGGCGATGTGCGGGCTGAACAAGACGTTCTGGTGTGCGATCATACTGGCCGCTATGAGGCGGTCGCAACGGCTGACATGCTGTCGGTCAAGGGGCACCGCGTAACGCTGG
>CAZIDQ010000309.1:0-2538 GCA_964538015.1 uncultured Marinosulfonomonas sp.
AGGGCAACCAGCGCAACGATATAAAGTGTGATCCGCGAGCCATAAATCATCCGGCTAAGAATATCGCGGCCCAGACTATCGGTGCCTAGCAGATGCCCGTCCGTGCCCGGCGGCTGCAACCGGTCCCCAAGGCTTTGAACAAATGGATCCATCGGCGCCAGCAGCGGGGCAGCGGCAGCGATCAGGACCAGCAACAGCAGGATGCCCAGACCGATCATTGCCATCGAGTTGGATTTCAGCGTCAGCCACCCCGAATACAGCGCCGCAAATTTCGCATGCCGCCGCGATGTGGGCGTGTCGGTCATCAGCCATTCGCGCAGGGTTTGTTTTTGCATGTTGGTATCCGTCATTTTGCCGCCCTCGGATCAAAGAACCGATACAGCAGATCGGAAAAGATATTCAGCAGCACAAAGATCAGGCCGACAACCACCGTGCCACCCAGCACCGCGTTCATATCGGCCGACAACAGCGCCGTGGTGATATACTGGCCAATCCCCGGCCAGGCGAAAATCGTTTCGGTCAGCACCGCGCCCTCCAGCAGATTGGCGTAACTCAGGGCAATCACCGTGATCAGCTGCACCTTGATATTGCCAAAGGCATGCCGCCAGACAACGGTGCGTTCCGGCAGGCCCTTGACCCGCGCGGTGGTGATATATTCGGCACTCATTTGTTCCAGCATGAAGGAACGGGTCATGCGGCTGATGTAGGCCATCGAATAATAGCCAAGGATCGAGGCAGGCAGGATGATGTGGCTGATCGCGTTGCGAAACACCTCCCAGTTATTATCGAGCATACTGTCGATCAGGATCATACCGGTGACGGATGGGACCACGTCCTCATAAAAAATGCCGACTCGGCCCGGCCCGCCGACCCAGCCAAGGATGCCGTAAAACACCAGCAGGCCCATCAGGCCCAGCCAGAAAATCGGCATGGAATATCCAACCAGCGCCACAACGCGGGCGACCTGATCAACCCAAGTGCCGCGTTTCACGGCGGCAATAACGCCAAGTGGGACACCAAGGACCACACCAAAGATGGTGCCGATGGTCGCCAGTTCCAGCGTGGCGGGGAAAACACGTCTGATATCTTCTGCAACGGGGCGGGCATTTAGCAAAGACATGCCAAAATCGCCGTGCAGCACATCCCAGATGTAATAGGCAAATTGCACAAGGATCGGTTTGTCCAGACCCATGGCATGATAGGCGGCATCATAGGTTTCCCTGGACGCCCTTTCGCCCACAATAGAAATAACCGGGTCAATCGGCATTACGCGGCCAATGATAAAGGTGACGAATGTCAGCCCCAGCATCGTGACAAGAACGGACCCAATGGTTTTCAGGATTGTTGCGTAAACGGACGAGGAAAAGGGCGACTTGCGCCGCCCGTTTCCGTTATTTTCAACGACCGCCATTTACTTGGTAACCGGCCAGTAGGACACAGCGGTAATCGCGCCGCCCAGATTCAGGTTCTGCACGTTTTCACGGCGACCTGTCTGTTCAACCTTCTGGAACAGAATGGCGAACGGTGCTTTTTCCAGGAATTCACGCTGGATGGCCTCGTACATGCCTTTGCGCACCTCGCGGTCGCCTTCTTCCACAGCTGCGGAAACCTTGACTGTCAGACCGTCGGTATCCCACGCGTTACGCCAAGCCAGAAGGCCGGTTGCCTGCGCTTCGTCCGAGTTGTCAGGGTTAAAGGCAAATGTACCAGCGTTGGTGTGCGGATCAGGATAATCCGGCCCCCATGCGCCAACATACATGTCCAGTTCGCGGGCACGGTATTTGGTCAGGATCTGTTTGCCTGTGCCAACGGTCAGTTTCAGAGTGATGCCAGCCTGCGCAAATGTATTTTGCAGCGATTGTGCAATCTCCAGACGTTCCTGTGCTTCGCGAACGCCAACTGTGATGGTCAAATCCTTAACACCGGCCTTGGCTAGCAGTTCCTTGGCTTTTTCAATGTTCAGCGAGAATGGCTGATCGTCAATCGCGCCCAGATAAGTGGCTGGCAGGAAGTTTTGGTGGATCACATACTGACCTTTAAGGAAGCTGTTCTGCATCCCCTCATAATCTACCAAATATTTGATTGCCTGACGCACTTCCGGCTTGCTTAATTCGGGGTGCTTCTGGTTGACCGAGATATACATAAGCCGGCCACGCAGTGCACTGTCGATGGCAACACCTTCGGCACCGGCCAGACCGGCAACGTCATCAGGGTTCAGATCGCGGGCAACGTCGATATCGCCGCGCTCCAGCATCAGACGCTGGGTCGAGCTTTCGGCAACATGACGCACAACAACGCGTTCCATTGCAGGGGCACCCAGATAGAAGTTGGGGTTGGATTTCAGCGTAACTGATTCATTCGGCTTCCAGCTAACCAGCGTATAAGCCCCGGAACCGGCTGTGTTGGTTTTCAGCCATGTGTTGCCCATGTCGCCATCGGCTTCGTGCTTCATCACTTCTTCTTTGTCCAGAATGCCGCCGATGGTGGCTGTCAGACAGTTCAGAACAAAGGATGTCGCATACCGCTTGTCAGTGGTGA
>CAZIDQ010000310.1:0-2494 GCA_964538015.1 uncultured Marinosulfonomonas sp.
ACAGCCCGCCACGGCGGATAATCTGGCAGGGATCATGCAACGTCATCTTGCGCCCATCCTTGTCGCCTGCCGGTATTTTCCCTTCGCGGCGCAACTGGTCCAGCAATTCGATAATATGCACCACCTCGAATTTAAACGGGCGGCCAACCATATTCGGACCCGCCCAACGTATCGCGCCATAGGCGTGGCCACATTCAGGGCTGATCACATATTTCACGCCCAGTTCTTCGGCGGCATTCACCATGCGTTCAACGATTTCCTTGGCCAAGGGGCCCGAGCCGATCTGGACACCGACATTGGTTGCCTCGTATGCCTTGGTGGATATGGTCCAGCTGACACCGGCCTTTTGGAAAATCTTGGCATAGGCGCCGATGATTTCCGGAAAGCCCATGATCTCCATCGCGGACAGGATTGCCATGTAATCGGCGCCCTGTTTGTCGACTTCGATCTTGATGCCGGTTTCCTTTTCCTGATGGGCAATCTGCGCCAGCAGGGCCTTGGGTGTTACCCCCATCGGGCTACCGGTCTTTTTTACGAAATCAACCGAACGCCTTAACCCGTCCGGCACGATATCCGCCGCCGCATAGCCTTCGCGCATCTTGCGGATGGTGCCGGCGATGTCGATGCCCATCGGACAGACCATCGTGCAGCGCCCACACATGGTGCAGCTGTCGTAAACCAGCGGTTCCCATTCGCGCAACTCGTCCTCGGTTACGGCGGGGGGCAGCAGGCCGAACATCTTGCGTATGCTGTGCAGCGGCGCCTTTTCCCGCTTGTAGGCCTTGACCATCGGGAACAGTTTATAGGTGGGCGTGTATTTCGGATCCTTGGTGGCCATGTAGAAATGGCATGCCTCGGCACATTCGCCGCAATGCACGCAGGCCTCGAAAAACGAGGCGACCTCGCCATCGGTGAATTGCAGGAATTTATCGACGGCGATTTGGGCTTTGTTATCACTGCTCATGGGTTCATCCCCTTCCGGCCATAGGTCGCGCCGGTGTGACCGCGCGACAAAACAAAGGTGAAGGCGTGCATCAATCGACTGAACGGGAAGTAGATCAGCCAGATATCGACGAACAGCATATGGATACCGCGCAGCACATCGTGGCTTTGTTGCAGCGCCAGACAGCCGGTCAGCATCACCAGAAAGGTCAGCCATGTGCCGATATGGTCATCCCAATCGGAAATCAGCCGCATCACCGGGTCCGAGAACCGGCGCACCCAAAGGGCAATCAACCCGGCAAAGGCAATTTCCGACGCCAGAATAAAGCCCCAGCGCGGCAGTGGTGTCCACGAGATACCCAGATACTGTTTGATGAAATCAATATGAAACGCGCCGAAAAAGAACAGCACGAACAGGCCGATATGAAAGGCATAGCCCGCCACGAAATGGATCCATGTGCGCCGCGCAAACATGCCGCGTGGCACGAAATGGCGCAGGTTGCCTTTGATGAAACCGGTAGCGGCCGAACCTTTGGGCGGCGAAATATCGGGCTTGCGACCCATGCGGATCAGACCAAACACCCGCCACGCAGCGGCCAACGCAAAGATGGCGGCAGAGATATAAAACAGCGGGCCTTCGACGAATTGCAGGAACGTCATGATGTGCCCTCCTCATCTGTCGCGGATTTGCCTGTCACCTCTTCGTACCACAGGTCGTGGTGTGCTTTGGCCCAGTTTTCATCCACCTGTCCTTTCAGCATGGAATCAAGCGATCCTTCCATCCCGACGGTGCCGACATAGATGTGGCCGAACAGAACCGAAATCAGCAGGATCGCCCCGACCGCATGCAGGATGGTCGACAATTGCAACCAGCGCAAATCATCCACCAGCCACGGGAACAGCAGCAGGACACCGGTGACGCTCATCAGGATACCGACAAGGATCACCAGCCAGAACCACGATTTTTCACCAAAGTTGAATTGCGAGGAACTGACGTGGCCGCCGAAAAAACCGCCGAATTTCAGGATCCATCTCAGATCAACCAGTTGGAAAAAATTGCCGCGCAGGAATTTAAGGAACATCCACAGCAGCGCCAGAATGAACAGCGGGCCAAACAGGTTATGCCCCTGCATCGAGGCGCTGGTCAGAACCGAATTTACGCCCTTCCCCAGATAGGGTGCAATCAGCGGGCGGCCCAGCAGGATAATCAGGCCGGTGATTGAAAGGATAATAAACACGCTGGCCATAAACCAATGCGCAACCCGCTGGTTGATGTTGAACCGCGGCAGGGTATTGCCGGAATATCCACCGGGGATACGCATCTTGCCTTTGATCAGGTGGTATAGCAGCAGAATGCCGATCACCCCCAGCGGGAACCATCCGGCATATTTGCGGATGTAATCCTCGCGGAATTGACGCCAGTGCTGACCGGTGGTGGTCATTACCGCCCCTTCGGGCAGGGCGGAAATCATCTGGTTTGGATCGTTCGGATCGCCGCCGCGAAAATTGCGCCAGAAATCGGATTGGGAATCATCGCCCAACGCGTTTGACG
>CAZIDQ010000311.1:0-2451 GCA_964538015.1 uncultured Marinosulfonomonas sp.
GTCGTCTTTGTATTTATAGGCGTCAAGGTTCGGTTTGAATTCGCTGTCCGTTCGGGTGATCAGGCTGTGACCGCTGTCAGGCATGTCCAGCCAGCCTTCGGGATCATTGCGATTTAGCGCCCACAGCATGATGTCGAGGCTTTCGTCAATCACTTTGGTATCAGTGACAAGCACGGGAACGGTGCCTTTGGGCGAGGCTTGCAGCAGTTCCGGCGCCTTGTCGCGCAGCAGGATTTCACGCAGTTCGCAGGTGATGCCCGCGCTGGCCAGCGCAAGGCGGGCGCGCATGGCGTAGGGGCAGCGGCGAAAGGAATAGAGGATGGGACGGGTCAAAGAGATTTCAGGCCTCCGGCGGGGATATTTGTGCCATTTGGAAGGTCAGGCGATAAGCTGTTTGCCATTGTGGCCGGTGATGCGGACGGCAATGATCTGTCCTTCTGGCTGATCGCGGTCAAAATTTACCTCGGCAAACTGTTCGGTGCGGCCCATGCGGGGGTTTTCCATCAGCACGTTGTGGGGCTGGCCGATCTGTGCCGCAAGGTGTTTGGCAACCTGCGCTTGCCCCGCTTTGCGCAGCGCGGCGGCGCGGGCTTTGATGATGTTGCCGTTGACCGGCGGGATGCGGGCGGCGGGGGTACCGGCGCGGGGGGAATAGGGGAAAACGTGCAGCCATGTCAGTTGGCAATCCTCGACCAGTTTCAGCGAGTTTTCAAACATCGCGTCCGTTTCGGTGGGAAAGCCCGCGATGATGTCGGCACCGAAGGTCATGTCGGGGCGCAAGGCAAGCGCCTGCTGGGTAAAGGCAATCGCATCGTCGCGGTTATGGCGGCGTTTCATGCGTTTCAGGATCATATTGTCGCCCGCCTGAAGTGACAGGTGCAGGTGCGGCATCAGGCGGGGCTGGGTGGCGATGGCTTCCATCAATGCGTCGTCCACCTCGATGCTGTCGATCGAGGAAATCCGCAGGCGCGGCAGGTCCGGCACCAGTTTCAGGATGCGCATTACCAGATCGCCAAGGCGGGGTTCGGCAGGCAGATCGGCGCCCCAGCTGGTCAGGTCAACGCCGGTCAGCACCACCTCGTTATAGCCTTTGTCGACCAGCCGCTTGATCTGTTCCACCACCACGCCCGCAGGCACGGAACGGGAATTGCCGCGACCATAGGGGATGATGCAAAAGGTGCAGCGGTGATCGCAACCGTTTTGCACCTGCACATAGGCGCGTGAACGGGTGCCAAAACCGTCGATCAGATGGCCGGCGGTCTGGGTGACGGACATGATGTCATCGACCTGCACACGCTCGGTTTCACCGATGAAATTCGGCGATAGGCCCGCCCATGTGCCCGGTTGCATTTTCTCGGTGTTGCCGACGACCAGATCGACCTCGGCCATATTGGCAAAGGTATCCGGCTCGGTCTGGGCGGCACAGCCGGTGACGATCAGTCTGGCGTCGGGGTGGGTGCGTCGCAGGCGGCGGATTTCCTGACGGGCCTTGCGAACGGCCTCGCCTGTCACGGCGCAGGTGTTGACCACCACGGCGTTTTGAACACCGGCGCGCGCGGCCAGATCTTTCATCGCTTCGGTCTCATAGGAATTCAGGCGACAGCCAAGGGTCGCGAATACGGGCGGTTTGGCGGACATGTCAAAGCCCCTTCAGGAATTCGGCGGTGAACACGCCGTCAAACACATGCATCGTTGCGCCGGTCATCCAGACGCCATCGTCGCGCCAGTCGATCCACAGGGTGCCGCCATCCAGATCAACCTGCACCTTGCGCCCGGTCAGGCCCCGCCGCGCCGCCGCTACGGCCGTGGCGCAAGAGGACGAGCCGGAGGCCAGCGTGATCCCCACGCCGCGCTCCCACACCCGCATGCGGATGTGATCGGGGCCGGCGATGCTGGCCACCTGCACATTGGTGCGTTCGGGGTATAGCGGGTGGTGTTCATGGGCGGCGCCAAAGGCGGGCAGGTCCACCGCTTCAGCATCCTCCACGAAAAAGGTGCAATGCGGGTTGCCCATGCCGGTGGCGGTGGGGGCGCCGTCAATCGGCAGTTCCAGCGTGTCCATTTCACGGACCAGCGGGATGTCCTGCCAGTCCAGTTGCGGCTGGCCCATATTGACGGATGTCAGGCCATCACCCGCATCCACCGCAAACAGATCGCCCCGCGCGGTGGTCAGGTGCAGTTCGGTCTCGCCGGTTTCGTGCATCAGATAACGGGCCACACAGCGGGTGGCATTGCCACAGGCACCGGCAACCGAGCCATCGGAATTGTAAAACACCAGATGCGCATCGCCAGAGCCGTCCTGAATAACCGCCAACTGGTCAAACCCGACCCCTGTGTACCGATCCCCCACCGCCCGCGCCAGTTCGGGCGTAACGCAATCCTTCTGCCCCCGTGAATCAATGACCACAAAGTCGTTGCCCAGCCCGTGCATCTTCATGAACGGCAGGGGGG
>CAZIDQ010000312.1:0-2438 GCA_964538015.1 uncultured Marinosulfonomonas sp.
TTGCGCAGGCGGTGCCGCATTCTGGGCGGCTTCCTTGCCGATAAACGCGCCTTTGTCCCACGCGATCCAACGATCAAGGCCCGTCATTGCAGGGGTATAGGCTTGGGTGAATTCCCCGTTCCATATGCCAATACTTTTCTCCAACCGTAGCGATAACATCGCCCGAAAGCCAATCTCGCGCAGGCCCAGATCTGCCCCAGCCTCCAAAAGTATCTTGCGAAGTGACGCATGTTCGCGCCCATTGCAGTTGATCTCGAATGCCATTTCACCGGATAGCGACAAACGAGCGATTTTCACGCGGAACAAGCCCAGATCAGCGGTCATGCAGTTCATCATTTTCAGGCCTGACAGGTCTGTATCGGCGATTTTTTCCAGAATTTGACGCGCCTTTGGCCCGTTGACCGAGAAACCCGCAAAGTCATCGGATACATCGCGCAGCAACGCCCCTGCGTCATTATGGTCGCGGAACCAGCGCATGTGGAATTCGCGCAGGTAATAGCTTCCCATCAGCCAATAGGTGCCGTCGCCCCAGTTGAAACAGGTCAAATCCCCTTTCAGGCGGCCATCTTCGGCCAGCATCGGCGCCAGTTTGACCTTGCCGGGGGTTGGCAGTTTGCAGGCCAGCAGAGTGTCAAGAAACGCCTCGGCCCCTGCCCCGCTGATTTCATAGCGGGAAAAGCCGGAAATATCCAAAAGACCAGCGGCACTTTCAACGGCTTTACATTCTTCGTCAACAATCGGGAAGGCAGCGTTGCGGCGCAATTCGCCCGGTTCTTCAAAGTCAGGCGTCGGTGCGAAATAAGAGGGTACTTCCAGCCCCCATGAATTGCTCCAACGTGCGCCGGCTGCGGTCATATCCGCATAGGCACCAGAGGTGCGCAAAGGACGCCCTGCAGGAAGTTCCTCGTTGGGGAATGTCATCACAAAGCGGCGGCTATAGAATTGCCCCGTGGTTTGACGGATATATTCCTTGTTTGACTGGTGCATGCCAAACCGTCCGATATCCATGCCGAAAATATCGGCTTCGGGTTGGCCGTGGACCATCCATTCGGCCAAGGATTTGCCAATCCCGCCCCCTTGGGAAAAGCCCGCCATCACACCACAAGCCACCCAGTAACCGCGTGGGCCAACAGGGCCAACCAGCGGATTGCCATCGGGGGCAAAGGTAAAGGCACCGTTCACCCATTTCTTGATGCCTGTGTTTTCAAGGCTCGGGAACCGTTCAAACCCGATTGCCAGTTCGGGCGCAATCCGGTCAATATCTTCGGGGATCAGGTCCATGCCGTAATCCCACGGTGCGCCATCCATGTTCCAGTGCTTGTGGATCAACTCGTAAACACCCAGCAACAGACCGTTACGTTCCTGCCTTGTATAGGTGAACCCGTCCAGGTCGATGACCATCGGCATTTGTTCTTTCAGGGCCGCTACCTCGGGAATGTCCTCGGTGATCAGATAATGATGTTCCATCGGGGTGACGGGCAGATCAACCCCCGCCATATGGCCACATTGCTTGGCCCACAGACCGGCGGCATTGATCACGTGTTCCGTGTGGATGGTGCCCTGTTCGGTGACCACATCCCACGTCCCGTCACCGCGCTGGTTCAGTTCCAGTACCCGATTGCGCACAATTACATCGGCGCCCATCTTTTTGGCCGCACCGGCATAGGCATAGGTTGCGCCGTTGGGGTCCAGATGCCCTTCGTTGCTGTCATAAAGCCCGCCCAGAATATCATCGGTACGGATGATACCACTCGTCATCTCGGCAACTTCTTCAGGGGTAACAAGTTTGGCTGTTTCAACACCGATGGCCTGAAAGGTGGCCCAGCCCGCCTTGAGCATCTCCCAGCGGCTCTTATCGTTGGTGATATTCACTCCGCCGCACATATGAAGCCCGACATTCACACCGCTTTCACGCTCGATCTCTTTATAAAGATTGATGGTGTAATCCTGCAGTGCTGCAATGTTGGGGTCAGCGTTCAACGCATGAAATCCCGCAGCCGCATGCCAAGTGGACCCTGCGGTTAGTTCGGCGCGCTCGACCAGCGCAACATCTGTCCAGCCAAGTTTGGCAAGGTGGTAAAGAACCGATACGCCAACTATCCCCCCGCCAATAACAACGGCTCTGTAAGATGACTTCATTTTGATGCTCCAGATTATCGTTTTGGAACAGGGTCACATAAAAATTTCATATCTGTCTATATAAAATACATATGTGTCCATTATCTCTCATCACGTTATTGCCTAGCAAGAAAAAAGAGGAACACAAATCAATCATTACGATCTTCAGTTGCTCCTGATGAGCAAACCGTAACGTATGAACAGTTCAAATATTTTGGGTGGTAAAATTATAAATGGGACGGTCCTAGATAACCAACTTTGAAGTAATCATGGGACCCATGAGGAAGTGCTTAAGCCAACATAAACAGAGCCGTTTGGGT
>CAZIDQ010000313.1:0-2426 GCA_964538015.1 uncultured Marinosulfonomonas sp.
TGGCGGACGGGGCCACCGGCACCACGCTGTTTAATATGGGCCTAAGTTCAGGCGATGCGCCCGAACTGTGGAACGTCGACCACCCCGAAAAAATTCGCGCGCTATATAGTGGTGCAGTGGATGCGGGCAGTGATCTGTTTTTGACCAACAGCTTTGGTGGCAACGCCTCGCGTCTGAAACTGCACGGGGCCGAATCCCGCGCCCGCGAATTGTCGCGCATTTCGGCCGAACTGGGCCGCGAAGTGGCCGATGCCTCGGGCCGGACCATCATCGTTGCAGGGTCAGTCGGGCCAACGGGTGAAATCATGGCGCCAATGGGCGAATTGACCCACGAGTTGGCCGTCGAAATATTCCACGAACAGGCCGAAGGCCTGAAAGAAGGCGGCGCGGACGTTCTGTGGTGCGAAACCATCTCCGCCGCCGAAGAATACAAAGCCGCCGCCGAAGCCTTTGCGCTGGCCGATATGCCGTGGTGCGGCACGATGAGTTTCGACACCGCCGGACGCACCATGATGGGCCTGACGTCCGCTGGCATGGTCGATATGGTCGAAAAGCTGAAGAACCCGCCGATTGCTTACGGCGCCAACTGTGGTGTGGGCGCGGCCGATCTGCTGCGCACCATCCTTGGCTTTGCCGCGCAAGGGTCGGAACGCCCGATCATCGCCAAAGGCAACGCCGGTATCCCGAAATTCCACGATGGTCACATCCATTATGACGGCACACCGGAACTGATGGGCAAATACGCCTGTCTGGCCGCTGATTGTGGCGCCACGATCATTGGCGGCTGCTGTGGCACCACACCCGAACATCTGGTCGCCATGCGCGCCGCGCTCGAGGCTCACACACCCGGCCCGCGCCCCACGCTGGAAACCATCGCCGAAGTGCTTGGCGGGTTCTCCTCGGCATCGGACGGCACCGATGGCGCAACCCCCGCCGCCCGCAAAAATCGTCGTCGCGGCAGAGGTTAGCGGCATTTTAGTCGTTGCCAGAACGGTCAATGTCGCAAGTGGCCAATACCGATTCGCAACAAACCGTCAAGCTGGCCCAAAGAAACATCGCGCGCGCGCGCCAGTCAGGGAAAAAACCATGGCCGAAGAAGAAGATATCATCCTGTCCGAACTGTCTGACGACGAACTTGTGCTGCAAATGCACGACGACCTGTATGACGGGATGAAAGAAGAAATCGAAGAGGGTGTGAACATCCTGCTGGGACGCAAATGGGAGCCCTACCGCGTTCTGACCGAAGCACTGGTTGCAGGCATGACCATCGTCGGGGCCGATTTTCGCGATGGCATCCTGTTCGTGCCCGAGGTTCTGCTGGCTGCCAATGCGATGAAGGGTGGCATGTTCATCCTGAAACCGCTGCTGGCCGAATCCGGGGCACCCCGCATGGGCAAAATGGTGATCGGCACCGTTAAGGGCGACATCCATGACATCGGCAAGAACCTGGTCTCGATGATGATGGAAGGCGCCGGCTTTGAGGTTTACGACATGGGCATCAACAACCCGGTCGAGGATTATCTAGAAGCGCTGACCCGCGAAGACGCCGATATTCTGGGCATGTCCGCCCTGCTGACCACAACCATGCCCTATATGAAGGTTGTGATCGACACGATGATCGAAAAAGGCATCCGCGATGATTATGTCATTCTGGTCGGCGGCGCGCCTTTGAACGAGGAATTCGGCAAAGCCATCGGTGCTGACGCTTATTGTCGCGACGCGGCCGTGGCTGTGGAAACCGCCAAGGATTTCATGGCGCGCAAACATAACCAGATGGCGGGCTGATCCGCCCCCAAAGGCGGGGCCATGATACCTGACGACAAAACGCTAACCGAAAGCGGCCTTGCCCCCACAGTGGACACCACGGGGGGCAAGGCGCGCATCCTGCTGCTGGCTTGTGGCGCGCTTGCGCATGAAATCCTGACGCTGATCAAATTGAACGGCTGGGATCACATCAGCCTGACCTGCCTGCCTGCCAACCTGCACCTGTATCCCGACCGTATCCCCGCCGCGGTCGAGGAAGTGGTGCAAAAACACCGCGCCGATTATGACGATATATTCGTGGTTTACGCCGATTGCGGCACCGGCGGGATGTTACAAAAGAAATGTGCCGAACTGGGTGTGGAAATGATGCAGGGGCCGCATTGCTATTCGTTCTTTGAGGGCAATGAGGCCTTTGCCAAAATTTCCGAAAACGAGTGTACTGCCTTTTACCTGACAGATTTTCTGGTCCGCCAGTTTGACGCTTTTGTCTGGAAACCGATGGGGCTGGACCGGCACCCGGAATTGCTGGAAATGTATTTCGGCAATTACGAGAAGCTGGTATATCAGGCGCAAACGGATGTGCCCGAACTGGACGAAAAGGCCCGCGATTGCGCCAGACGCATGGGGCTGGCCTACGAGCGGCGTTTTACCGGATATGGGGA
>CAZIDQ010000314.1:0-2422 GCA_964538015.1 uncultured Marinosulfonomonas sp.
AAACCGCAACTGGCCGAGCGTTTTGAAACCGGCATCACAAAGGGCGCGCTGCACGGGCTGGTGAAAATCAGCCGGCAACTGGACGACATCCTGAACCGCGTGCCGAAAAATCAGGCCGCTTATGTCGGGGCCAGCGCGTTTGCGCATAAGGCGGGGCTGCACGCCAGCGCCATCCTGAAAGACCCATCAACCTATGAACACATCGACCCCGAAACAGTGGGCAACGCGCGGATCATTCCGATGTCCAATCAGGCGGGGCAATCGAACCTGCGCAAGCGTCTGGCCGATGCGGGGCTGGCGGTGGAAAAAGGCGATCCGGCGCTTGGCCGTATCCTAGAAGTGATCAAACAGCGCGAGGAAGAGGGCTATTCCTATGACACCGCGCAGGCCAGTTTTGAACTGGTAGCGCGGCGCGAGCTGGGGTTGTTGCCGGAGTTTTTCGAGGTCAAGCGCTACAAGGTGACGGTCGAGCGCAGGAAGAACAAGTATAACAAAATGGTCAGCCTGTCCGAGGCCGTGGTGGTTGTGAAAATCGGTGACGACAAGAAACTGTCGGTCTCTGAAAGCATGGACGCCGAGGGCCATGATCGTGGGCCGGTCAACGCGCTGGCCAAGGCGCTGGCCAAGGATATGGGGCCGTATCAGGCTTGTATCGATGACATGCGGCTGGTGGATTTCAAGGTGCGCATCACCGACGGCGGCACCGAAGCAAAAACCCGCGTGATCATCGACAGCGAGGATGGCAGCGGCGCGCGCTGGTCCACTGTCGGGGTGTCGCCCAACATCGTTGACGCCAGTTTCGAGGCCCTGCTGGACGCGATCAACTGGAAACTGATCCGCGACGGGGCAGGGGTGTGAGCTTTTACACTCTGTTCCGGAACCTGACCCGCGAAGGCCCGGGCGAAGCGGCGGATGTGGCTTGGGCCACTGCGCAGGCTGATTTGGCGCGGGAAGCGATGATCTGTGATGTTGCTTGTGGTTCGGGGGCGGATATTGCCCCGCTGCTGGCCGCCTGTCCGGATGGGCATGTGACGGCATTTGACAAGCAGTCGCATTTTATTGACGAGGCAAAGGCGCGTATCGGGGATGATCCGCGCGTTACCTTGCGGGTGGGCGACATGGCCAACATTGGCGGGCCGTATGATTTCATCTGGTGCGCGGGGGCGGTGTATTTTCTGGGGGTGAGCGAGGCGCTGACCCTGTGGCGCAAAGCGCTGAAACCGGAAGGTGTGATTGCCTTTAGCGAGCCGTGCTGGTGGGGCGATCAACGCGCGGATCGGGCGCAAAAGCTATGGGCTGATTATGACGTAATGACGGATCAGGCCGGTGTTGCCGCACGGATAAAAGCGGCGGGTTATGACACCATCGCAACGCGACGCCTGTCGGCTGCGGCATGGGATGGATATTACGCCGCACTAGAGGCGCGCAGTGCGATGTTGCGGGCTGATGCCGATCCGGAATTACTGGCGGTTCTGGACGAAACAGCCGAGGAAATCGCGGTGTGGCGGGCGCATGGTGATGAATACGGCTATTTGTTAAGCGTGGTGCGGCCGCAATGACGCTGGAGGCGATTGTCGAAACGGTGCGCAAGGGCGATCCGGACCGGTTTTTATCGGTGATGGCGGCCCCGCCTGCGCTGCGGGCGGATTTGTTCGTGCTCTATGCCTTCAACATCGAAGTGGCCCGCGCGCCATGGGCCAGCAACGAGGAAATGATTGCCGAAATGCGGCTTCAGTTCTGGCGTGATGTGGTTGACGCGATTGACGACGAGCGCGCGGCGCATCAACACGAGTTGGTCGCGCCCTTGCGGCAGGTGATCGGGGATCATGATCTGCCGGTGGAGCGGTTTCGCCAGATCATCGAGGCGCGGCGCTGGGATATCTACAAGGATGCCTTTGCGGATGCGGCGGGATTTGATCGGCATATCGACCATACAGCGGGCAATCTGATGTGGCTGGCCGCACGCTGTGTCGGCGCGCCCGATACGGCCAGCGCCGCTGTGCGCGATTATGCCTACGGGGCAGGGGTGGCCAACTGGTTGGTGGCGGTGCCCGAGCTGGCGGCGCGCGGGCGTATCCCTTTGCTGGACGGGCGCGAAACGGCGCTGGCGAAACTGGCAAGTGCTGCATATGCGCGGATGCAGCGGGCAGATAAACGAATGTTGCGACAGGGCGCAGCTGCAGTCAGGGCAGGGTGGCTGGCCCGCGGGATTTTGCGCCGCGTGATCCAGCACCCCGAGCATGTGGCAACGGGGCAGTTGATGCCCGCCGAATTCACCCGCCGTGGGTCTTTGTTAATCAAAAGCATGACGGGACGCTGGTAGACCAAACGCGCCCCGCCGTTTGTTTTTGGCTTACAAGATCACATCGCTTGCGTCAAAATCCGCCAGCGCAAACCCTTCCAGATAGAGCACATTACTGCC
>CAZIDQ010000315.1:0-2421 GCA_964538015.1 uncultured Marinosulfonomonas sp.
TTCGATCCGCCGCACAGGGGGCATGTGCATATTTCCAAGGCGGCGTTAAAGCGGTTCAATCTGGATCAGGTGTGGTGGTTGGTGTCGCCGGGGAACCCTTTGAAAAAGGATGCTCCAGCAGCGATGGAGAAGCGGTTGGCGGCCTGTCGGGCGATCTCGGACCATCCGCGTATCAAGGTGACGGATTTCGAGGCGCGGGTGGGGACGCGGTATACCGCTGAAACCTTGCAGGCCATATTTGCACGGCGGCGCGGGGTAAAGTTTGTCTGGTTGATGGGGGCGGATAATCTGGCGCAATTCCATCGCTGGCAGCACTGGGAATGGATCATGGAAAACGTGCCCGTCGGGGTGATCGCGCGGCCCGGCGACCGGACGTCGGCGCGGATGTCCAAAGCGGCTAAGCGGTATGAGGGGTATCGGTTGCGTGGCCCGCAGGCGGGTATATTGGCGGATAGCCCGCCGCCCGCGTGGTGTTTTATCAATGTGCCGATGGTGGATGTGTCCTCGACCCAGATACGGGCGCGGGGCGAGTGGGCGCGTTAGCGTTTTCGCAGCGCCGAGCCAAAGCCGGTGGTGATAAGCAACGTAAGGCCCAGCAGGGTGAGCGTGTCGGGCCAGTCGCCAAATACGGTCCAGCCAAGGATAGTGGCGCTGATCAGCTGGAAATAGACGAATGGTGCAAGGCTTGAGGCCGGAGCAAGCCGGTAGGCGATGACCAGCAACAGGTTGCCTGCCATTGAGGCGGCGGCCGAGAATAGTGTCAGTCCGGCGATGGCGTAGGTGAATTGCGGGATGTGGGTCAGGCCCAGCGGGGCCAGTATAACCGCGCCGATTGTCAGGTGGCTTAGCAGCAAAGCGCGGGGCGGGGCGGCGTGGGTCAACCAGCGGCTGGCGGTTAGAAAGCTGCCATAGAACAGGCCCGCAAGGACAGCAAACCCAAGCCCCGCTGTCATACCAAAACCCGGTTTGACGACCAGAAGGACACCGCAAAACCCCAGTAGCAACAGGATGATCTGGACCTTGGTGACGGGTTCTTTCAACAGCCATGCCGACAGGAAAAACGACAGGATCGGGCCGACAAAGAAGGCGCCGAATACGGTGGGGAGTGGCTCGGTTTGTAAGGCGGTCAGGATCGAGGAGATACCCGCCACAATCAGCAACCCGCGTAGCCAGATACGCCAGTCCAGAAACAGGCGGGGATCAAACTGGCCCCGCGGCAGGAACGGCAGGATCATCAGTGCGCCAAGGGCAAAGCGGGACCAAGCAAGGAAGAACGGGTGGAAACCGTAGCGGGTGACCAGCAGTTTGCCGGCGCTGTCCCCGACAGGGATAAGCGACATGGCGACAAACATGATTAGAATTGCGCGAAACATATTCGGTGACCGTAGGGAGCACTGAATGGATTGAAAAGCGCATAATGGCATTGTCCTTGGTCGGCGGTTTTGATTTACTGCGCGGCTATGAAGGGTCAATTTTCAAGACGGTTTATTTTGGGGGCTTTGCTGGCCAGTGCTGCGGATGTGGCATGGGGTGATGCGCCGAAGGTTTCAATCCGGCCAACCGCGCGGGCCGGAGATTTTCACAGGCGGGCGGTAAAAGGGGCTGATGCCCTGATCGCGGCGGCGCGGTTGGGGGGCAAGGTCAGCTTTGTGGTGGCGGATGCTAAAACGGGGCTGATTTTGGAAACCGCTAATCCGGTTTTGTCGCAACCTCCTGCCAGTGTGACCAAGACAATTACGTCATTGTATGCGCTGGATACGCTGGGTGCGGGGTACCGTTTCAAGACACGGTTGATGGCGACAGGGCCGGTGGTGAACGGGCGACTGAAGGGGGATCTGGTGCTGGTGGGCGGGGGTGATCCGACGCTGGACACGGATGATCTGGCGGATATGGCGGCGGCGCTGAAACAGGCAGGGGTGCGCGAGGTTTCGGGCAAGTTCAAGGTAAACGCCAATGCGCTGCCTTTTGTGAAGGCAATTGATAAAAGCCAGCCGGATTATCTGGGCTACAATCCGGCGGTGTGCGGGCTGAACCTGAATTTCAACCGTGTGCATTTTGAATGGAAACGCAGCGCCAGTGGCTATGATGTGGCGATGGATGCGCGGACCAAGAAATACCGCCCCAGTGTGCGTATCGCCAAGATGCGTGTGGTGGATCGGGATTTGCCGATCTACACCTACAAGGATTCCGGCGGGGTGGACAGTTGGACGGTGGCGCGGCGCGCGTTGGGGCGCAATGGTAGCCGCTGGTTGCCGGTGCGAAAACCGCACCTTTATGCGGCCGAGGTATTTCAGACCATGGCGCGTTCGCAGGGGATAAGCCTGCCGCGCGCGGTGGTGTCCAAAGGGGCGGCCAAGGGTACGGTTCTGGTCGAGCATAATAGCGAGCAGTTGCAAGTATTGCTGAAGGCTTTGTTGAAGT
>CAZIDQ010000316.1:0-2363 GCA_964538015.1 uncultured Marinosulfonomonas sp.
GCTCGATCACACTTACAGGAATCATTTCTGCGAAACGCTGCAAATCCACAACTTTAACGGAATTCACCTTTAATTGCTCGGCAAAGAAACCTGCAAACAGACCCGCAATTGTTTGCAGCCTTTTTGCACGGTTATTTTCTGAAAATACGATTCCTGCAATGTATTCGGCGTCTTCTTGCGGCGAGGCTCCCACGATTTGTCCGAACATTATCGTAACGAAAAAAACTAAACATACTATCAAGCGCATTATTTTGATCCATTACAAGGGCGCAATTCAGCCCCATGAATTATTATTGAGATGACTTCTTGGCGAAAGTTAACACAGCACCCAAATAACCCGCAACCACTCCCCCCGCATAACGATCCCGTCAGCCCCCATTCACCGCCTTGACCTGCCCCCAAGGGGAAGGTTTATCGATTGCCCTATGGACATCAACCTTTTCACCCTTGTTCTGTTGCCGGTCGGCCTTGGTCTGCTAGGCTTTGTCGAGCCTTGCACCATTGGTGGTCATTTGCTGTTTCTGGACACGCAGAAATCCCGTGACCGGAGTCAAAAGATCGGTGCGGTGGCTGTGTTTATTACTGTGCGGGCCATTGTTGCTGGGCTGTTTGGGGCATTGATCGCCTTACTGGGGCAAATGCTGATAACAGCCCAAACCGGTATCTGGCTGGTGTTCGGTATCCTCTATCTGCTGGTCGGCATTGCCTTTGTCATCGGGCGGGCAGGGGTGGTGAAGCGGCGGATTGATCTGGCACCAGACGCATGGAAACGGGCCAGCAACCCAGTGGTGTTGGGCATGGCGTTCGGGCTGAATATACCCGCCTGCGCCGCGCCAATCCTGTTTGGCCTATTGGGGCTGGCGGCGACCACGGGCACGGCATTAACCGGATTCATCATGATGTTCCTGTTTGGCCTGTTCCTGTCACTGCCATTGGCGCTGTTTGCGGTTATCCCCAAATGGGCCGTATGGCTGGATGGTTTCGGACAACGGCTGAAAAACATGCGCTGGGTGATCGGGGTGGTGTTTATCCTGCTGGGTGTTTGGTCGATCTGGTTCGGCCTGTATGTCGATCCGGCAAATTGGGCGGGGCAGGGATGAGTGGTCGCGATAAATCCCGATTCAAGAATGTCGCCCTTGCCGGGATCACCTTTCAGGCCGGGTCGGCGGCGGTGGATTCCTCGACGATCATGGCGGCGCTGGTCTATCAGTTGACCGGCAGTTCCATCATTGTCGGGGCGATCACCGCGATCCTGCGCTTTGGCTGGCTGTTCCCGCAACTGATCATCGGCTTTCTGGCGCAACGCTCGGGCAGCTCCATGCAATACTATGTGATCGGGGCCTTCGGGCGGGCCGCCTGTATGGCCTTGATGGCGGCAACCCTGTGGATCGGTGCTGACTGGCCGCACGGCTGGCTGGCCGTAGCGGTGATGCTGATCTGGGTCGCTTATGCGTTCATATCGGGCATCGTGGCGGTGCCCTATAACGACATCGTGGCGCGCTCGGTTCCGTCAGAGTTGCGTAGCCGCCTGCTGGCCACGCGGTTCTTTGGCGGCGGGGTGCTGGCATTGGTGGTGGTGGGAATTGCCGACCGGCTGGTGGGCAAACTGGACTTCCCGCTGTCCTATGCTGCGATCATCGCGATTGCCTCAATGCTGATGTTCCTGTCCTCGACCGTGTTCACGGCGATGGGCGAACCGGAGACCACGGGCAATGCCGCAGAAAAACCCGGATTTTTCCAGTATCTGAAAGACGGGGTGCAGGTGTTTAGAACCGACAGTCGATTTGCCACCTTCGTTTATGCACAATGGTGCGGCGGGGCGGTGTTGATGGCGATGCCGTTCTATGTGGTGCAGGCCAGCAAATCGGGCGTTTCGCTGGAATATGTGGCGCTGTTGCTGGGGGCGCAAACCACCGGCGCGCTGTTGTCCAACCCGTTGTGGGGTTGGTGGGGCGATCATCTGGGCAAGGTCAGCCTGCTGAAGGTCATCGCGCTGGGCCGTGTGGTTCCGCCGTTGCTGGTGCTGCTGGCGGCGTTGACGGTATCCTTGCCCCAAGCGGTGCTGTTCTGGTTCTTTATGATGATCTTCTTTTTGATGGGCGCTTTGGCGAACGGGCTGACCATCGCGGTGATCGGTTTCCTGATGGAAATATCCCCCGACGACAAACGCCCCGCCTATAGCGGCTATTTCAACGCCATCACTGCACCCGCGTTTTTGTTGCCGCTGCTGGCGGGGATAATCGCCAGCATGTTCGGCCTGGCTGTGGTGTTCGCGATTTCTTTGCTGGCTGCGAGCGTGCAGTTTGCTCTGCTGCGGAAAATTCGCACATAATCCGGTTGACTCGGGGGCCATGGGCGTTAAA
>CAZIDQ010000317.1:0-2361 GCA_964538015.1 uncultured Marinosulfonomonas sp.
ACCCCGACCGCGATGATCATCGCGCAGGTGATCATCATCACGCCGCTGATTGCCTCGATTTCGCATCAAACGATCCGCGATTTATGGGCGGATTACCACGATTTGCTGATCTCGCTGAACACCACACGACGGCAACGTATTGCTGCCCTGCTGTGGGACGGGCGCCGCGCCCTGCTAACGGCAATGCTGGCCGGTTTCGGCCGCGCGATTGGCGAAGTGGGGGCGATTATGATCGTGGGGGGGAATATCGACCATTCCACACGGGTGCTGACCACCTCGATCGCGCTGGAAACTGGCAAGGGGAATTTTGCCTTTGCGATGGGGCTGGGGTTTGTGCTGATTGCGCTGGCCGTCACGATCAACCTGTTGATGCACACGCTATCGCGCACAGAACGGGCCAGCGTTTGGTAGGGGTGGCCATTTTGTCCATCCTTGGCAGTTGACGCGCGAAGGGAATAGTCAAAATGACGGCACAGGCAGGCGGTGCAAGTTTTCCCTTGGCACCGAAGCAAAAACCGCGCAACGATTGTTGCGACGGTAAACCAAGAGCGAACATCTGTGACACATTCCATCCTGCCCCTGACCCTACAAGGCGCGATTGCCCGCGTGCGTGGCAAGACACTGGTCGGGCCGGTGGATTTGCAGATTGGCGAAACGGGGCTGACCATTGTGATGGGGCCGAACGGGTCGGGCAAAACCACGCTGCTGCGTCTGATGCACGGGTTGCAGAGGGTGTCCGGCGGGCGCGTCGAATGGGCGGTGCCCGACGGGGTGGCGCGCGGGCGGCAGGCCTATGTGTTTCAGTCCCCGATCATGATGCGCCGCAAGGTGGTTGATAACATCGCCTATCCGCTGATCCTGCACGGGGTGCCACGCAGGCAAGCCCGCAGCACCGCCGCCGAATGGGCCGCGCGCTTTGGTCTGGGGGATGCGCTGGAACGTCCTGCGCCCTATCTGTCGGGGGGCGAAAAACAGAAACTGGCGCTGGCCCGCGCCCTGATCCGCCAGCCGGAGATCCTGTTTTTGGACGAACCCTGTGCCAATCTGGATGGCCGCGCGATACGGGAAATCGAAACAATCCTGCAACAGGCGCAGGCCGACGGCACCCGCATTGTGATGGCGACGCACGACATGGGGCAGGCCCGACGGTTGGCCACAGATGTGGTGTTTATGTACGGCGGCATGGTGCATGAAACCGCGCTCGCGTCCGCCTTTTTCAAACAGCCTGCGACGGCTGAAGCACACGCGTTTATCAACGGAGACATCGTAGAATGAACTGGAAATTCGCTTTTTCCGCCTTGTTTTCCCTGTTGTTGGCAACGATGGTGCAGGCGGGTGAAATCAAGCTGGCCGTGACCACATCTTTCCAGAATTCGGGCCTGTCGGGTGTGTTGCTGCCGCAGATCAAGAAAGACATCGGTCTGGATGTGCAGCTGATCGTGGTTGGCACGGGGCAGGCGCTGAAACTGGGCGAGGCAGGGGATGTGGACGCCATTCTGGTCCATTCCCGCAAGGCTGAAGAGACATTCCTTAAGGCCGGTTTTGGCACCCATCGGCGCGAGATCATGTATAATGATTTCATCCTTATCGGCCCATTGGATGATCCGGCAAAGATTGCCAAGGCCGATGCCGCCACCGGCGCCTTACAGAAAATAGCCGCCGCCAAGGTTCCCTTCGTCAGTCGCGGGGATGACAGCGGCACTCACAAAAAGGAGTTGTCCCTATGGCAGGCTGCCGGTCTGGACCCTACAACATTCGGCAGTTGGTATCGCGCGGCGGGGGCCGGTATGGGAGCCACGCTGAATGTGGCCAGCGGCATGGACGCCTATGTGATGGCGGACCGCGCCAGTTGGCTGAATTTCGGCAACAAGGGTGACTTGAAGCTGTTGTTCGCGGGCGATCCTGTATTGTTCAACCAATACGCCTTTATCCCCGTCAACCCGCAGCACCATCCGCATGTGAAAACCGATCTGGTGGCACAGCTCGAGGACTGGCTGACCGGCGAAACAGCGGCCAAATTGATCAATGATTACAAGATAAACGGCGAAACTCTGTTTACCTTTAATGCAGCAAATCCCTGATACCCTTCTTCTTTTCTTAAATACCTCCGCCGGAGGCGAAAACAGGGTTGCCTCCGGCGGGGATATTTAGGGAACAAAGATGGTGGGCGCGGGGCTATTCCTCGGGGGTAGAGTGGATGGCGAACTGGTCCAGTTCGGCCCCTTGGGGCTCGATCACGCGGTAAGCCTCTTTGACGCCGCTTTCGGTCAGTTCGCGTGCCACGGTCAGTAGGGTGTTGCTGTCGTGATCCTCGCACATATCGGCCATGTGGTGCAGTTCTTCCAGCGCCACGGGGCGGGC
>CAZIDQ010000318.1:0-2353 GCA_964538015.1 uncultured Marinosulfonomonas sp.
TATCCGGCGATGCAGGCGCTGATTGATCGTGGTGTGATCGGCGATTTTCGCGCGCCCGACATCATGCGCTTTGGCTTTACCCCGCTGTATATTGACGCGGCGGATGTGGATGCGGCGGTGGCGGTGATTGCGGACGTGATGCAGAATGATTTGTGGGATCGGGATGAATACCGGCAAAAGTCGCGTGTGACGTAAGCACGGGATGCGCTGCGCGCGGCAGGTATTTAAGAAAAGAAGAAGGCAGGGAATGGTGCTTTTGTTCGGGCGTGGCGCGTGCTAAACTGTTAAGTTCAGTTGGCTTGGGAACAGGGGCGCGCGATGGCATATTCAGTGATTGTAAACGGGCAGCGGCACGAGGTGGATTTGCCTGGTGAGGTGCCCCTGCTTTGGGTGTTGCGCGATGAACTGGGGCTGAGCGGCACCAAATACGGCTGCGGGGTTTCGGCCTGTGGCGCCTGCACGGTGCATATGGATGGCGAAGCGGTGCGATCCTGTCAGGTGGCGCTGGAGGATGTGGCAGGTGAAGTGACCACGATCGAAGGGATCGGCACACCGGATGCGCTGGATGTGTTGCAAAAGGCATGGGTGGCCCATCAGGTGGCGCAATGCGGTTATTGCCAGTCGGGGCAGATCATGCAGGCGGCGGCGTTGTTGGCCGAAAATAATGCGCCAAGCAACGCCGAAATTGACGAGGCAATGAACGGCAACCTGTGCCGCTGTGGCACCTACGGGCGGATACGCGCGGCGATCAAGACGGCGGCAGCCGAAATGCGGGGGGAATAGGCATGGGACGGATCAAAAAGTATACCCGCCGCGCGTTTATCGTATCCTCGGCTGCTGTGGCAGGGGGCGTGGCCTTTGGCGTTTATATGGCGAAAAAGCCGCTGGTGAATCCGTTGAAACCCGAAGCGGGCGCGGTGACGCTGAACCCCTATCTGATCATTGACCAAGCGGGCGTGACCATCATCGCGCCGCGCGCCGAGATGGGCCAAGGGGTGCACAGCACGCTGGCCGCTTTGGTGGCCGAGGAGCTGGATGTGGCGTGGGAGGACGTGCGCGTGCTGCATGGCCCCGGCGCGCAGGCCTATTACAACGGCGCGCTGATCACCGGACATGCGCAATACGAGGACGGCAAGCGCAGCGCGTGGCAGGAATTTGTGCGCGATGCGATGGATGTGGTGCCAAAGGCGTTATCGCTGCAGGTGACAGGTGGCTCGACCGCCACGATTGATGCCTTTGAAAAGATGCGTCTGGCCGGCGCCACAGCGCGCGAGGCATTGAAGCTGGCGGCGGCAGAGCGGTTACCCGGTGAATTGCGCACCGAAAACGGGCAGGTGATCGGGGCGGATGGCAGCGCCATTGCCTATGCGGAACTGGCCGAGTCGGCGGCGAAGATCGCGCCGCCAAAGGATGTTGCGTTGCGCCCGTCATCGGAATGGAAATATCTGGGCCGTGACATGCCGCGTGTCGATATGGTGGCGAAATCCACCGGCACGGCACAATATGGCGCGGATGTGCGGCTGGACGGGATGAAGTTCACCACCGTGCGGATCAATCCGCACCTTGGAGCCGGAATGAAATCCTTCAATGCCAGCACAGCAGAAAAGATGGCCGGTGTGGAACGGGTGATTGATCTGGGCAACGGCATTGCCGTGGTGGCCAGCAACACTTGGCTGGCATTTCAGGCGGCGGATGCGGTGGAGATAGACTGGGAGGACGCGCCCTACCCCGCCAGCACCGACGGGCTGTTTGCAGCGATTGAAGCGTCACTGAACGAGGCCCCCAATTCTACCCTGCGCGATGATGGGGATACATCGGTCACACCAGAAGGCGCGACAGAAATCACCGCCGAATACCGTGTGCCCTATCTGGCCCATGCGACGATGGAGCCGATGAATGCCACCGCGCTATTTACCGGTGATGCGCTGGAAATCTGGTGCGGCAATCAGGCGCCGCTGGTGCTGGCCGACAAAGCCGCCGATGCCGCCGGACTGTCGGCCGATCAGGTCACCGTGCACACCCTGTTTATGGGCGGCGGATTTGGCCGGCGGGCCGAAGCGGATGTGGCCATTCTGGCCGCCAAAGTGGCCAAGGCAATGCCGGATGTGCCCGTCAAAGTAATGTGGAGCCGCGAAGAGGACATGCGCCACGATTTCTATCGCCCCGCTGCCATCGCGCGGATGAAGGGCGCGGTAAAGGACGGCGAAGCGGTGTTGTTTGACGCCCGCATCGCGGCCCCTTCGGTGACGAAACAGTCGATGTCACGCATCATGGGCTTTGCCCCGCCCGGACCGGACCCCGCGCATGTGGAAGGGGCCGCAAACCAGCCCTATGACATCGCCAATTACCGTGT
>CAZIDQ010000319.1:0-2344 GCA_964538015.1 uncultured Marinosulfonomonas sp.
TATCTGCTTGGCGGGCCATTAAGCTGGAGGCAAAATGGTCAGCGTGGCGCAGATAGGATTCGGATTTTGTGGCGTTAAACAGCGCGACCGCTGCCAAAAGCGCGCAATAATCATCAATGATGTTTGGCACGCCATCATCCAGATATTTACTGTTGTTTTCAGCCAGATGCGCAAAGGCTTGCGCGGCTGTTTTCAGGTAATCTGCGGCGGTGTATTCACCGCTTATGCCCAGCTCTGCCATTTGTGCCAGCGCCGCGATGGCCATGCCGCCGCCTTGGCGAAAACCGGCCTCAAAACTGGTGTATTTGTCACCATTCTGGGTGGCATAAGAGCATATATCGCGCTGCGCCACATCGCCCGACCACGTGTCAAACACGGTCATATAAAAATAGCCGACGGGGTCAAACATCCGCACTAAAAAATCCGCGCCCCACGCGGCCTCGATGGCAAAGCCATCATGCGGGGTTTGCGCGGCTTTGGCCAATGACCAAACCACCAGCGGGGTTTGCTGCGGGTTCATATAATTGGCATAGGAAAGATGGCTGAGATATTTGGAAACATCGCCCGAGGCATCATACCAGCCGCCATGCACATCCACGGTGCCGGGCTTTTCGCCCTTATAAAACGGCACCTTACGATCGGCAGCATCATATTGATCAGCGCAGCGCTGAGACCGGAAATACCCCAAAATCGGGGCGGTCAGCTGTGGCTGATACAAGCTATCGGCAATGGTAAACGGCTCAGATATCACGGTTTCACCGCTGGCATCCGTGACGCTGATTACATACAGGCCAGCGCCGGTAAAGCTGCTGAAATCAAGGGTTTGATAGGTGTTTCCCCGCCAGTTATCTACCGCTTGCGGGGCGCTTGGGGCCAGCGCCTGCACCGTGGTTTCCTGCTGCATCAGCGCGCAATGCACCGCTGCTGTGCCGCCACCAAGGCAAAAAACAGCGGTTTTTGGCCCCGTGCATTCATAGCCCACGTGGTTAATGGCAATGGCCCGCGCCGCGCGGAGGGGTTTTAGGAATTCGTTCATGGCAGGCCGATCATAGGTTGTGGCAGCGGGCGGTATGCCCCGGCGCAACGGTGGTTTCTTGGGGCATGGTTTTGCGGCAAATATCGCTGGCAATCTGGCAGCGCGACACAAAAGGGCAGCCGGCCGACCTTGGCGTCCAAAGCGGAATATCCGTGGCTTTACGCTCGGTTGAGCCATCATCCTCCCGCGCCGGATTGGGCACGGACTGGATCAGCAATTGTGTGTAGGGGTGGCGCGGATTGGCGGTGATGGATTCCGAGGGGCCGCTTTCCACCAGATGCCCGGCATACATCACCGCTGTATCTTCGGAAAAATACCGCGCGGTGGCGATGTCATGCGTGATGTAAAGCGTTGATAACCCGTGTTTATCTTTTAGGTCTGCCAGCAAATTCAAAATGCCGAGCCGCACCGAAACATCCAGCATACTGGTGGGTTCATCAGCCAGCAAAACCTTGGGCTTGGCGCAAAGCGCGCGGGCAATCGCCACCCGCTGGCGCTGCCCGCCAGACAGCTCATGCGGTTTTCGATTTATAAAATCTTCCACAGGGGTCAGGCCAACTTGCGTCAGCATTTCGTCCACCATGGTGCGGATTGCCGGATTTTTCAGCGTCGGGTTATGGATCTTGAGCGGCCGCTCAAGATGATATTCAACCGAATGCACCGGATTAAGCGAGCCAAACGGGTCTTGAAAGATCATCTGCACATCGGCGCGGTAAGCGGCCAGTTCGCGGCGGTTCATCGGGCCGATTGGCGCGCCATGAAAGGTGATCTCGCCCGAGGTTAAGGGATAAACCCGCGCAATAAGGCGCGCGATGGTGCTTTTGCCCGAGCCGGACTCCCCCACCAGCGACAGCGCCCGCCCAGCGTGTAAGCTCAGGCTGACATTGGAAATGGCGCGCAGCAGGGATTTGTTGAAAAACAAGCCGCCGAGCACAAAATCCTTGGTGATGTTTTTGAGTTCGATTATGGGTTCAGATGATGGCATCGGGCCAGACCTCCGTCATTTTGGGTCTCTAGAACTGCCGGGCTTTGGCGGCAAATATCGCTGGCGCGGGCACAGCGCGGGGCAAAATTGCACCCCTGCGGCAGGTTCATCGGCGAGGGCGGCGCGCCCTCGATCCCCTCAAGGCGCACCCGTGGGCCGGTGAGCGGCGGAAATGATTGCCCCAGCGCTATCGTATAGGGGTGCTGCGGGGCGGTAAAAATGGTTTTGGCGGCGTTAACCTCTACCAACTCGCCCGCATACATCACCCCGATGCGGTCACAAAATTCAACCATCAAGCCCAGATCATGGGTGATAAACAGAAT
>CAZIDQ010000320.1:0-2339 GCA_964538015.1 uncultured Marinosulfonomonas sp.
TTTGGCGACGAATACATGGACGCCGGCATCCCGCATTTCGATATGGAGCGCGCGTTGTGAGGCGGCAAACCCTTGTGGTGATGGTGAAAGAACCCAGCATTGGACGGGTGAAAACACGGCTGGGACGCGACATCGGCATGGTGCCCGCCGCATGGTGGTTTCGCCATTCGGTGCGCCGCCTGTTGCGCAATGTGAGTGATCCGCGATGGGATCTTCTGTTGGCGGTTTCACCGGATGTAGAAGGGTTGCGCAGCCGCGTCTGGCCCGAACACTTGCAACGCATCCCGCAGGGGCGCGGTGATTTGGGGCAACGCATGACCCGCCTGTTGGCCCTGCCGCGCAAGGGGCCGGTGGTGATTATCGGCGGCGATATTCCGGGGGTGCGGCGGCACCATATCGCCGATGCTTTTGCCAAATTGGGCAGCAATAGAGCCGTATTTGGCCCTGCCACCGATGGTGGTTACTGGCTGGTTGGCCTGAAACGCACCACCCCGCCGCCGCGCGAAATGTTTCATGGCGTGCGCTGGTCCACCGAACACGCGCTGGTCGATACGCTGGCGACAATGCCCGGCTACACCCCTGCCTTTACGGCCACCTTGCAGGATGTCGATACCGTGGCGGACCTGTCAAAGATTGCCCCATGACGCCACCGCTTGGCCGTGATAGGCAAGCGATATGAAACGTATTCCCACCAAAGAGGAAATCCTGACATGGATTTCCGATAACCCGACCCTGACCAGCAAACGCGACATCGCCCGTGCCTTTGGCATCAAGGGCGCCGCGCGGATTGACCTGAAACGCATCCTGAAAGAGCTGGAGTCTGAGGGCCACCTGCAAAAGCGCCGCAAGACCTATCGCGATCCGGACAGCCTGCCGCCGGTTTCGGTGTTGCAGGTGATGGAACCCGACAGCCACGGCGATCTGTTTGCCCGCCCGATGGAATGGCACGGCGAAGCGGACGAGCCGCGCATCCTGCTGATGCTGAAATCATCTGACCCGGCGCTGGGCGCGAACGACCGCATCCTTGCCCGCCTGACCGAGGTCAAGGGCGAGGATTACCGTTACGAGGGGCGGTTGATCCGGCGCATAGGCACTAACCCGATCCGCCTTCTGGGGGTTTTTCGCAAATACGCCGAGGGCGGGCGGATTATTCCGATCGACAAGGGCAGTGACAAGGAATGGCAGGTGTCCGAGCGCGACGTGAACGGCGCCAAGGATGGCGAGTTGGTCGAGGCCGAGCGCGCAGGCCCGAAAAACCGCATGGGCCTGCCCAACGCGCGGGTCATAGCGCGGCTGGGTGACCCCAGCCAGCCCAAGGCGATTTCGCTGATTGCGATTCATCAGCACGGCATCCCCGATGCGTTTCCGGACGATGTGATTGCCCAAGCGGATGCAGCCAAACCCGCGCCGCTGGGCAAACGCGAAGACCTGCGGGATATGCCGCTGATCACCATTGATCCGGCGGATGCACGCGACCATGACGATGCCTGCTATGCCCACTCCGATGATGATGCAAAGAACAAGGGTGGCCATGTGGTCTGGGTGGCGATTGCCGATGTGGCGCATTACGTCACACCCGGTTCGGCGCTGGATCGCGAGGCGTGGAAACGCGGCAACTCCAGCTATTTCCCCGACCGCGTGGTGCCGATGCTGCCGGACCGTTTGTCGGGTGATCTGTGTTCCTTGCATGAAGGTGTGCCGCGCGCCTGTATTGCGGTGCGCATGGTTCTGGATGCGCATGGGCAAAAGATCAGCCACCGCTTTACCCGCGCAATGATGAAATCCGCCGCGTCCTTGAATTACGAAGAAGTGCAAGCCGCTGTTGACGGGCGACCCAACGACAAGACAAAACCGCTGCTTTCCCCTGTGTTAGAGCCGCTTTATGCTGCCTATCATGCCCTGAAAACAGCCCGCAACCACCGCCAGCCGCTGGAACTGGACCTGCCGGAACGCAAGATCATCCTGTCGGACGAAGGCAAGGTGGTATCGGTCGAT
The DNA here is from genome assembly GCA_964538015.1 of uncultured Marinosulfonomonas sp. GTDB lineage: Bacteria > Pseudomonadota > Alphaproteobacteria > Rhodobacterales > Rhodobacteraceae > Profundibacter. The sequence continues at coordinate 1,996 of CAZIDQ010000320.1, forward strand.
TTCCGCGACCGGCTGGATGCGCACAAGATGATCGAGGAATTCATGGTGCTGGCCAATGTCGCCGCCGCCGAGGAACTGGTTGCCAAACGCACCCCGCTGCTGTTTCGCGTGCACGAAGAACCCAGCCCCGAGAAGCTGGAGAGCCTGCGCGAGGTGGCACAATCGGCAGGGCTGGTGCTGGCCAAGGGGCAGGTGCTGCAAACGCGGCATCTGAACAATCTGCTGGAGCAGGCCGAGGGCACCGAGTTTGATGAACAGATCAACCTGTCCACTCTGCGATCCATGACGCAGGCCTATTACGGGCAGGAAAATTTCGGGCATTTTGGCCTCGCGCTAAAGAACTA
>CAZIDQ010000321.1:0-2321 GCA_964538015.1 uncultured Marinosulfonomonas sp.
AGGTGTTCGACGGAATCAATCCCGACGCTGAGTTTTACCAGATTTATGGTTTTGCCCACCATGTGCCCCCAAGATGTGCTATGTTGCGACTCGGGCAATCATAAGGCAAAACGCGCCAATTACAATTGACCCACGCGCATCTTGCGCCTATTGTCGCCTCCCTTGCTGCCACCAACAGGACATCCGAACATGAGCCGTTTTTCTGCACCAATTGCCGAACAAATCTGGGATATGAAGTATCGCCTGAAGGGTCGTGACGGCAAAGTAATGGACGAATCAGTCGAGGATACATGGCGCCGGATTGCCCGTGCTTTGGCCAAAGGCGATGATGATCCCAAAGCGCGCGAAGGCGAATTTTTCGACGCCCTGCAGGATTTCAAATTCCTGCCCGCTGGCCGGATTACGGCGGGGGCTGGCACGGGCCGCGCGGTGACCCTGTTCAACTGTTTTGTCATGGGCACCATCCCTGACGATATGGGCGGTATTTTCGACATGCTGAAAGAGGCCGCGCTGACCATGCAGCAGGGCGGCGGCATTGGCTATGATTTTTCCACCATCCGGCCCAAGGGCGCGGATGTGAAGGGCGTTAGCGCCGATGCTTCGGGCCCGATTTCGTTCATGGATGTGTGGGATGCGATGTGCCGCACCATCATGTCCGCCGGATCACGCCGCGGCGCAATGATGGCGGTCATGCGCTGTGACCACCCCGATATTCAGGATTTCATCACCGCCAAACGCGACCCTGCGCGCCTGCGCATGTTCAACCTGTCGGTGCTGGTGACGGATGATTTCATGCAGGCGGTCAAGGACGATGGCCCGTGGGATTTGAAATTCAACGATACAGTGTACCACACTTTGAGTGCACGGGATTTGTGGAACCAGATCATCCAGTCCACCTATGATTTCGCCGAACCCGGTGTGATTTTCATCGACCGGATCAACGCGATGAACAACCTGTCCTATTGCGAAACCATCGCCGCAACCAACCCTTGCGGTGAACAGCCGCTGCCGCCCTATGGCGCGTGCCTGTTGGGGTCGGTGAACCTTGCGCGGCTGGTGGCCAACCCGTTTGAAAAAAACGCACAGCTGGATCAGGTCGCACTGGATGATCTGGTGCGCACGGCGGTGCGGATGATGGACAATGTGATTGATACCAGCCGCTTTCCGCTGGAGGCACAGGCGCAAGAGGCACAGGCCAAGCGGCGGATCGGCCTTGGGGTGACCGGTCTTGCGGATGCGCTATTGATGGTGGGATTGCGTTATGGCTCGGATCAGGCGGCCACCCAGACCGAAAACTGGATGAAACAGATTGCACGGGCCGCTTATCTGGCGTCGGTGGATCTGGCCCGCGAAAAGGGTGCTTTCCCACTGTTTGATGCTGACAAATATCTGGCCAGCGGCACGATGCGGATGATGGACGATGACGTGCGCGACGCGATCCGCAAACATGGCATTCGCAATGCATTGCTGACATCAATCGCCCCCACTGGCACGATCAGCCTTTATGCCGGTAACGTCAGTTCCGGCATCGAGCCGGTGTTCGCCTATGCCTACACCCGCAAGGTGCTGCAAAACGACGGCACGCGCAGCGAGGAAGAGGTGGTCGATTACGCCGTGCAGCTTTGGCGCGAGAAATTCGGGGATGCGGAATTGCCCGACTATTTCGTCAACGCCCAGACACTGGCCCCGCTGGACCACGTCAAAATGCAGGCGGCGGCACAGAAGTGGGTCGATAGCTCGATCTCGAAAACCATCAACTGCCCCGAGGGTATCAGTTTTAGTGACTTTCAGGACGTCTATATGCAGGCGTGGGACAGCGGTTGTAAGGGCTGCACCACCTACCGGCCCAATGACGTGACCGGCTCGGTTCTGACGGTCAGCGAAACATCGGACAAAACACCCGAGGCCGACACCGGCGCCGATGTGGTCTACCTGTCCGAACCGCTGGACCGGCCCAAGGCGCTGGAGGGCAACACCTACAAGCTGAAATGGCCCGAGAGCGAGCACGCGATCTATATCACCGTGAACGATCTGGTGGTGAATGGGCACCGGCGCCCGTTCGAGGTGTTTATCAACTCGAAAAACATGGAGCATTTTGCCTGGACAGTAGCCCTGACGCGGATGATCTCGGCGGTGTTTCGGCGCGGGGGGGATGTGTCCTTTGTGGTCGAGGAATTGAAAGCCGTGTTTGATCCGCGCGGCGGGGCGTGGATGGAGGGCAAATACGTGCCGTCCATTCTGGCCGCGATTGGCGGGGTGATCGAACGGCACCTGATCCACACCGGATTTATCGAGGGCGAAGGCATGGGCCTGAAATCGGA
>CAZIDQ010000322.1:0-2318 GCA_964538015.1 uncultured Marinosulfonomonas sp.
TGGTGGATGAAGGTGTCGAGGCGCTGAAGCTGGTGAATGCGGCGGCCAGTGCGGATGTGAAGCTGATTGAATCCGTGCAGGTGTTTGACGAATTTATTGGTGGATCACTGGGCGAGGGCAAGAAATCATTGGCGATTTCGGTGCGCTTGCAGCCGGTCGAAAAGACGCTGACAGACGAGGATATCGCAGCGGTGTCCGAAAAAGTGATTGCCAAGGTGGCCAAGGCAACCGGCGGCGTTTTACGCGGCTGATTGGCCCATGGCTTCGGCCAGTAAATCAAACACCAGCCGTATCCGGCGGCTGGTGTGCAATTCGCGGTGGGTGACCAGCCAGATTGGAAACTCAACCGGCTCGGCCTGTGGCAAGATACGCTCGATTCCAGGGGTCAGGGCCGCGACCTCGTCGGCCATGATCATGATGCCGAAACCCTGTTTCACCAATTCCCATGCGACAATGCCGTTTTGCGATCCGATCGGGAAATTGCTTTCATCCAAGGGCAATCCAAGGGGAAGCATGAATTCCAGCATCTGCCGGGGGCTGTCAATGGAAACAAAATCATGCCCGCTCATGTCGGCAAGGGTTTTGGGGCGCCCGTGCAATTTCAGGTATCCGCTGGAGGCGTAAAAATGCGCCGTGGCCTGACGCACCAGACGCGCAATCAGATCCGGTTGTGTCGGGCGGGTGTGGCGAATGGCGATATCGGCCTCGCGCTTTAGGATATCGCGGATGTCATTATCGGCCACTACATTGATTTTCAAATGCGGGGCAAGGCCGCGCAGCCGGTGCAGAACTGGCGGTAGCAGGAAAGCCGAGAAAACATCACTGGCGGTGATGCTGATTTCGCCCGAAATGCTTTGGGATTGGCCCAATGCGGCCAGCGCCAAACGATCCGCAGCATCACCCATGATACGGGTTTGCGCCAGCAATTCGCGCCCGCCCTTCGTCAGTTCCAGCCGCCGGCCAACCCGTTCAAACAGCAGGATGCCCAGCCGGCTCTCAAGAGCGGCCACCTGACGTGATAATGTTGGTTGTGTCTGACCCAGCTTGCGGGCCGCAGCCGAAAGCGAGCCGTGTTCGGCGGTGGCCAGAAAGGCGCGGACGTGGTTCCAGTCAAGGGTGGTCGAAGTACTGTTCATACATAAATGTATAAGGGAATTGCAAATTTGCGCAATTTCTATCGGTATTTCGTATGGATATGCTGCCTGAAAAGGAGACTGCCATGATGAACAACGCGAAATTCTGGGATAGGGCCGCTGCAAAATATGCCAAATCCCCTATCAGTGATATGCAGGCCTACGAATTTACGCTTGAACGCACGCGATCCTACATGACGCAAAGTGATCAGGTTCTTGAACTGGGCTGTGGCACGGGATCAACCGCGATACGGCTTGCGCCTGCCGTATCAAAGATCATCGCGACGGATTGCTCCGGTGCGATGTTGGATGTGGGGCGTGATCGCGCTGCAGAGCAGGGGACAGATAACGTTCAATTCGAAAAGGCAGTGGTGGCCGAGGCGCCAAAAGGTCCGTTTGATGTGGTTACGGCGTTCAATCTGTTGCATTTACTGGAAGATTTAGACGGCGCGCTGGCAGAAGCATATGCGCGCACCAAGCCGGGTGGATACTTCATATCAAAAACCACATGCACGCCCGACCGGGGTGCCCCTTTGCATTTTCGTTTGATAATGGCTGTGCTGCCGGCCATGCAATTCTTTGGCAAAGCACCCTTTGTACGGATGCGTACGGTGCAAGAACTGGAAAAAGCCATTGAGCAGGCGGGTTTCGAGATTATCGAGACCGGCAATTACCCAGCCAAACCGCCCAGCCGGTTTGTCGTCGCGCGGAAATAGCGAATTGGCCCTTGGGGGATGTCAGCGCTGCCGTTAGAATGGGTGAAAACAGGAGGCAAGTTATGACATTGAAAACCTACCTATCCGGTGAAATCCACACAGACTGGCGCGAGCAGATTATTGACGGGGCCAAGGGGCTGGATGTGGAATTTTCCGCACCGGTGACCGATCACGACGCTTCGGATGATTGTGGGGCGGCCATTCTGGGGGCCGAGCCTGACAAGTTCTGGCATGACCACAAGGGCGCTAAACTGAACGCGATCCGCACCCGTAAGGGGATTGCGGATGCCGATGTTGTGGTGGTGCGCTTTGGCGACAAATACAAGCAGTGGAACGCGGCCTTTGATGCGGGCTATGCGGCCGCGCTGGGCAAGTCCTTGATCGTGTTGCACGGGGCGGACCATCAACATGCGTTGAAAGAGGTGGACGCGGCGGCTTTGGCTGTGGCTGAAGAACCGGCGCAGGTGGT
>CAZIDQ010000323.1:0-2310 GCA_964538015.1 uncultured Marinosulfonomonas sp.
ATTGGCGATTACGCCTATTCCGTGGCCGAACATTCGCTGCTGGTGGAACAGATTTACGCCCTGATCCAGCCCAAAGCACCCGCGAAATGGCGGCTGGCCGCACTGCTGCATGATGCGCCGGAATATGTGATCGGGGATATGATTTCGCCGGTGAAATCCGCTGTCGGGCCGGGGTATGGCGAGTTGGACCAACGCCTGACCGCCGCCATTCATATACGGTTTGGCCTACCGGCGACATTGCCTGTTGCAGTGAAAAAGCAGATCAAGAAAGCCGACAAAATCAGCGCATGGCTGGAAGCGACCCAGATTGCTGGGTTCACCGTAAAGGAGGCGGACAAGCTGTTCGGCAAGCCCGCCCCCGATCTGGTTAATGGATTGCGCATCCATTTACGTCCACCGCTGGCCGTACGACGGGATTTTACCGCCCGCCACAGCGAATTGATGCGCAATCTGTAGTTACCAGCGATCTTTCGACGTCAGCAACCAGCGGCGATAGTATTCCCTGTTGCGTTGTTCCGCCTCGCGCTTGGCCCGATACCGCCGCATGGCAGAGTCATAGTCCTTTTCCGTGCGGGTAGCGATACGCATTGCACTTGCAAATATTCCTAACATATCATTTCCTTTCGTTCCTGTGATGCACCATATTTAGCGCTATTGCCTTGCAGGATCGAATCTGTAAGATTTCCAATATGTAAGTTGAACTATCAGAGGTAATCCATGGACTGGCGTCAAATCCCATCCCTGTCGGCCCTGCGCGCATTCGAGGCCACAGCGCGGCTGAACAGTTTCAGTGCTGCGGGGCGCGAGCTGAATGTCACCCATGCCGCCATCGCCCAGCATGTGCGCGGGCTAGAGGATTTCTTTGCCCAAGGCCTGATTTTCCGGCAGGGGCGCAAGATGGAACTGACCCCCGCCGGTCAGCGCCTTGCCATATCCCTGAACGAAGGGTTCCTGACCATTCAGGCCGGTGTGAATGACCTAAAAGCCGAAACCGAGGACCGCCCGCTGAAAATCGCCCTGACCCCGACCTTTGCCGAAAGCTGGCTGATGCCGCGCCTTGGCGGTTTTTGGGCGGATCACCCCGAAATAGAACTGGCCCTGCTGCCCGGTCGCAAACTGGTCGATCTGCGCCGTGATGGCGTGGATCTGGCGATCCGGTATGGCAACGGTGTTTGGGCGGGGTATCAAAGCGAATATCTGGCCTCGGCGCAATTCATCGTGGTCGCGTCAAAGGATTATATCGGAGATCGAAACATCCGCAGCCTTGAGGATTTGAAAGACGCCAAATGGCTGATTGAATCCGACCGGCGGGAAATGATGCTGTGGGCGGCGGAACAGAATTTCAATCTGGAGAATTTGGACACAACCGAATTCCCGACGGCAACGCTGGTGCATCTGGCAGCAAGGTCCGGCTACGGGGTTGCGATATTGACCAAAGCGGTTGTGGAACATGATCTGGAAAACGACCGGCTGGTAAAACTGTTCAGCGCAAAACCCGGCTCGCTGGGCTATTATCTGGTCACCCGAAAAGAGGCGATACCGGACAAGTTAGCGGTGTTTATCAAATGGCTGAAGTGCTGTAAGTAGGCATGATGATTATACGCCAAGCAACACCCGATGATGCCGCCGAAATGGCCGTGCTATTGAACGAAATCATCCGCATCGGCGGCACAACCGCCTTTCAAAAGGAAACCACTGTAGAGGCAATGCAGGGTTTTATCCGCAAGCTACAAACCGCCGGCTGTATCCATGTTGCAAGCGACCACGAAACAGATACGCTGCTGGGCTATCAATCGCTTGAATCCTATCCCGATCTGCCCAAAACCCTTGGAATCATCGCCACCTTTGCCAAGGTCGGCAGCACCACACGCGGCATCGGCACCGCCCTGTTCGCCGCCACCCGTCAGGCCGCGCCCGCGCTAGGCTTTACCGAGCTGGACGCCACCATCCGCGCCGACAACACCGGCGGGTTGGCGTATTATAGCAAGATGGGGTTTGTGGATCACTCAGTCGCCAAAGCCGTGCCGCTGGACGATGGGACATTGGTTGACAGGATCAGTAAACGGTTGAAGTTAATCTGACCAACCGCAAGTATTCCCCGCAGAACGCACCGGCGCTGGCCATATGGGCGGGCCTGCGATCCAGCCGACAAAGGCCCCTTTGTCAAAGATCAGCGATAGCCCCGTGCCGGACCAGCTTCGCAACTCGCAACCGGCACCATTGCCTGCCCCGTCAATAGCTGTCGGGCCAACCAACCGGTTAATCGCCTTTTCCACACCTGCCTGCGCACGGCCAAAGCTAATTTCCTGA
>CAZIDQ010000324.1:0-2277 GCA_964538015.1 uncultured Marinosulfonomonas sp.
TTAACCCCGCTTTAGCCCCTGCAACAGCGGCAGTAGATGCGACATATCAGGCCCGTGGTCCATCCCTGTCAGCGCCTTGCGCAATGGCATGAACAACCCGCGGCCCTTGCGGCCCGTGGCCTCTTTTACCGCTTTGGTCCATGCGCCCCATGTGTCGGTGTCCCATGGCTGCTCCGGCAACATGCCCAGCGCTTGTTCGATGAATTCCTTGTCCTCGTCATCGACCAGCGGCGTGGCCCCGTCGCGGCACAGCGCCCACCAGTCCTTTAGATCATCCAGCACGGTGATGTTTTCGCGCACAGTGCTCCAGAAGGCTTCGGCCACATCATCCGGCACGCCCAGCGAACGGATGTAATCGGCAACCTCGGCATAGGTCAGGGACTGATTGTAATGCGCGGTCAGCGGGAACAGGTCGTCCACGTCAAATTTGGTCGGTGCCGCCCCGAAATGCGACAAATCGAACCCTTCGACCAGATCGGCCAAATCTGTGCGCAATTCGACCGGATCGGATGTTCCCAACCGCGCCATATGCGACAGCAGCGCCATCGGCTGCACACCCTGCGCCCGCAGATCGCGCAGCGCCAATGTGCCCAGACGTTTGGACAGCGCCTCGCCCTGCGGCCCCGTCAGCAACGAGTGATGCGCAAATGTCGGCACCGTGCCGCCCAGCGCCCGAATGATCTGGATTTGGGTGGCGGTGTTGGTCACATGGTCCGAGCCGCGCACAACATGGGTGATGCCGTAATCCACATCATCGCAAACCGATGCCAGCGTATAAAGGAACTGTCCGTCGCCACGGATCAGAACGGGGTCAGACACGCTTGCCGCGTCAATCGACAGATCGCCCAGAATACCGTCGGTAAATTCGATCCGCTCCTGATCCAGCTTGAACCGCCAATGCCCCGCGCCGCGCTCGTTGCGCAGGCGGGCCTTTTCCTCGTCGCTTAATTCCAGCGCGGAACGGTCGTAAACCGGCGGATGCCCCATGTTCAGCTGTTTCTTGCGCTTCAGGTCCAGTTCCATCGGCGTTTCAAAACATTCATACAGCCGCCCGCTGGCCCGCAATTCATCCGCCGCCTGATTATAGCGATCCAGCCGCGTGGACTGCTTTTCCATCCGGTCCCATGTCAGGCCCAGCCATTGCAGATCTTCCATGATCCCGTCCGCATATTCCTGTTTGGAACGCTCGGGGTCGGTATCATCCAGCCGCAGAATAAATTGCCCGCCAGCCTTGCGGGCAATCAGGTAATTCATCAGCGCGGTGCGCAGGTTGCCAACGTGGATATAGCCGGTCGGGGACGGGGCGAAACGGGTGGTTGTCATGGATCAGGTCCGGTTGTTTGGGTTCGCCTAGGCTCTTACGGCAATTTTAGCGGATGTGGAAGGGGTGGTCAGGCGTAACTGACCACCTCGACTTCGACCGCATCCGGATCGTTGAAATAAAACCGTCGCCCCGGTTCATAATCGGCATGCGAATGGATATCACAGCCCGCCTTGCGCACCCGTTCCTCGATGGCATCCAGATCATCGACCACAACGGCGATATGATTAATCCCGCCGACATGGGAATAACTGTCGGCGGCCGGCTCGAAATCGCCCTTGGTATATAGCGCGACGTAACTGTTTTCGCCGCCTACATGCAGGGTGACGCCGCCATGTATCGCTGTGCCCTGCCAGCGGATTTTCCAACCGAACAGTTTGCTATACAGCGCAGCGGTGACCTCAGGGTCGCGCACGGTGATGTTGACGTGTTCTAGATATATTTCCGACATTTTGTTTCCTTTCCATACTTGATTTATCGCTTGTAATTCCTCAAGCTAACTTTAGGTCAAGAGATATTTTCAAAAGGAATTCCATGCGCGCATCTGATGAAATGACAATCGGCAATCTGGCACGGCGCACTGGCTTGGCGGTTTCGGCCATTCGGTATTACGAAGAACAGGGGCTGATCCACCCCGAACGCAATTCGGGCGGGCAAAGGCGGTTCAGACGGTCAGATATCCGCCGCCTGTCCTTTGTGAAGATCGCCCAGCAGTTCGGTTACACCCTGCCCAAAATTGCCACCCTGATGGCCACCCTGCCCGAGGGGCGCACGCCCACCAAACGCGATTGGGAAAAGATCAGCCGCAGTTTCCGGCGCACGTTGGATGAACAAATCCAGACGCTGGAACAGATGCGTGACAATCTGGATGGCTGTATCGGTTGCGGCTGCCTGTCACTGAAAAAATGCCGTCTATATAATGATCAGGACCGCGCCGCACGCCTTGGGCCTGGCCC
>CAZIDQ010000325.1:0-2272 GCA_964538015.1 uncultured Marinosulfonomonas sp.
TTGATGAAAACGGACCGTCCGCAGATAACGTAATGGCGGTCAATCAGGTGGATGCGGAACACAGCTGTACGTAATTGCGGTTAATACTGTCATCCCAAAAAATATGGGCTGACCCAGATAACCTAAAAAGATGGTTCTGTCGCAAAGTTTCACTTGGTTACAGTAATACTTTGATTTCAAAGGCAGCCACTATCCGAAAGACGTCATCTTGTATGCGGTGTTTTCTACGTTCGCTACGCTGTTTCCTATCGTGATCTGGAGGAGATTATGATTGAGCGCAGCGTTCAGGTTGATCATGCGACGCTGAACCGTTGGGTCGTGAAATACTCACCGAGCATTGCGAAATCGGCACAGCTAAGAAAACGACCGACAGCTAAATCTTGGCGAATGGACGAAGCTTACATCAAGGTCAAAGGGGAATGGATGTATTTGTATTGCGCGATTGATAAGCTGCGCCCAAACACCTGATTTGGACCAACGCATATGGCGCGTATGAACGACGCGAAAATCACCGAAACCTGCGGGTAAATCACGCCAAGGAACGCCTGCCCGGTAGCGATAAAGCACCGCTTCGACAAACAGCCGATTGTCCAAGGCCATTCGCCCACGATCCTCGGCCTTTCCCGGTAACAGAGCCTCAATTCTATCCCACTGATCATCCCGCAGTGCATATCTTCGCATGAACCAACGCCTTCAAAGTTGGCCCTCTATGAATCACTCATTTCAAGATTTGGGAATCCCCTAAATGATGACGCCGCCTAGTTTGGAAAGGGCTTTTTGTGGAATATTCAGCCAAGTGTATCGGTGCGATTGCCGTTGACCGGAAGAATTGAAGGAGAATATTGTGACGGGAGACTGGCCGAGGGCGCGACAATGCACGCTGTTGTGCGGCGATAACCGCATGCTCTAGCCTGCCAATGTGACCCGACACAGGGCGGCTTGTAATTTGCCTGGATAGGTGTCACCAGACAAATTCCGCTTTATTCTTGGCAGGCCATACGATGCTCAAACCCTCTCCGTTTCATGTCATGACCAAACCTATCGGGCCGCGCTGCAACATTGATTGCGAGTATTGCTATTATCTCGACAAAGAGCAGCTCTACCCATCCGAAAAAAAATTCCGCATGTCGGATCAGGTGCTAGAGCAATACGTGCGGGACCTGATCGCGACCGCCGCACACACCGGCCAGCCCGAGGTGGCGTTCGCCTGGCAGGGCGGCGAACCGACGCTGCTGGGGCTGGATTTTTTCCGCCGCGTGGTCGCGTTGCAAAAACGGTACTGTCCGACTGGCCTGCAGATCAGCAACTCGATCCAGACCAACGGTACGTTACTGGATGCCGATTGGGCCGCTTTCTTGGCACACGAGGGTTTTCTGGTTGGCATTAGCATCGACGGCCCGCGCGCGGTGCATGATCGCTACCGGGTTGATCGCGCCGGACGGCCAACCTTTGATGCCACCATGCGCGGGCTCGACTTATTGCGCAACCAAGGCGTCACCTACAACATCCTCACTACCGTGCACCGTGCCAATGCGGGCAAGGGCAAGCAGGTCTATCGCTTCCTGCGCGAACTTGGCTCGACTCACCTGCAGTTTATCCCAATTGTCGAGCGCCGCGCAGCCGGTAGCGACAGCCTGACCCCGGCGCCCCAGATCGATCACGACCCCAGCAACGCGGTCACTGACTGGAGCGTCCGGCCGCGGGCCTATGGCAAGTTCCTGTGCGACGTGTTCGATTTGTGGTACCGGCAGGACTTGGGCCGGATTTTCATCCAGCATTTTGAAACCCAGGTCGGGCAGTGGCGGGGCCACCCGGCCTCGCTCTGTGTCTTTGCCGAAACCTGCGGCAATGCACTGGCACTGGAGCACAATGGCGACCTTTATGCCTGTGACCACTATGTTTATCCCGCTTATCGGCTTGGTAACCTGATGCAGACACCGCTGCGCGACATGGCTTGGTCTGAGGCTGCGGCCAGCTTTGGCCATGCCAAGCGCGATCAATTAACCGCCCAGTGCCGTGACTGTTCGTTCCGCTTCGCCTGCAACGGTGGCTGCCCGAAACACCGGTTCGCCACCGCACGCGACGGGGAACAAGGGCACAACTATTTTTGCCCCGCCTACATGATGTTTTTCCAGCATGCCGGCGACCGGCTGAGAAAGCTAGCGCGTGGTGTTTGACCAGGGCGCGGAAATAGCGGGCCGGATTTCTTACTCTTCAAGGGACACCAGTGTTTCCTGATCCGGTTGGGGGACGTTTGCGATTTACAGCGCCG
>CAZIDQ010000326.1:0-2263 GCA_964538015.1 uncultured Marinosulfonomonas sp.
GGCCAGAACGGCGGCCAAAGTCACCGTTGCCATCCGCTGTGGTTTGGCCATCGGCCCGCAGAAATCCACCGCCAACCCTGTTGCATGGCCCAATTCGCGCACATAGGCCGTCAGCACAGCAAACGCCGCTGCAGCCCATCCCAGCGTGGGCATGTCCAGACCATAGCCGATGCCGACAAGGATCAGGATATCCGACACCCGATCCGGCATTTCATTCCAGAACGCCCCGTCCGGCGATCCTTTGCCCGCCTCAACCGCAACCATGCCGTCCAGCAAGTTACAGATCAGCCGCAATTGGCAAAATAATCCGCCGCCCAGCAGAGCCGCAATCCGCAACCCGCCGCTGGTCTGGCCGGCTAGATAAAACAGCCCCCCTGCAATCAATGCAGCCCCCATGCTGGCGATTGAAATCTGGTTCGGCGTGATGGATGTTTTCGCCAGCATCTGCGTCAGCTTGTTGGCCCAGCCGGTATCGCGGCTGGCCAAAGGGCGGCGGTCATTTTCATTCACCACGGGGGATACCTCGTTGCTTGTAAACAATAAAATTGTAGATTGCCGCGTAGGTGGCAGCGACACTAAAGGGCAGGGCAATGGTTTTCAGAACCTCGGGCGTGCCGACAAGGGTGTGAATCGTCACCAGCATGACCAGACCTGCCGAGGCGGCAATCAGCGGCGGGAACCACAGCGCGGATGGGCCGCGGAACCGCGTTTGTAGTGCCTCGATTGTGCGTTTCAGGAAATAGGTGATTGTGGCCGACATCAGCCCTTGAACAATGCCCGCGTAAACCGGTTTGGGCATCGGATGGCCCCAGTTGGCAAACAGCGCCCAAGACCCCATTGCGCAAAAGGCAAACAGAACATGGGTGATGCTGCTTTGCATAATTTTGCGCATCAGACGGTCCAGAAATAACGCACGATGTGAAAGAATATCGGCGCCGAGAAGATCACCGAATCCAGCCGGTCAATAAACCCGCCATGCCCTGCAATCATCTGGCCCCAGTCCTTGACCCCGCGATCACGCTTGATGGCCGACATCACCAGCCCGCCAAAGAACCCCAGCAGCGCAATGATAAAGGCCAGCAGCCCCGCTTGCCAGAAGTTGAACGGTGTCATCCACCACAGGCAGGCCCCGACCAACGTGGCGCTTAGAACGCCGCCAACGAACCCTTCGACGGTTTTCGAGGGCGACAGTTTTGGTGCAATTTTGCGTTTCCCAGCCAGTTTTCCCCAGACGTATTGCAACACATCGCTGGACTGCACCACCAGCACCAGAAAGGCGATCAGCAGGATGTTTTGCCCCTCGTACCCCGATATTTCCAGACTAAGCAGGGCAGGGACGTGCGACACGCAATAGACGGTAATCATCAGCGCCCATTGGACTTCGGCGATGCGGATCAGGAAATTTTTGGTCTCGCCCCGTAGCACCGCGATGATCGGCATGAACAAATAGGCGTAAACGGGGATGAAGATCGAAAACATCCCGTACCAGTCTATCCAGATGAAATAGAACTGAAGCGGTAGCACGACGTAGAACACCATCGCCAATACCAGATGGTCGGCACGGCGCGTGTTGGTCAGCGACACAAATTCGCGCAGGGCGGCAAAAGACAGCAGGCCGAACAGGATTACCACACCGGCGCGGCCCCAGACGAATGCAAGCCCGATCACGCCGATCATCACCCACCACGCATTAATCCGCGCGTTCAGGTTTTCGATCACCGGATTGGGTTCGGAACCGGTAACACGCCGCGCCAGCATATAGCCGATGGCCGAGGCAATGATCAGAACGACGGTCAGCCCGCCAAACAGCGTCAGCAGGTTTGTTTGATATTCAGTCATGATTTTTGCCCGCGTCAGGAGAGAGGTTCAATACGCATTTCTCGGCGCGTTTCAGGAAGGTCTGTTTGTCTTCGTCTTGTTCCAGCCGGATCGGCGTACCAAAGGTAACGCTACAGGCAAAGGGAATGGGGATGATTTCGCCTTTGGGCAGCACACGGTTCAGGTTTTCGATCCAGACCGGCACCAGTTCCACATCGGGGCGCTTTTCAGCTAGATGAAAGATGCCGGGTTTGAAGGGCAGCATCTGGTCTGTGGTGTTGCGCTGACCCTCGGGGAAAATGATAAGCGAACTGCCTTCGTCCAGTGCTTCCAGCATCTGTTCAATCGGGTCCAACACGCGGGTATCGCGGTTTCTGTCGATCAGCACCGCGTTAAACACATTGCGCCCGATAAAGGTTTTCAGCTTTGAGGTCAGCCAATAATC
>CAZIDQ010000327.1:0-2259 GCA_964538015.1 uncultured Marinosulfonomonas sp.
GAAAACGGTTTTAACGCCTCGTCGCGGTCCTTGGCGGCAATCCCCGGTCCATCGTCCTCGACACTGATCACCAATGTGCGATCCGTCATCACCACCGACACCACCGCACGGCTACCGTAACGTACCGCGTTGCCGATCAGGTTCTCCACCGCCCGCAGCACCACCTTGGGGCGCAGCATCATTTTGCCCTCGCCGCTGACTTTGCCCAGTTCCACCGGTTTACCCGCCCTGTGCGCATTGCTGACGGCCTGTCGGACCAGTTCCAGCGGATCTGTATTTTGCGGCTCTTCCCCTGCATCCCCGCGGGCGAAATCAAGGAACCCATCCAGCAGCCCTTCCATATCCGCCACGTCCTTCAACAGATCGGTGGTATCTTCGCCTTCATCCATCATCGACAGGCCCAGTTTCAGCCGCGTCAACGGGGTGCGCAAATCATGGCTAACACCGGACAGCATCATCGTGCGCTGTTCTATCTGCCTATCGATCCGCGTTCGCATGGCCAAAAACGCATTGCCCGCCGCCCGCACCTCGATGGCACCGGTGGGGTGGAAGGGCACCACGCGGCCTTTGCCGAACGCCTCGGACACCGCCGCCAGACGTTTGATCGGGCGCAATTGGTTACGCAGAAAAATGATGGCGATTATGGTCATCAGGATGCCAGTAAATAACATCAGCACCAGCAATTGATGCGGATTGCGCGCCGATACACGCAACCGGTCAAACACCACTTTCATGTCGCCAAAACGGGTATCAATCCAGACCTGCACCAGATTGTCATCGCTAACCAAATCAACCGCATGCACGCCTTCAACCCCGCCACGCAGGGTTTTGATCATCGCCCGCCCCGACAGATCGACAAAGGCGCGCCGCTCCTGCCCCGTGTCCGTTGCAGGCAGGGTGATTTCCATCGCCAGCGGTTCTTGCAAATCGCTTAACACAGCCGCCGCTGTTTCAACATCCGGCGCGGCATTGATCTGGCGCAGCAGATACTCCAGCTCGTGCACAACGCTGGTGGTCATCTGCACCGTCACAGCCTCGTAATACCGCTGGATAAACACAACCGAGACAACAAGTTGCGTTGTCACGATCGGCACCAGCAGAATCAACGCGGCGCGGCCATAAAGGCTGCGGGGCATATAGCGTTTGAGCCATTTAAAGTTCATAAAGGAAGCGTAACGGGGCGCAGCCACAAGGGGAAGCCGGATTATGACGATGGACGCAGATTTCAACCCGCCCGCCGGTATGGCCGAACAACTGGCGCCAAACCTGCGGCGCATCCTTGCGCCCAACCCTTCGCCGATGACATGGCGTGGCACCAACACCTATATCGTCGGGCGCGGGCAAGTGGCGCTGATTGACCCCGGCCCCGCGATACCGGCGCATTTCGACGCCATTATGAATGCCACCAAAGGCGAGGTGATCACCGCCATCCTTGTCACCCACAGCCACACCGACCACTCCCCCCTTGCCCGCCCGTTGCATGATGCCACCGGCGCCCCCGTCATGGCCTATGGCGACAGCACGGCGGGCCGCAGCGAAGTGATGGCCGATCTGGTGGCCCGTGGCCTGACCGGCGGCGGTGAAGGCATCGACGCCGGTTTTCATCCCGACCACATCTTGCAGGACAATGAGGAAATCACCGGCCCCGACTGGACCCTACAGGCGCTCTGGACCCCCGGCCATATCGGCAACCACCTGTGTTTTGTATGGGGGGATGCGCTGTTCACTGGCGATCATGTGATGGGCTGGGCCAGTTCACTGGTTTCGCCACCCGATGGTGATCTGACCCAATTCATGACCTCTTGCAGCCGTCTGGCGGAACGCGATGATGCGGTTTACCATTCGGGCCACGGCGCCCCGATCACCCAGCCTGCAAAACGCATCCAGTGGCTGATCAACCACCGCCAATCCCGCGAGGCGCAGATTCTGGCGGCACTGGGTGAACGACCTGCAACCGTCGCCACCCTGACCAAAACCGTCTATACCGACACGCCCCCTGCCCTTTTCCCCGCTGCGGAACGAAATGTTTTCGCCCATCTGATCGACCTGACCACACGCGGGCGCATCAAGCCTTTGAAAACCCTGTCACAGGACGCCGAATTCATTCGCCTCTAGAAAATTGCGTTTTGTTGAAAATCCCTCTGGACGCGCCCCAAACCCGTTGCTATATCCGCCCACATGTTCCGACGTAGCTCAGTGGTAGAGCAGTTGACTGTTAATCAATTGGTCGTAGGTTCGATCCCTACCGTCGGAGCCAAA
>CAZIDQ010000328.1:0-2258 GCA_964538015.1 uncultured Marinosulfonomonas sp.
CATGGTCAGCCGGATCACCAAAACCGAATTCACCCCCGAAGAACGCCGCCAGAACTGGCGCACCATCCGCAAGGTTGCCCCCTATATGTGGCCCAAGGGGCAGGGCTGGGTCAAACGCCGCGTGGTGGTGGCGATGCTGCTGCTGGTCGTGGCCAAACTGATATCGGTTCTAACCCCGTTTTTCTACAAGGCCGCTGTGGATTCAATGGCAGGGGATGCCAACAATCCGGCATGGATGCTGGGCGCGGGTGCGATTGGTTTGACGGTGGCCTATGGCGTGGCCAAACTGATGACTGTGGGCTTTCAGCAATTGCGCGATGTGGCCTTTGCGCGGGTCGGGCAGCGGGCTTTGCGGGCGCTGGCGCTGGAAACCTTCCAGCACATGCACCGGCTTTCGATGCGCTATCATATCACCCGCAAAACCGGCGGCCTTAGCCGGATCATTGAACGCGGGGTCAAGGGGGTAGAGTTTCTGCTGCGCTTCTTGCTGTTCAGCATGGGGCCGCTGATTCTGGAACTGTTCATGATCGCCGTCATCCTGTATTTCGTGTTTGATGTCTGGTACTTGGCCGTGGTTGTTGCCACGATCTGGGCCTATGTCTGGTTCACCTTCAAGATCACCGAATGGCGGGTGCGTATCCGCAAGGAAATGAATGATCAGGACACCGATGCCAACCAAAAGGCCATCGATTCCCTGCTGAATTTCGAAACCGTAAAATACTTTGGTGCCGAAGCGCGCGAGGCCGCACGCTATGACGTTTCCATGGCCGGTTACGAGCAGGCGGCGTTGAAAACCTCCTACTCGCTGGCCTTCCTGAATTTCGGCCAGTCGGTGTTTATCACCGCCGGTCTGGTCGGCGTGATGGTGATGGCCGCCATGGGGGTTCAGCGCGGTGATCTGACGGTGGGCGATTTCGTCATGGTCAACGCCTATATGATCCAGATCACCATGCCGCTGAATTTCCTTGGCACGGTGTACCGCGAAATCCGCCAATCCCTTGTGGATATGGGCGAGATGTTCACCCTGCTGGAACAACCCGCCGAGGTTAAAGACAAACCCGACGCCAAACCGCTGGCGGTGTCCGAGGGCAAGGTCGAACTGGATAACGTCTATTTCGGTTACGAGGCCGCGCGGCCCATTCTGAAGGGTGTCAGCCTGACCGTGGGTGGCGGCGAAACCGTGGCCATCGTCGGTCCCTCGGGCAGCGGCAAATCGACCATCGGGCGCCTGCTGTTCCGCTTCTACGATGTCAACAAAGGCGCCTTGCGGATCGATGATCAAGACGTGCGCGATGTGACGCAGGTCAGCCTGCACGCGCAAATCGGTGTGGTGCCGCAGGATACGGTGCTGTTCAACGACACCATCTTTTACAACATCGCTTACGGTCGCCCCGAAGCCAGTCGTGCCGAGATCGAGGACGCCGCGAAGGCTGCCAAAATCCACGACTTTATCCTCAGCCTGCCGGATGGCTACGACACCACCGTGGGCGAACGCGGGCTGAAACTGTCAGGCGGCGAAAAGCAGCGGGTCGGCATCGCCCGCACCCTGCTGAAAAACCCGCCGATCCTGCTGCTGGACGAGGCCACATCGGCGCTGGATACCCAGACCGAACGCGACATTCAGGATTCACTGCGCGAGATGGGGCAGGGGCGCACGGTGATCACCATCGCCCACCGTCTGTCCACCATCGTGGACGCGGATATGATCGTGGTGCTTGAAGATGGTGTGATCGTCGAACGTGGCAGCCACGACGAATTGCTGTCCCACCACGGGCGCTATTACAAGATGTGGAACCGCCAGCAGGCGGACGAGGAAAAGGGGGTGGCAGCGGCGGAATAATCCTGCCAGACTGGTAATGCGGGTCAGCCGATCCCGCCCTAAAGTCTGAGAGGCGCACACCACAGGTTTAAATTCATGACCTGACGTCGGAGGATGAAATGACGGATATTGCACGCGCCACCACGGCCCCAAACATAGATACACGGCTAAAGATCGCCGCACTCTGGACCTCGCTTTTGTTCATCTTTGCCTATGTCGATATCTTCGCGTATTTGCGGGCGGATGTCGTCACCGATGTGTTGGCCGGAAAGGTTGCCGTGTTCACGGTGGACCAGAGTTTTTTGTTGCTGACCACACTCTATGTGATCATCCCCAGCCTGATGATTTCCCTGTCCCTGATCCTGCCGCCACGGGCCAACCGTTTGACCAACATCATCGTGGCCGCAGTCTATGCGCTCACCATTCTGGGCAGTTGCAT
>CAZIDQ010000329.1:0-2241 GCA_964538015.1 uncultured Marinosulfonomonas sp.
TAAAACCCGTTTGGCACCGCCATCAGCAGACCGATCAGGACCAGCCCCCAGATGACAATGCGCTTCCAAAGATCGAATTGCAGCATATGTTTGCCTGTATTTTACAGTTGTTACAGTAGATTAGTTGTCGTTGGCCGGTTCGGTTTTGTTCAGAACCTGCGAAATGGTCGACTGGATCACACGGATCTTGACGCCCGATGCGATCTCGATTTCGACTTCGCCTGCATCCTTGACCTTGGTCACCTTGCCGATGATCCCGCCTGCCGTCACAACCTGATCGCCGCGGCGCAGGGCTGCGACCATCCCCTGATGCTGTTTCATCTTCTTTTGTTGCGGACGGATCAGCAGGAAATACATGATGGCAAAGATCAGGATCAGCGGCAGGAACGAGCCAAGCGCGCCAACGCCCCCTGCCCCTGCGGCCTGTGCGTATGCGGGTGTTACAAACATTGTGTCGTCCTCTTGGTATGGTGTGCGGGCATCAATGCCCGATAGCGTTGGCGCGCACCCTATATGTGGCCCTTTTGCTTGGCAAGCAGATGCCGCATGTAAATCAAGGCTTCAAAGCCGCGCCCGTCTAGGGCATATGGGGGGTGAGCTATGACATTCAATCGGGAACCAGTGAAATGCACGATATTAAAATGATCCGCGAAAATCCGGCTGCTTTTGACGCCGCAATGGCACGGCGCGGGCTATCCGGTATTTCCGAATCGGTTCTGGCGATTGACACCGAACGCCGCGCCGCCATCGCCAAGGCCGAAGCGGCCCTGACCGAGCGCAATGCGGCGTCCAAACAGGTGGGCGCAGCCAAAGCCTCGGGGGACGAGGCCGAGTTTGAACGCCTGCGCGCGCTGGTCGGCGAAAAGAAAGCCGAGATTGCTGTGCTTGAGGACGAAGCCAAGGCCAAAGACGCCGAATTGCGCGATATGCTGATGGGACTGCCCAACCTGCCGGACGATAATGTGCCCGATGGCGCGGACGAGGACGACAATGTCGAAATCAAACGCTGGGGCAACCCGCGCAATTTCGCGTTTGATGCCAAAGAGCATTTTGAGCTGGCCGCCGTTCAGGACGGCATGGATTTCGAGACCGCCGCCAAACTGTCCGGTTCGCGTTTCGTGGTGATGTCCGGTGCCGTGGCCCGCGTGCACCGCGCGCTGTCGCAATTCATGCTGGACATGCACATCGACAAACACGACCTGCTGGAAACCAACGTGCCCGTGCTGGTGCGCGAGGAAATGATGTATGGCACCGGCCAATTGCCCAAATTCGGCGAGGACAGCTATAAAACCACCGATGGCTGGTGGCTGATCCCGACCGCCGAAGTGCCGCTGACCAACATCATCAACGGCGATGTGATCGACGAATCCACCCTGCCCCGCCGCCATGTCGCCCACACCCTGTGTTTCCGGTCAGAGGCCGGATCGGCAGGGCGCGACACATCCGGCATGCTGCGCCAGCACCAGTTTGAAAAGGTGGAAATGGTTTCGGTGACACACCCCGACAAATCGGCGGCGGAACATGACCGCATGACCGGCTGTGCCGAGGCGATCCTCGAAGCGCTGGAACTGCCTTACCGCACCGTGGTGCTGTGCACTGGAGATCTGGGGTTCGGCATGCGCAAAACTCATGACATCGAGGTTTGGCTGCCCGGCCAGAACACCTATCGCGAGATCAGTTCGATTTCCGTGGCTGGCGATTTTCAGGCCCGCCGCATGAACGCGCGGTTTAAACCTGCAGGTGGCGGCAAACCGGAGTTTGTGCATACATTGAATGGCTCGGGCGTTGCCGTGGGGCGCTGCTTGATTGCTGTGCTGGAGAACGGCCAAAATGATGACGGCTCGGTCACTATGCCTTCCGTGCTGCACCCTTATCTAGGCGGCAAAACCGGTATTTCGGCAGAGGGGAAGCTGGTCTGATGGGACTATTCGATTTCCTAACCGGCACCAAGCGGCCCAAATCGGGTGTCGCTCCGGCAAGCGCTGCCGATGTTGAAGCCGCCATTCTGGCCCTGAACCGCGATACCGCCCCCTACCAGATCAGCGCCTGCAAGGATGGCAGTTGCGATCTGGTGGCGGAATGGAAGATCGTCGATGCCACATGGTACGAAATCTTCGCCAAGGCCGGTCTGGAAAAGTCCTTTAAAATCAAGATGCGGCTGGATGCGGAGAAACACGAGGTCCGCGCGGTGGACGAGGATTATACCATTGAGTGGAAGGCCGGTGTGCCATCGCTGGAATT
>CAZIDQ010000330.1:0-2239 GCA_964538015.1 uncultured Marinosulfonomonas sp.
GTCTTGATGTTGATGATCACCTTCTCGCCCATCTCGGCGCGCCCCTCGACAGTGGCCGACCCCATATGCGGCAACAGAACCACATTTTTCAACGCCTGCAAACGCGGGTTGATCTCGGCCCCGCCTTCAAACACATCCAGCCCCGCACCGGCAATCTCGCCAGCCCGCAGCATCCGTGTCAGGGCGTTTTCGTCAATCACCTCGCCGCGCGAAGTATTGACGATCACCGCATCCTTTTTCATCAGTTTCAAACGCCGCGCATTCATCAAATGGAACGTGCTGGGCGTATGCGGGCAGTTGATCGAAATGATGTCCATCCGCGCCACCATCTGGTCCAGACTTTCCCAATAGGTCGCCTCCAACTCGGATTCGATATCGGCATGTAAACGGTGGCGGTTGTGGTAATGCACCTGCATCCCGAAGGCCGCCGCGCGCCGCCCCACCGCCTGCCCGATCCGGCCCATGCCCAGAATACCCAGCCGACGACCACCCAGCCGCCCGCCCAGCATCGCGGTCGGGGACCAGCCCTGCCAATCACCGGATTGCATCAGGGCCAGACCTTCGGGGATCCGCCGCGTCACCGCCAGTATCAGCGCCAAGGTCATGTCGGCTGTGTCTTCGGTCACAACGCCGGGCGTGTTGGACACCAGAACCCCGCGCTGGCGGGCGGTTTGCACGTCGATGTGATCAACCCCCGCACCGTAATTTGCAATCAGCCGCAGCTTGTCCCCCGCCTGTGACAGCATCCCCGCATCCACCGTATCGGTCAGGGTGGGCACCAGAACATCAGCACGTTTCATCGCCGCCACAATTTCATCGCGGCTCATCGGGGCATCGGATTCGCGCAATTCGACGTCGAACAATTCCTTCATCCGGGTTTCAACCACCTCGGGCAACCGTCGCGTTACAACAACACTCAATCGTTCAGCGGGCATGATGCACTCCCTTGTATCTTTCTTTGGCGCAGCTTTGGTCGTAGAGTGGCGCAACAATCGACGGGGCACAAGAACCCCGCGAGGGTCAAAAGGCAAAAAAGGCAAGGTATCGGGTAAAGATGGGCAGGATTTTCCCTTTGCGCATGGGCGCAATCATTATTGCATTTGGTTTGGTCGGCGGAATTGCGGGTTTGACCCGCGCCGATACGGTTGCCGGTGGCGAACGCGGCCCCGTCACAAACCTGCCGATTCCACGGTTTGTTTCGCTAAAGGCCTCCGAAGGCAACGTGCGCCGTGGTCCCAGCCTGACCCACCGTATTGACTGGGTGTTCAAACGCCGCGACATGCCGCTGGAAATTACCGCCGAATACGGTCACTGGCGACGGGTTCGCGACCGTGACGGCCAAGGCGGCTGGGTGCATTATTCGCTGTTGTCCGGCGTGCGCACCGTGATCGTCGAGGAAGACCTGCTGACGCTTTACGCCCGTCCTGACCCCAAATCACAGGAAAACGCCCGTCTGGAAATGGGCGTGATCGCGCGGTTGGGAAAATGCAACATCGACTGGTGCCACCTAAAGGCAGACGGCCAACGCGGCTGGGCACGCAAAGAATCCCTTTGGGGCGTGCGCCTGGACGAGATCAGGGAATAAGCCCGCGCCCCTTTAGCAGCGCCTTGACCCCCGGCATCCGCCCGCGAAACGCGGTGTATAGCTCCTCGGGGTCGCGCGAACCACCAGCCGAAAGGATGTGCTTCTCCAGCCGTTTCGCCATGTCGGGATCAAACGCCCCGCCCGCATCCTCAAAGGCCTCGAACGCATCCGCATCCATCACCTCGCTCCACATATAGCTGTAGTAGGCGCTGGAATAGCCGTCGCCGGAAAACACATGCGCGAATTGCGGCGTGGCGTGGCGCATGCGGATGGCGTGTGGCATGCCGATGCTGTCCAGAACCTCGGCCTGTTTCGCCATCGGATCGGATGGGGCCGCGCCGTTGTGGAACTCCAGATCAACCAGCGCCGAGGCCACATATTCCACGGTCGAAAACCCCATGTCATAAGTCCCCGCCGCCAGCAGACGTTTCAACAGGTCCGCAGGCATCGCCTCGCCGGTTTCCGCGTGGGTTGCGAATTTTTGCAGCACTTCGGGCACTTCCAGCCAGTGTTCATACAGTTGGCTGGGCAATTCCACGAAATCCCGCGCCACGGACGTGCCGGACACCGATTCATAGGTCACATCCGACAGCATCTGGTGCAGCGCATGGCCGAATTCGTGAAACAGCGTGCGGGCATCATCAAACGACAACA
>CAZIDQ010000331.1:0-2186 GCA_964538015.1 uncultured Marinosulfonomonas sp.
GACGGGTTCGTGGTGGCGCGGTTGCTGAAGGAATGGGGCTGGGAGGTCGAGGTGTTTCTATATGGGGACGCCGATAAGCTGCCACCGGATGCGAAGGTGAATTACGAGCGGTGGGTGGAGATGGGGGAGGTTTCGGCTCTGGATATATCTACATTCGAGACACGCCCATTCCACAGTGATTTGATTGTAGATTCTCTTTTTGGAACAGGACTTTCAAGAGGTGTTGATCTACCTCTTTCTATTTTGCAAGAATTGACCGCAAAACAACATCGCCCGAGGATTGTCGCGATTGATCTACCTACGGGTTTATGTAGTGATTCTGGACGATTAATTGGTAACCATGAATGTATAATTGGTAACCATGAATGTATAACTGTAGCTGATCTTACCGTGACTTTTGAATTTATAAAATTGGGTCATTATCTAGCAAATGGAATTAAGCATTGTGGCAAGATAAAATTAAAGAGCATTGGTCTGTCACATAGGAACGCAATTAAAGCTCTGGGTTGGAGCGGCATAGACTCGAACTCGCGCCATCATTACCGATGCAGTATAGCAAATATGAGTGAAGCTGCATTGTTTCGGCCAGAGTATATGGGTGGTGAGAGTATTCTCGACAAAGAGCTAGGCGACCACAAATACACCCACGGTCACGCCCTCATCCTGTCCGGCCCTTCCGGCAAAGGCGGCGCGGCGCGTCTGGCGGCGCGCGGAGCGTTGCGGATCGGGGCAGGGGTGGTGACGCTCGGATGCCCTCTGGACGCCGTGGTGGAAAACGCCAGCCAGTTGAACGCGATCATGCTGGCCGAGGTGGGGGAAGGTGCGGCGCTGAAAGCGGTGATGGCGGATGATAGGATCAATGCCTTGTGTCTGGGGCCGGGTTTGGGGCTGAAGCGGGCGGCGGAGTTGGTGCCTGTGGCTTTGGGCTGTGGCGGGGTAAAACCCCGCCCTACGGTGCTGGATGCGGATGCGCTGACTGCAATAGCCAAGGACCCCGCGTTGTTTGCCATGTTGCATCGCAAATGTGTCCTGACCCCGCACGCGGGCGAATTTGCGCGGCTGTTTCCAGACATTGCCGAAAAGATGAATGCACCAGCCACAAAAGGCCCCGCATACTCCAAGGTGGATGCAACGCGGGACGCGGCCAAGCGAGCGGGCTGTGTGGTGTTGTTCAAGGGGGCCGATACGGTGATTGCCGATAGGGACGGGCGCGCATCGATCAATTCGGCGCATTATGAACGCGCGGCCCCGTGGCTGGCGACCGCGGGATCTGGGGATGTGCTGGCAGGGTTCATCGCGGGGTTGCTGGCGCGTGGGTTCGAGTCGAGAGAAGCTGCCGAAACGGCCGCGTGGCTGCATGTGGAATGTGCATTGCAATTCGGCCCCGGATTGATCGCCGAGGATCTGCCAGAGCAATTGCCAAAAGTGTTTCGCAGTTTGGAGGTTTAGGCCGCGATGGCGACGTCGTGGGGCGCGCTGGCAAGTTCCAGCCCGTTTGCATAGATCACATGTGGCGTGTCGAATTCCAGCTCGTAAACGCGCAGGGTCTGTTCCTTGCATTTAGCGATATATTCGCCATCGGCCAGACGCGACACCGGTACCACGGCCGCATCGCTATTGAACAGCGCTGTGGCCAGCAAACCACGCACCAGAATTGGTTGGTCGGCGGGAACGAATGTATCTGTGGTCGGGCGGCCCGGCCCCAGACGTTCGGCGGAAATACGGTAGGGACGGGTGGTGATTTTGCGTGTGTGGATCGCCTTTAGCACGGCCATGCCGCAATCGCGGGTGATGATACGGTCGCCGGCGCACAGGTCTTCAACCGGCATTTCGCCATTCAACGTCAGCACAATCGTGCCTGTGGTAAGGCCCGAGGACGCCCCGTCAAGGGCCTCTGTATCGGCGGTCAGCAGTGCGGCTTGCATGTCCAAAGTCATAGGGTTTCCCGTCTGGCGTGGTTTTGTTGCAGGGTTTTTGTCGTTAAACATTCGGGCATAATTGTGGTTTTGCCTTGCTGATTTTAAGAAACATTTTTCGCTGGCCACGGCGCGCAGGCTTTGCTAGAAGGCGCGGACTTTGGGCCGCTGGCCGAAAGACATGTGCGGGTGTGGCGGAATTGGTAGACGCACCAGATTTAGGTTCTGGCGCCGCGAGGCGTGGGGGTTCAAGTCCCTTCACCCGCACCA
>CAZIDQ010000332.1:0-2175 GCA_964538015.1 uncultured Marinosulfonomonas sp.
CGCTCGACTAGGGAAACCAGCGTCCCCGTTTCCAGGGACGCCTCCAGTTCCGCCAAAGCGCCCAGCGTCAGCTTGCAGGCATGTTCCACGCCATCCAGCACCAACGCCACTTCGCCTGCCCAGGGGTTCGCCATTACGGTGCCGCCGTGAATGTCAGCGCCCCGGCCGAGGCCATGCTCAGCTCATAGGTCGCCTCGCCATTATAGCTGCCCGCATATTCAACCGAGGTGATCTGGAAAGCCCCCTCGATGATGCCGAAATCGGGAATGATCACCTGAAAATTCGGTGTTTCCCCGTCAAAGAAAATCTGCCGCGCGCGTTCATCCGTGGTGGCGTCTTTGAACACACCGGACCCCGAAATCGTGGCCGATTTCACCCCCGCCCCGCCCAGCAATTCACGCCAGCCGCCTGCACTTTCCAGACTGGTCACATCCACCGCTTCCGCGTTGAAACTGATCCGCGTGGCCCGCAGGCCGACAACGGTTTCAAACAGACCGCCGCCGGTCATGTCCATCTTGATCAAAAGGTCCTTGCCGTTCTGGGCACCCATAGCTGTCACTCCAATAATGATAGAAATTTTTAGAAACCGGATAATTGCTCCGGTCAGTTGTCCTCGACCCGCGCATGAAACCGCAGATCAATCCGCCGGGTTTCCCCCGTGCCGACCCGCCGCGCCGTGGCACGGTCAAAGTTGATGTAACACAGCGCCCCGCGACTTAACGTCAGCGTGGCCCCCTGCAACGCATCACTCACCGCCGCGCCCACTTCCTTGGCCGTCTGGAAACCGGCGGCATCCGAAATCACGCTGATCGTCACCATATGCAGCGCGCCATAGCCGGTCTTGTCCGACCGGTCGCGCACGTCTTCCGGCCCCAGACTGACATAGGTGCCGGTGATCGGCCCCGCCGGTGCGTTGTCGTAAATAGCACTGCCCACCAGCCCTATCAGCACAGGGTCCGAAACCAGCCTCTGATAAATCGCCGCCTGAAGCGCGGCCGAAACGCCGTAACTCATGACGATACCTCCTCATAGGCAAAACAGGTCAGGAAATGCGCCTGCGGATCACGCTCGGTCACCGCCTTGATGCGAAACAGCCGCGTGCCTTCGCGAAACCGCTGTTCCGGTTTGGGGCGCGATGGCGCCCCGTAAGGGGCCGCGCGCACCGTGATGCGGTAGGGCACCTTGGAAACGGTGATAAACTCGCCCGCCTTCTCTTGCCCCGTGCCCGCCTTGACCTCGGCCCACAGGGTGCCCAATGCCACCCATGTTTCATTAAACCCGCCAGCACCATCGGGCAGTTGCACCGGATCCTCCAGCACCAGCTTGCGGTTCAGAACCGGCGCACTCATGACGTGGCCCCGCCCAGAATCCGCACCGTGCGATAACGCTCGATCAGGCTGGTCACGCCATAAGGCATCACCTCGCCCGCAGCCCCGCCCAGATTGCGATGCTCGTAATAATGCGCCGCCAGCAGCATCACCGCATGGTTCACATCCGCCGGCAGATCCCCCCAGGCCGCGCCGAAACCGGCGTCAAAGATCACCTCGGCACTACCGCCAATCGGGATGGTGGGCAAACAGCCCCCCGCCGCCAACAGCTTTGGCCGGTGGTCATCCTTTTGCAGCGAATAACGGCCCGCATCGATCACCGTCACCGCCCCCAGACGGTCCAGCAGGCGCAGCTCGGTGATCGCACTAACGGGGGCCACCGGAAACGCCTGTTCCCCCAGCGCTCGCCACGCGGTCAGCGACCACATGAAACTGCGCGCGATCAATATTTTGCCCGTGCGCGCCTCGATTGCCGCAACCGCGCTGCGCAGATAGCTTTCCAGCACCGCATCCTGCACCGCGTCATCGGCAAACCCCGTGCCCATCCGCAAGTGGTCCTTGAATTGTGCAATCGGCAGCGCCAATGCCGGCACTGTGGTTTGCTCGACTAACATCATGGAAAATCTCCGAAAAATCTGAATTCCTCCGCCATGAAGGCGGGCGCGCGCCCATCGTATTGCTTGGACGGAGGGGAGCAGCTAGACAACACGAAACCCCGGACGCACGCCCATTTCAGCCCCCCTGCCAATGCTGCGGCAGAGGGACCAATCCCGATCCGCTTTACGCGACCGAGAATTTCAGCAGCTTGATCGCGGCAAAGTCGCTCACGTCGCCACCCACACGTTTT
>CAZIDQ010000333.1:0-2150 GCA_964538015.1 uncultured Marinosulfonomonas sp.
AGGGGTTGAAAACCGCCTGTGTGACCAAGGTTTTCCCGACCCGTTCCCACACGGTGGCAGCACAAGGCGGGATTGCCGCCAGTCTGGGCAATATGGAACCGGACAGCTGGCAGTGGCATATGTATGACACGGTCAAAGGATCTGACTGGCTGGGCGATAACGACACCATTGAATACGTCGCCCGCGAAGCGCCGCGTGCGGTTTACGAATTGGAACATTACGGTGTTCCGTTCAGCCGGACCGAGGATGGCAAGATTTACCAGCGTCCGTTCGGCGGGCACACCACCGATTATGGCGAAGGCAAGCCGGTGCCGCGCGCCTGTGCTGCGGCTGACCGGACCGGTCATGCGATGTTGCACACGCTGTATGGGCAAAGCCTGAAACACAACGCTGAATTCTATATCGAGTATTTCGCGCTGGATCTGATCATGGATGATAACGGGGCCTGCACCGGCATCATGGCATGGAAACTGGATGACGGCACGATGCACCGCTTCAACGCCAAGATGGTTGTTTTGGCCACCGGCGGGGCGGGGCGCACCTATTTCAGTTGCACATCCGCACATACCTGCACGGGCGATGGTGGCGGCATGGTGGCGCGGGCCGGATTGCCGTTGCAGGATATGGAATTCGTGCAATTCCATCCGACCGGCATTTACGGCATGGGCGCGCTGATCACCGAAGGGGTGCGCGGCGAAGGCGGCTATCTGACCAACTCGGAAGGCGAGCGGTTCATGGAGCGCTATGCGCCCACCTTCAAGGATCTGGCCAGCCGCGATGTTGTCAGCCGTTGTATGACAATCGAAATTCGCGAAGGACGCGGTGTTGGCCCGCTAAAGGACCATATCCACCTGAACCTGAGCCATCTGCCCCCCGAGGTGATTTTCGAGCGCCTGCCGGGCATCGCCGAAAGTGCGCGTATCTTTGCCGGTGTCGATGTGACCAAAGAACCGATTCCGGTTCTGCCTACGGCGCACTACAACATGGGCGGCATCCCGACAAACCACATGGGCGAGGTGATCAACCCTGTCAAAGGCAACCCCGATGCAATTGTCCCCGGCCTGATGGCTGCGGGGGAATGTGCCAGTGCTTCACTGCACGGGGCGAACCGTCTGGGTACCAATTCACTGCTGGATCTGGTGGTTATGGGGCGTGCAACGGCGATCAAGGCTGGGGAAATCATTGACCCCAAGGCCCCTGTTCCGCACGCATCCGAAGACAAGATCGACGCCATTTTCGAGCACTTTGATCGGGTTCGTCAAGCCGATGGCGACAAAACGACGGCTGAACTGCGCCTGAAGATGCAGCGCGCTATGCAGGAAGATGCTGCAGTGTTCCGCACCAGCGAAACCCTGAGCGAAGGCTGCAAAAGGATAAGTGATATCTGGGACGAGATGAAAGACATCAAAGTCACAGACCGCTCGCTGGTCTGGAACAGCGATCTGATGGAAACGCTGGAACTGGAAAACCTGATGGCCAATGCGCTGACCACGATCTACGGGGCCGAGGCCCGCAAGGAAAGCCGCGGGGCACACGCGCACGAGGATTTCCCTGATCGTGGAGACAAGGACTGGCGCAAGCATACGCTGGCAACTGTGAATGAAGCCGGCAAGGTCAAGATAAAATACCGCCCGGTCCACGTTGACCCGCTTACCACGCTGAAAGAGGGCGGGGTGGATATGAAGAAATTTGCACCGAAGAAAAGGGTTTACTGATGGCTATTCTGAAAACCTCGTCTGTTGCACTGGTTTTGGCGGGCGTGGTTCTGGCGGGGTGTGTCAAACCTGAACCGCCAAAGGATTACATGTTGACATGCCTGCATGAAACGGGGGCCAAAGGGTCCTATGTGCGCTCATTCGAAAAGGTCGGGGCAAACGGCCTGTCAGTGATCCTGCCTGCCGTTGGCGGGGATGCGCGCGGCGCGGTTCTGATGAATGCCTGTATCGAGCAGCACCACCGCGAGGCAGGCACGTTGCCCAACCCCGCTGGCCCGACTGCACCCAAAATGATGTCGAATGGCAAACTGTCAGTGCCACAAGGCTATGCCCTGTCACCCGAGGACGTGGCGCTGTGGAAATCGCTGACGCCGGAGCAGCAAAAGCGGGCCTATGAATTTTTGAAATCAGGCAGCACGATCCAGTCGTCGCTGT
>CAZIDQ010000334.1:0-2146 GCA_964538015.1 uncultured Marinosulfonomonas sp.
CTTCGGATGTTCTGAAAGAGGGTCAGGAAGTTTGGGTCAAACTGCTGGGCTTTGATGATCGCGGCAAGGTTCGTCTGGCGATGAAGATGGTCGATCAGGAAACCGGCAAAGAGATTGCAGAAGACAAAGAGTAATCTTTGCTTTCATAGCAAACAACAAAAGGCCCCGGTGGAAACATCGGGGCCTTTTTTATATGTCTGAATAAGCAGTAGGAAACAATGCGTCCTAGACGGATTTCAGCACCCGTTCAACTGTCGCAATCGCGTCCTCGGCATCCGGGCTTAACGCCCGCCCGTCACGCCCCGAAACCCCCTGAATCATCTGCACCGTATCCGTCATTGCCTCCTGTCCGGCCAACCGTTTCAACCGCCGCGCCAACCGGCGCACTGTCTCGCTCGGGTTATTGCCCTGCGCCGCAATCCAGCGGGCAAAAATCACAACTTCCTCGGCCTCGCCCAGATCCACATTAAACACCGATTGCGCCTGTTGTATCATTGCGTCCGACATTGACTGATCCCACAATCCGTCCATCTGCACTGTCGCCGCCACAATCCCTGCCGCCGCCAGCCGCGCGTCATCCAGCGTATCTATGGGGTGCACATTTGCGCGGCGTTTAAACCCGAACCGCCGCGCCGCCAATCGCACATCATTGGCCGCGTCTTTCAACTCGCCCGCAATATGCCCCGCCTGCTTCATCCGGTTATACCAAATCAAGGCCCCGACAAGCAGACCAACAAGCGCAATAATAGCAGGCATAAGAATTCCAACTCTTTCAACTAATGGTTTTCCCCAGATTTGCAAAAATATTGTCGCGATACAATAGAATTCCTACAGCCCCTTGCCCCGACTCGTCAGGGGTGACACGCTGCTGCAAAACCGGATTCAGGAGGCATCAAATGTCCAACGCAAAGAAATTCTACATCAACGGCGCATGGGTCGCCGCAAGCACACCCAACGACTTTGACGTGATCAATCCCTCGAACGAGGAGGTTTGCGCCACCATCTCGCTTGGTTCCCAAGCCGATACAAACGCCGCCGTTGCTGCCGCCAAAGCCGCCTTTCCTGCATGGGCCGCCATGCCAAAATCGGACAAGATGGATTTCCTGCACGCCGTGTTAAAGGAATACAAGAACCGCGCCGATGATCTGGCGCAGGCGATGAGCCTTGAAATGGGCGCGCCGATTGATCTGTCCAAAACCTCGCAGGTGGGGGCGGGCATCTGGCACATCAGCAATTTCATCAAGGCATTCGAGGATTTCGAATTCGACCGCATGCTGGGCGCCCACGCCCCCGATGACCGCATCCTGATGGAACCAATTGGCGTCACCGCCCTGATCACCCCGTGGAACTGGCCGATGAATCAGGTCACTTTGAAATGTATCCCCGCGATGGCTGTTGGTTGCACTATGATCCTGAAACCATCCGAAATCGCACCGCTGTCGTCCATCGTGTTCTCCGAAATCATGGACGCCGTCGGCCTGCCCGCCGGTGTCTACAACATGGTGAACGGCGATGGCCCCGGTGTTGGCACGCAACTGTCCGGCCACCCCGATGTGGATATGGTGTCCTTCACCGGCTCGACCCGCGCCGGTGCTTTGATCACCAAAAACGCCGCCGACACAGTGAAACGCGTGGCGCTGGAACTGGGCGGCAAAGGCGCGAATATCATATATGCCGATGCTGACGATAAGGCCGTGAAACGTGGTGTGCTGCACTGCATGCAGAACTCGGGCCAGTCGTGCAATGCGCCCACACGGATGTTCGTGGAACGCTCGATCTATGATCAGGCGGTAGAAACCGCTGCCGAGGTTGCCAATTCCATCAAGGTTGGTCCCGCCGACAAAGAAGGCCGTCAGATCGGCCCCGTGGTCTCGGAACTGCAATATGGTAAAATTCAGGACATGATTCAGGTTGGCATTGATGAAGGTGCCCGTCTGGTTGCCGGTGGTCTGGGCCGCCCCGACGGTCTGAACCGCGGTTATTATGTACGCCCGACGGTGTTTGCCGATGTCTCCAACGACATGGCGATTGCCCAGCAGGAAATCTTTGGCCCCGTGCTGTCGATCATCCCGTTTGACACCGAAGAGCAAGCGCTGGAAATGGCCAATGACACGGTTTACGGGCTGACCAATTACGTCCAGACCCA
>CAZIDQ010000335.1:0-2134 GCA_964538015.1 uncultured Marinosulfonomonas sp.
GATCGCGTGATGGCCGAACTGGTGCCACGGGTCCGCGCCTTGGCGGGCTTGGCAAGATCAGCGGGCATGGGGTTCAATATCGACGCGGAGGAGGCCGACCGGCTGGCCCTGTCGCTGGATGTGATCGAGGCGGTTCTGTCCGATCCGTCACTCGCCGGATGGAACGGCTTTGGTGTGGTGGTGCAGGCGTTCGGTCCACGGGCCAGCGGGGTGATTGACTGGCTTTATGCGCTGTCGGAACGGCTGGACCGGCACATCATGGTGCGGCTGGTCAAGGGCGCCTATTGGGACAGCGAAATCAAGCACGCACAGGTGATCGGGGCGCAAGGATTCCCCGTGTTCACCCGCAAGGCGGCGACCGATATTTCCTATATAGCCAACGCGCGTAAACTGCTGGGGATGGTGGACCGGATTTATCCGCAGTTCGCCACCCATAACGCACATACCGTCGCTGCCATTCTGGAAATGGCTGATAATTCTGACAGTTACGAGTTCCAGCGCCTACACGGGATGGGCGAACGCCTGCATGCCATTGTACTGGACTCCGAGCACACACGTTGCCGGATTTATGCCCCTGTGGGCGCGCATCGTGATCTGTTGGCCTATCTGGTGCGCCGCCTGCTGGAGAACGGCGCGAATTCGTCCTTTGTGAACCAAATTGTGGATGAGGATGTGCCACCCGAAGTGGTCGCAGCGGATCCTTTCGCCGCCGATCTGTCGCCGGTTGCAATCAAACGCGGGCCGGAATTGTTCCTGCCCGAGCGGCAGAATTCCAAGGGCTGGGATCTGGCAGACGGACCGACTCTGGACGCAATAGGCAAGGCGCGCGGGGCGTATCGGGATACGGAGTTCACGGCCGCCCCATTGATAGCGGGCAAAGCTGCGGATGGACCATCCGAACCGGTGCAAAACCCTGCCGATGCCGATGACATCGTCGGGCATGTGACATGGGCCACGGCCGAGGATGTGGACAAGGCGCTGGCATCCGCGCACATCTGGGACGCGCCGGTGGCGGAACGGGCCAAGGTTCTGAACCGCGCCGCTGATCTCTATCAGGAAAACTTTGGCCCGCTCTTTGCCCTGCTAACCCGCGAGGCCGGAAAAACCCTGCCCGATGCGGTTGGCGAATTGCGAGAGGCGGTGGATTTTCTGCGCTATTACGCAGCGCAGGCGCAAAACCATGACGCGGCCCCCATCGGTACATTCACCTGCATTTCGCCATGGAACTTCCCGCTGGCCATTTTCACCGGCCAGATCGCGGCATCTTTGGCCACCGGCAACGCCACTTTGGCCAAACCGGCCGAACAAACCCCGCTGATCGCCCATTTCGCGGTGTCGCTGCTGCACAAGGCGGGCGTTCCGGCCCACGCGCTGCAACTTCTGCCCGGAGATGGGCGCATCGGGGCAGCGCTGACATCAGACGCCCGCGTTGGCGGGGTATGTTTCACCGGCTCGACCGATACAGCCCAATTGATCCGCCGAGCAATGGCCAAAAACCTGACCCCCGGCGCGCCTTTGATCGCGGAAACCGGCGGGCTGAACGCGATGATCGTTGATTCCACCGCCCTGCCCGAACAGGCCGTGCGCGACGTGGTGCAAAGCGCGTTTCAATCGGCGGGGCAGCGCTGTTCGGCCCTGCGGTGTTTGTATGTGCAAGAGGACATCGCCGAAGGGTTCACCGAAATGCTGAAGGGGGCGATGGATGAATTGTCGGTCGGCGGCCCTTGGGATTTGTCCTGCGATGTGGGGCCGGTGATTGATGACGAGGCACAGGCGGGCATTGACGCCTATATCGCGGCGGCCAAAACCGAAGGGCGCGTGATCAAACAATTGGCGCGCCCCAACGCGGGACATTTCGTGCCGCCGACCCTGCTGCGGGTCGACGGGATTGGCGAAATGGAGCGCGAAGTGTTCGGGCCGGTGCTGCATATCGCGACGTTCAAGGCCGATGATCTGGATCAGGTGATCGGGGATATCAATGCCACCGGATACGGGCTGACCTTTGGCTTGCACACGCGGATTGACGACAGGGTGCAGCATGTGGTCGAGCGGTTGAAGGCGGGCAATATCTATGTGAACCGCAACCAGATCGGCGCGGTGGTTGGCTCGCAACCCTTTGGCGGAGAAGGATTAT
>CAZIDQ010000336.1:0-2132 GCA_964538015.1 uncultured Marinosulfonomonas sp.
CCAAGGCCAAGAGGGTAGCCGCAATTGGCGGGCTCCAGGCGGCCAGATAGACGGGTAGCTGACCGTTTTCACCCAGCACCTGTGCAAAATTTCGGATAAAGAACAGCGAAAATCCCATCAGCAAAGCGCCCAGCACCATCGGGCCGGTGCCGCCAAAACGGGTGTGGCGCATGGTGAAACCGGCCCCCACCAGAACCATTGCGACCAGCAACAGCGGCAGGGCCAGTTCGGTTTGAAACCAGACACGGTGCTGACGGGCGGAAAATCCGGCGGTGTCCAGCCGGTCGATGAAATCGGGAAGTTCCCAGATTGGAATGGAACTGGGGGTGCCAAAACTGTTGCGGATTTCTTCGCGGGTCAGGTCGCTGGGGACTTTCAGTTCATCAAACAGTTTGGCGTCGCGTTCAGGGTTGGCGCTGCTCAAAAGCGGCCACTTCTTGGCGTTTTTCAAAACCCATGCTCCGGGCGTTAGCTCGGCGGAATCGGCTTTGATCCGGGTCATGGGGGTGCCGTTTGCAGTGAAACCAAAAAAACTGACATCAATCAGTTTGGTGCCGTCCAGATTAGATCCGGCTGCCCGAATGACCGTCTGTCCTTCGGCGCTGCCTTGTCGCAACCACAACCCTTCTTGCGAAATTGACAATACACTTTCGTTGCCATGAGCATACCGGTTGGCAGTCGTTTCATATTGCTTGGATGTCGCGGCAACAATTGGGTTGAAAATCCCGATTGCCAACAACCCCAATGCAAGGGCGACTGCAACCGGCGCAGCAAGCGCCTTTAATCCCGATCGTCCTGCTGCGCGTGTTACTACCAATTCGGAACTGCGCGCCAATCCAAGGAACAGCACAAGCGTGGCCAAAATCATCACAAGTGGCAGTATTGGATACATCAAAGAGGGCAGATGTAGCATTGAAAGCTCCATCACCTCAGAAAATCCAACAGTTTCGCTGTCAAAGCTGTTGATCTGCTCGACCACCTCGATCATCAGGATGATTCCGCTAAAAACCGAGAAAACAGCGATAAACGCTTTTAAAAACCGCATGGCAAAATAACGATACAGGATCATGCGGCGACCCCCGTTCGGCTAAACAAACGTTTGATACGTCCCGGGCGTTCGGAAAGCCATAATAGAACCGCAGATGTCAGCAGTCCGACAGCGACAGGTACATAAACCAGACCCCACAGGTGGGCATTGCTGCGGGCGTATTGGATCATTGTGCTATCCAGCGCTTTAATGATGACCAGCAGCAGGATTGCCGCCAAAATCTGGCGCATAACCCCAAAGCGGCTGAAGCTGCCGACAAGCAGTGTTGCAAACCCGATCAAGGCAGTAACGATGGCCAGTAGCGGCTGCGCAATACGCCCGTGCCCGATAGACAGCAATACAGCAATGCTGTCACCGGTATCGGCCATTAATGCAGGGCTGGGATGTAGTAATTCCCAAGTTGAAACCTCGTTTGGAGAACGGCCGGTCCGCTGTCCGGCGTTCACCAACGCCCCGATGTCATAGGAAAAATCAGAAAAGCTGGTGGTGAACAACCGGTTCCCGTTTGTATCAAGCGTTTGGGCCATGCCATCAAACATCACCAGTTTGGGCCCCGTTTCCTCGCGCACCAGAAAGGCGTTCTTGGCGGTATAAATCACTTGACTGTCGGGATCGCGACTGTCGGACATGAACACATCCAGCAATTCGCCCTCGGGGCTGATTTCGCGGATATAAAAGGTGATTCCGTCGGTCGGGTGCAGGAATTCGCCTTCGGTCAGGAACCGCGCAGTGATGTTTTCGCGAATCTCGGCGCTGCGTTCGGCCAGCAATCCGGCGGAAATCGGCACAAGGATATGTGACAGAATCCCTGTCAGCAACGCCACAATTATCCCGAACACCAACACCGGACGGGCCAAC
Source organism: uncultured Marinosulfonomonas sp. (assembly GCA_964538015.1). Classification (GTDB taxonomy): domain Bacteria; phylum Pseudomonadota; class Alphaproteobacteria; order Rhodobacterales; family Rhodobacteraceae; genus Profundibacter. The sequence continues at coordinate 1,907 of CAZIDQ010000336.1, forward strand.
CTGAACCCGCTGAACCCCATCGCCTGAACCACCACCAGTTCGCTTTCCGAACTTAGGCGGTTGGTGGCATAGACCGATCCGGCAAAGGCCGCGACTGGTAGAACGATGCGGATCACATTTGGCAGGGTCAGGGCGGTGAATTCCAGAAACACTGTGGCCGACTGGCCATCTGCAATCAGCTGGTCAAACAGCAAAACCGCCCGGTTGACCCAATAGACCATGACCA
>CAZIDQ010000337.1:0-2132 GCA_964538015.1 uncultured Marinosulfonomonas sp.
CCAAGGCCAAGAGGGTAGCCGCAATTGGCGGGCTCCAGGCGGCCAGATAGACGGGCAACTGGCCGTTTTCACCCAACACCTGTGCAAAATTTCGGATAAAGAACAGCGAAAACCCCATCAGCAAAGCGCCCAGCACCATCGGGCCGGTGCCGCCAAAACGGGTGTGCCGCATGGTGAAACCGGCCCCCACCAGCACCATTGCAACCATCAACAGCGGCAGGGCCAGTTCAGACTGGAACCAGACGCGATGCTGGCGGGCGGAAAACCCGGCGTTATCCAGTCGGTCGATAAAATCGGGAAGGTCCCAGATCGGGATGGAACTGGGTGTGCCAAAACTGTCGCGAATTTCCTCGCGGGTCAGATCGCTTGGCACTTTCAGCTCGTCAAACAGCTTGGCATCGCGTTCGGGATTGGCACTGCTTAGAAGCGGCCATTTCTTGGCGTTTTCCAGCACCCATGCTCCGGTGGTCAATTCGGCTGACTCGGCCTCGATCCTTGTCATGGGGGTGCCGTTTGCGGTGAAGGTCAGGAAACTGACATCGACCAGTTTGGTGCCGTCCAGATTAGAGCCGCTTGCGCGGATCACGGTCTGCCCATCGGGGCTGCCTTGTCGCAACCACAGCCCTTCTTGCGAGACCGACAAAACACTTTCCGTGCCTGTGGCATAGCGGCTGACGGTAGATTCATACTGTTTTGACGTGGCCGCGACGATCGGGTTGAACACTGTCACCGACAAAATCCCCAACGCCAGCGCAACGAAAACCGGCGCCGCAAGCGCCTTCATCCCCGATCTGCCGGCTGCGCGTGTCACCACCAGTTCGGAACTGCGGGCCAGCCCGAGGAAAAGCACAAGCGTGGCCAAAATCGTCACCAGCGGTAATATCGGATACATCAATGACGGAAGGTGAAGCAGGGACAGTTGTATCACTTCGGCCATACCAACGGCTTCGTTGTCAAAGCTGTTGATCTGCTCGACCACATCGATCATCAGCATGATGCCGCCAAAGACACCGAAAACCAGAGCGAATGCCTTTAGGTAGCGGAATGCGAAATAACGATACAGGATCATGCGGCGGCCCCACTACGGGTGAACATGCGTTTCAACCGCCCTGGTCGTTCAGACAGCCACAGTAAAAAAGCGGTGACAAACAGACCGACCACCACCGGCACATAGACCAGCCCCCACAGTTTTTCGTTGCTTTGGGCGTATTGGATCATTGTGCTATCAAGGGCTTTGATCAGAACCAGAATGACAATTGCGGCCATAATCTGGCGCATAACCCCAAAGCGGCTGTAGTTTCCAACCAGCAGGGTGGCAAACCCGATCAGGGCGGTGACAACGGCCAGCAAGGGTTGGGCAAAGCGTTCGTGCCCCGCATACAGAAGATAGGCGCGGCTTGTGTTGACCTCGGTCTGCAACTGGGGTGTAGGTGATAGCAATTCGCGCGTTGATAATTCACCGATGGAACGCCCGGCCCGTTTGTCAGGGTTAATCAACGCTCCGATATCATAGGAAAAATCCGAGAAACTGGTGGTGAACAGCCGGTTTCCGTTTGTATCAAGCGTTTGCGCCATGCCGTCAAACATCACCAGCTTTGGTCCCGTTTCCTCGCGTACAAGAAAGGCGTTTTTAGCGGTGTAAATCACTTGACTGTCGGGGTCACGACTGTCGGACATGAACACGTCCAGCAATTCGCCCTCGGGGCTGATTTCGCGAATATAAAAGGTGATGCCATCGGTTGGATGCAGGAATTCGCCTTCGGTCAGGAACCGTGCGGTAATATTTTCGCGGATTTCGGCGCTGCGTTCGGCCAGCAATCCGGCAGAAATCGGCACAAGGATATGCGACAGAATGCCGGTCAGCAGCGCCACGATCAGCCCGAACACCAACACCGGACGCGCCAGCCGGAACCCGCTGAACCCCATGGCCTGCACCACCACCAGCTCGCTTTCCGAGCTTAGGCGATTGGTGGTATAGACCGAGGCCGCAAAGGCCGCGACCGGCAGCACGATGCGGATCACATTGGGCAGGGTCAGGGCGGTGAATTCCAGAAACACAGTGGCCGACTGGCCGTCCGCAATCAGCTGGTCAAACAGCAAAACCGCCCGGTTGACCCAATAGACCATGACCA
>CAZIDQ010000338.1:0-2131 GCA_964538015.1 uncultured Marinosulfonomonas sp.
CAAATACCTTCGCCGAAGGCACCCGTGCGTGCCCTGTAAAGGCGCGCGCGCGGGGTGACGCGCGTTAGCGCGGCACAACCTATTCTCCCAACCCTTCCAGATAATCCGACAGCGTCGTGCCCACATCATCGCCAAATTGCGATGGCAACACCGAAACATCCCGCATCCGGTCCACCCGCAGCACCCGAAAATCCTTGCGCAACTCGCACCACGCAATCACCGTCCAGACCCGCCCCCAGTATTCCAGTTGCAACGGGCGCACCACCCGCTCAGTCATCTCGCCAGCCTCGTTGCGATACCCCAGTTGCACCTTGTGGCGCATCCGGATCGCGGCCCGCAGGGTGGGCATGTATTTGAACCCCTTGGCGGCATCCTCCAGTGGGTTCGCGGCAAACCCCCAACCCAGCGCTGGCGCATCCCGATCTTCGGGCAGCACAATATCCACCTTTGCAATCAATGATTTGGCGGCCTCGGCCAGTTCCTTGTCGGTGGATTTGGCCACCACATCCATGCCCAGATGAAACGCCTCCAGCTCGGTCATGGTCAGGTTCAGCGGCGGCAGGGTGATCGGCGCGGTCATGCTATAGCCCAGCCCGCGTTCCCCCTCGACCGGCACACCTGATGCGATCAGCTTGTCCATATCGCGGTAAATCGTGCGCACCGAAACATCCAGCCGCTCGGCCATGTCCTGCGCACGATGCAACCGCCCGTCACGCAGGATCTGGATCATTTCAAAAAGGCGGTCTTTGCGGCGCATGGGGGCAAACTCGGTGACGCGGCCGCCAAGGTCAAGCACCCACAACCGCTTTCGCGTTTGATTCGGGAATTTTTACCCCGCATAACTGACAAAAACCTGTCAGTTGACAATATAGCGGCACAAAACCGGTCAAAAAGCCGCAGAATGCGGCGAATTTAGCCTTTGATCTTCTGATCCAAGGCAATAAACACAGAGGGTGAAATTCCTGTCCGGCCCCCGCCGGACATCCTGACATAGGAGAAGACTATGCTGAATAATATTGGCCTGCCTGGCCTTTTGTTGATCGCCGTTGTGGTGTTGGTTCTGTTCGGACGCGGCAAAATCTCGTCTTTGATGGGCGAAGTGGGCAAGGGCATTACCTCGTTCAAAAAAGGTGTGAGCGAAGGCAAGCAAGAGCTGGAAGATACAGCCACTGCCGCCAAAGATGTGACCCCCGAAGACGAAAAAGAAAAAGAAAAAGACGAGGCGTAATCGCCCTCTTTTACCCTGTTTTTCTGAAAAGGCGGATCGCACATGTTTGACATCGGCTGGACCGAATTATTGGTCATTGGCATCGTCGCGTTGATCGTGGTGGGACCAAAAGACCTGCCCGGAATGTTTCGCACCCTCGGCCGCTTTACCGGCAAGGCTAAAGGGATGGCACGGGATTTCCAGTCAGCGATGAACGAGGCTGCGGATTCGGCGGGCGTTAAGGACGTGGCGGATGATCTGAAAGCGGTGACTTCGAAAAAGGCGCTGGGACTGGATGCGCTGGACGAGGTGGCGACCAAGTTTGAAAACTGGGACCCGATGACGCCCGAGGCACAGGCCAAAGCCGCCGAAACCAAAGCGGCGGACAAGGCGAAAAAGGCAGCACTGGTCAAAGAGCGCACCGATGCCGCCAAGAAAATGCACGCAGCAACAGCAAAAGCGGCTGAAACGGATGCGGCAGCCAAGCCCGCCAAACCGGCGGCCAAGAAGGCGGCCAAACCTGCCGCTAAGAAGGCGCCGGCCAAGCCAAAGGCAAAAGCCGCAGCCAAACCCAAAGCCAAGGCGCCAGCCAAACCGAAAACGGCCAAGCCGAAACCAAAAGCTGCCGCAAAACCAAAACCCAAATCAGGTGGTAAATCATGACCGACGAGGTTGAAGACTCCACAGCCCCGCTGATCGAGCATCTGGCCGAGCTGCGCAATCGTATCATCTATTCGGTGATTGCCTTTATCGTTGGCATGGTGATCTGTTTCTCGTTCGGCAGCTGGGTCCTTGATTTTTTGCTGACCCCGATTGAAAAAACCATGCGCGAATTGGGCGACCCCAATCCGGTGATGCAGTTCACAGCACCACAGGAATATTTCTTTACCCTGATCCGCATTTCGATGGTGTTCGGGCTGGGCC
>CAZIDQ010000339.1:0-2129 GCA_964538015.1 uncultured Marinosulfonomonas sp.
CGCATCGCTTATCGGACGGCCAAGGCACGGATGAAGGTGTGCTTGAGGACATCCGCGACGTCGGCGCGATCCTCGGCTGGGGCTTTGCGCCGTGGTCGGGCGGGCCGTTCAGCTGGCTTGATATGATCGGCGCAGGCAAGGCTGTCGAGATTTGCGACGGGTTGACCAAAACCTATGGCGAGCGGTTCAGCACACCCGACCTGCTGCGCGAAATGGCCGGCAAGGGCGAGAGCTTTTACGGGCGGTTTGGGAAAGATACCAAGGCGGCTTAGGCGTTGATTAATTGCCAATAGCTCCCTTGCTTGTCGGGGGGCTATTGGCTGTATATTTTGGTAGAAATGATTTGAGGAAAGGTTAATGCATTGATATCAAAGCAAACAACCTGACATTCATCAAAGCCAGCTCCGCTTTCTCGATCTAAATCTGCACATAGCACCCTCGTTTCGCACCCGATTGGCAAACCGTAAGAACCCGTGTAAAAGACCCTGAATTCCCCTGATTTATGGCAGCCACACGATGACGCAACCGCACCGTTCCGAACTTCTTATGCCCGCAGGCAATCTGCGCAAACTGAAAATGGCAATCCTTTACGGGGCCGATGCTGTTTATTTGGGCACGCCGGATATGTCTCTGCGCACCAAGTCGCAGTTTTCGCTCGAGGACGTGATCGAAGGGGTGGAATTTTGCCACCAGCATGGCAAACGCGCCTATCTGACGCTGAACCTGTTTTCCCATAACAAGGACATCCCGAAACTGCGCGAATATGTCGAAACTGTTCGAAAAGTGAAACCCGACGGGTTGATCATTGCCGATCCCGGCGTGTTCCAATTCGTCAAAACCCACGCGCCGGAACTGCCTTTGCACATCTCGACCCAAAGCAATGTATCGTCTTGGCTGTCGGTGAAGTTCTGGCAGAATCTGGGGGCCGAACTGGTGGTCCTGGCCCGCGAAGTATCGTTCAGTGAACTCTGTGAAATCCGCAAAGAATGCCCTGATATCAAGCTGGAAGCCTTTGTTCACGGCGCCATGTGCATGACCTATTCGGGCCGCTGTCTGCTGTCCAACTTTATGTCCGAACGCGGTGCCAATCAGGGCAATTGCGCCAATTCCTGCCGCTGGAATTACAAATTCCACCTGCGCCTGAAAGACGGCACCGTGCAGGAATTGAACGTCACGGACGAAAACGCCGATATGTTCGAATTTCTATTGGAAGAAGGATGCCGCCCCGGTGACCTTTTGCCAATCGAGGAGGACTCGCGCGGTTCCTACATCCTGAATTCCAAAGACCTGTGCATCATGCCCAAACTGGACGAATATCTTCGCATTGGCGTGGACAGCCTGAAGGTCGAGGGGCGCGGCAAGTCGGAATATTACGCCGCCATCGTTGCGCGGGCCTACCGCATGGCGATCGACGATTATTACGCAGACCCCGAAAACTGGAACCCCCTGCCCTACATGCGTGAACTGGAATCGGTCGGCAACCGCGGCTATACGCTGGCCTTCCACGATGGCCGCCTGACCAATTACGCGCACGACTATGAACACACCGCCGCCATGGCCCAGTGGGAATATGCCGGCGTGGTCTCGGAAGTGACCGAAGACGCCTTTCTGGTCGAAGTGAAAAACAAACTGGAAGCGGGCGAAGTGCTGGATTTCGTATCCCCCATCGCGCGCGAAACCGTGCTGCTGCGAATGTATGATTTCGAAGACGCCGCCAGCGGCGAGAAAAAGGATGTGATCCACGGCGGCACCCGCACCACCGTCCGCATTCCGTTTTCCCTGTTTGACCATGAGGACCCCGAGGTTCTACGCGCCCGCTTCCCGCAGTATAGCGTGATGCGCAAGGAACGCGCCCTGACCGAGGAACAATGGGCCCGCATCCGGCTGGACAAGCTGACGCAAGGGCTGGAAATCAACGGCAAGGAAAATGAAAAGGCCTATAGCAAACGCCGCGACGAACTGGTTGAGAAGATTGAGGAAAACACCAATGATCGCCGTTTCAAAACCAACCGCGTCGGGGTTGAGGGGTGCTGTGGCAAGGGTTGCAACGGCTGTATGATGTTCTGGCAGGATGACCAATACGCCCGCGCCCGCGAAATCCTGATGAAACGCAAACAGGGCGAACAACT
>CAZIDQ010000340.1:0-2082 GCA_964538015.1 uncultured Marinosulfonomonas sp.
CCGGTCGGTACTGTCGCCCGGGTGGCGGCGACGGAAATGGTAGGCCACGCGCCGCCCGATCAGATCAAACTCGATGCCGCAGCGGATGCGATTGCCATTGGGCGCTGTTTCGACCTTCTCAAACGGCAGCATTTCCGATTGCAGCAGTTGCAATTGCATCGGCACCAGCAAGCCATCTTTTGCGCGGCGTGGTCGGATGCGCACAAAGCATTCACCAGCCACGAACATCTCGCGGGCAATCATTGCCTGCAGACCATAAAAGTCTGTTAGACCATCCGCATCCGCCTCATGGGTCCAGGCGAGCCAGAGCTGCTGAACCTTGTCGCGCAGCTCCCCGTCCTCGATAAGCGACGAGGGCTTGATCCCGTCGCCAACCAAATTGGCAGCATAGGACTCGCAGGCATTGGCGGCATAGCCGTTGGTCAGGACCAACTCGCGCGAACGCGCCAGCAAGCGCGGACCACCCGAAGCCACCAGCGAGTTGATGTTTTCCAGCGGCGGCTGCCAGCCCCGCAGGCGACGGCGCGACATCGCCCCTTCGAGGCGAGCGCGCACACCGTTTGGGCCGCCAGTTTCCCGACGGCGGAACACATCAAACAGGCTCATTACAATCCCTTGGTCGTGGTCACGCGCACCTGTCGGATTATCGAGCGGCCCTCAAGCGCGGCAATCTCGCGGTCCAGCACATCGATGGCGCGGTCGATTTCGGCAAGGCTGCGGTATTCCACCGTTTTGCCATCATAGCTGACTTTGGCCACACCGCTGGAGCGCGAGGCCGCCAGCGCCTCGCGGCGGGTTTTCAATTCTGTTAATGTGGCCATGATCACCTCATATAATTCGAACGCACCGAACGGCGCTGTCTTGCGGGTTGGCTTTGGCGCGGTGTGGTAACATTACCTTTGCCAACTTCTGCATTAGGTGCCGCAACCTGCCGTTCCAATTCATCCCATTGCTTTTCGGACCAGCGGTCCGCCCCGAGGATCCACGCCGCAGCACGCGCATAAACCCGGCAATCGAGCGCCTCGTTGCGTTCGCGCAGCTTTTGCCATTCCAGTCGGGCAAAGCCGCGCTTGTTGCGCACTGTCACCAGTTGCTCGGCGACCAGCTGCTTCAGCCATTCGCTGTCGATCCAGTTTGGCAGGTGCAGAGTTCCGGGCGGATAATCCGTTCCGGCTGCCAGTTCCTCAGGCGTTGGCCGTTCAAGGCGCAAAAACCGGTAGGTCTCGGACTTGAATGTCGACACCGCCACCGTCCACAGTCGCGCCCCACGACGCAGGCGTTTGCCGGCAATGGTGGCATCCACGAATGTCGGCCCCGAGACCGGACTGGCGCGATTGAACCCTTCCACCCCCTTGACCGGGGCCACCTGCCCAAAGCCGACCTTGCGCGCCCAGCCGTAAACAGCGGGGGTTTCATAGCCGGTGTCGATTGCCAGCCGCGCGATGATCATCTGTGTTCCATTGGCATGTTGCCATGTCCGGCCGAGTAAATCGGTGAGACCATTCCAGCAGCTTTCCGAGCCGGGGCCGCCCTCGATGACAATGTGGTCGATCAACCAGCTTTCCAGCCCGCGTCCCCAAGCCCAGACATCCACCTCGATCCGGTCTTTCTGCACATCCGCGCCCGCCGTCAGAAACAGGGCACTCGCGGGCACCTCTCCTGCGGACCAGTCTTCCTTGCGGTCAAGCAGCCGTTGCCAGTCCGGCGCTTCGCCGCGCTCCACCCAGGTTTCACCGAGGATGGTGTTCTTGAAGGCGCGAATGGCATCATCAGACCCCTGCGCCGCCTCCCAGCCGCGCGCAATCCGCTCCCAGCTCAGCCAGCCAACCGGCGAATAAAGTGCCGAGAGGTGATACCCAACTGTGGTCGGGTCCGCACTTTCCGCCGTGGCCCGCCAAACGCCTGCTTCCAGCATTGCCGTCTTGTGATGCTCGGAAATCGGTTGTTCGCAAGTCTCGCAATGATAGGCCGCCGTTTCTGGTTGCCCTTTATTCCAGTGCAGGCGTTCAAACTTCAACCACTGCCGTGCGCCGCAATGCGGACACGGCACAAAATACCGCCTCTGGTCCGAGGCCTCGAATT
>CAZIDQ010000341.1:0-2071 GCA_964538015.1 uncultured Marinosulfonomonas sp.
TCGGCATTGCCATTGTGGCCGGTATCGTCGGCTATCTGATTGCAATGAACCAATAAGGCCGCAAAACCCGCCGTCTTTATCGCCCGCCGGACACATCCAGCGTGCTGCCGGTGACATAGGACGCTCCGTCCGACATCAGCCACAGGGTGGCTTCGGCCACCTCATCCGCCGCTCCCATGCGCTTCATCGGAATCCAGCCTTCCATCCTCTTGCCGCGCTCCGGCTCACCGCCTTTGGCGTGGATTTCGGTGTCGATGATGCCCGGGCGGATGCCGACCACGCGGATGCCCTCGTCTGCCACTTCTTGCGCCAATCCGATGGTCATCGTGTCAATCGCGCCCTTGGTGGCGGCGTAATCGACATATTGTTTGCCCGCCCCCAGTTTGGCCGCAATCGACGACATATTGACGATCACCCCGCCGGTGCCGCTGTATTTCGTGGACATCCGGCGCACCGCTTGCCCGGCCACCAGAAAGGCGCCGATCACGTTGACATCAAAGATGCGCTTTAAGCGGGTGTGACTGATTTCATCCACCCGCGCCTTAACGTCGACAATGCCTGCGTTGTTCACCAGCGCATCCAGGTTAGTGAAATCCATGTCTAATCTGGCAAACAGAGCATCGATCTGAACCGGATCGGCAACGTCGCACCGATAGATTTCGCAGCGCCCGCCAGCGGCCCCGACATCTTTCGACACAGCCTCGGCTCCTGCCTTGTCCGTGCGATAAGTCAGCGCCACGTCATATCCGCGCTTTGCCGCCATCCGTGCCACCGCAGCTCCGATACCGGCGCTGCCGCCGGTGATCAGAACAACCTTGCGATCTGCCATATCACCCCTCCAGTATCCGTTGCACCATCTCGCTGGTATCCCCCGATAGATTGGGCGTGGTTCTGATCCGTTCCAACGCGGCCCGCATCAAGGCTTGCCGCCCCTCGTCATACCGCCGCCAGCTTTGGAAGGCGGTGGTCATGCGGGCCGTGGTTTGGGGGTTCACAGGGTCCAGTTTGATCAGCCAGTCAGCCAGCAGATTATAGGCCGCCCCCGTTGGGTTGTGGAACCCTGCGGCATTGACCGACAACGCGCCAAACACGGCGCGAAACCGGTTCGGGTTGGTCATTTCAAAATCGGGATGTCGGGTCAGGGCATCCGCGATACCAGCCGCCTTGTCAGGGGCGGCAAAGCTGACCTGTGAGCCAAACCATTTGTCGATCACCAGGCGCTCTGACATCCATTGCTCGTAGAATGCAGCCAGTTCAGGCGCGCCCATATCGGCCTCAAGCAGGCAGGACAAACCCACCAGTTGTTGGGTCATATTGTCGGCTGCAGCGTATTGGGCGCGGGCTTGCGCGCCGCCGTCCAACCGCGTGAGCAGCATCAGAACAACCCCCTGTAAATCGCGTTTCCCAACCGGTTCCGCATCGGGCGAATAGGGGGCGGGCACATACATTTCAGCGTATAAGCGCGGCAATATATCTTGCAATGCCTGCGCTTTGGCCTGCTGCAATGTTTGGGCGGCGCGGTAAATCTGGTCAGGATCCGGCACATGGCCTGTTTCGGCCAATGTCTGTGCAATGTCGTTCTGGCTGGGCACGCGCATCATCAGGGCGCGGTAAGCCGGATCAAGCGCCTCATCACGCAGCACACGGGCCAGTGCCTCCAGATATTGCTCGTCCGGCGCATCGCCTTTCGTCACCATCCGCAGCATCAGATCCTTGCCCAAAACGTGCCCCGCTTCCCAACGATTGAACTGGTCGGTATCATGGGCCAACAAGAAGGCACGCTCCTGATCGCTGCTTTCACGGCGCAAGATCACGGGGGCGGAAAATCCGCGCAGGATTGACGGCACGGGTTTGGCCGACAGCCCATCAAAGCTGAAGCTTTGTTCCGCTTTTGTCATCTCCAGCACCACGGTTTCCTGCACCTCGTCGCCATTTGCGTTCAACAGGCCAACCGCAATCGGCAACACCTGCGGCTGTTTCATATCCTGTCCGGGTGTGGGCGGTGTTTCCTGTTTGAAATGAAGGGAATAGGTGCCATCCTTATAGTCATCCGTCACCGTCAAAACCGGCG
>CAZIDQ010000342.1:0-2055 GCA_964538015.1 uncultured Marinosulfonomonas sp.
ACACCCGCTCAAAGAACCAGTATGCGCCGATGATTGCGATAACCAGTGATGCCGGAATGGATATGCGGCTGCGATACCACGGTTTGTTGCGAAACCACATGCCCACGGCCAGAAATGCCAGCGCAATCACCGTCAACTGGCCAAACTCCACCCCGACGTTGAACGCAATCAGCGCCGGAAAGAATTGATCGTCCGGTATGCCGAATTCCCCTAGAACCGAGGCAAACCCCAGCCCGTGCAGCAACCCGAAACTGAAAATCACCAAAGGCCGCCAACGGCTAAGCCCCGAGATGAACACATTTTCAATCGCCACATAGGTGATCGAGGCTGCAATCAGCGGCTCGACTATCGACGCTGGCACCGTCACCCATCCCATCGCCCCCAGTGCAAGCGTCACCGTATGCGCCAGCGTAAACGCCGTGACTTGCCACAGCAGCGGCCGCAGGTGGATCGACAGGAAAAACAGCCCCAAAACAAACAGGATATGGTCCAGACCTTTGGGCAGGATATGGTCAAATCCCACAGGGATATAATGCAGGAACACCTGCCACCCTGATTGTTGCGCCCCGCCGGACACCGGAATGTCGGGGCTGCTCTGCCCGCCGGTCAGATAGCCGGTATAGCCATCTTCAACTCCGTTCTGGCGCAGCACGATTGTGCCGAATTTCTTGTCCCAGCCAAAATTGATGGTAGTGGTTCCAACAGGCAATTCCCCTGTCAGCGTCAGGAACGTGGTGCGCGGAAACTCTATATCACCCACCTCGTCTATCCTGATCCCGACCAGATCCAGCGGCACATCCGCCCCCCCTGCCCGTAGGTGTAAACCATTGCGAATGTTGGGCCAGACATCCTTTAGCCGGTTCTCAAGTGCCGCAGGTTCCAGCGCCCGCAGGCTGTCATAATCCCCCGATTGTTCCGTTTCATTGGTGTTGGCCACCCCGTCCAGATCAATCCCTGCGACAAAAGCCTCAAGGTTCAGCCGGATTTCCAGCGTTATTTTTCTGTCGCCGGTGGTGAAATCGCCAATCGATGGGCTGACCTCGTGGGCCAGCACATTCAACGCCGATGTGAACAGTAGAAGGGTTGACAATATGGCCGCAAGTGTCAGCTTGCCGCCCATGCGAAGTATATTCCGGCCCATATCCTTGATCCTTTTTGCGATGTCCTTTGCGGGAATCGCCCTGCCTGTCTTTGGTCACGAGTTTTGGCTTGAAGCGCAAAAATTTCAACCCGAAACCGGTGCGCCTGTGCAGGTTAAATTGCGCAACGGTATGAAATTCAAAGGCATGGAGCTGGGATATTTCGATGACAGGATCGAAGTTTTCGACATTATCCAGAATGGCACCCGCACCCCGGTTCAGGCCCGCGCAGGTGACTTTCCGGTATTTTCAAAAGTGGTGGATGCGGATGGGTTGATGGTGCTGGTCTATCAAAGCAAATTCAGCATCTTACAGTACAACAAGTTTGAAAAATTCGAAGCTTTCGTAAAACATAAATCCTTCACCGGCGCGCTTGAACGCCACAAGGAACGCGGCCTGTCGACCGAGCGGTTTAACGAAGCCTATACCCGTTATTGTAAAACCCTGATCGGGGTTGGCGCCGGTGCAGGGAAAGACGCCGCAACCGGCATGGAAACCGAATTCATCGCCCTGACAAACCCCTATACCGATGACCTGACAGGCGGGTTCACCGTTCAGGTGCTGTATCAGGGCACCCCGCGCGTGGATGCACAGGTCGAGGTGTTTGAACGCACGCCCGACAACACCGTCATCGTCACCTATCACCGCACCAATGATCAGGGCCACGCCACGGTGCCGGCCAAACCCGGCCATACCTATCTGTTTGACGCTGTGGTGCTGCGCGAACCGGCGCAAACGCTGGCGGATGGAACCAATGCCGTGTGGGAATCCCTTTGGGCGTCTTTGACGTTTTCAACGCCGAACTAGGCTTGTCTTTACCGCGTGCGCGCGGCACATACTACGGCCATGGAAAACACTTCTGACATTCTGTGCATCGGCAGCGTTCTGTGGGACGTGATCGGCCGCTCTGCCAGCC
>CAZIDQ010000343.1:0-2042 GCA_964538015.1 uncultured Marinosulfonomonas sp.
CGCAGCGCAAGATGACCTCCCGCGAGCTTGCCACCAAAATTGGCCTCTCCGAGCAAAACCTTTCGGTTCTAAGATCGGGCAAAGCACGCGGCGTTCGGTTCAACACACTTGAGGCTATCTGCAAAGCCTTGCAATGCCAGCCGGGTGACTTACTGGAATACGTTGCGGATGTCGCGGAGCCTTCATCCTGAAGACGGGTACACAATGATTCGGAACAATCGTTCGGCCGGAAGAATCACGTGGTTTTCTTTCCCTCTCGAAAATGTAATCATTTACTGCTGGGCAGTGAATGAACATGAACTTCGTGGCTTTTGTCCCGCAAAGAATCCTATTGGTGATTGCTACGCATTCATCTGCCGGTCAATGGATGGTGGCTTTTTTAGCACTTCCATCTCCTTGCGCAGAAGACGGTTTTCCTTGCGTCGCATAGCCATTTCTATCTCCAGTCCAGATTGGACAGAAGACTCGGGCAAAGTCACCCGATATTGCCGAATCCACCGGCTTAGTTTCTCCCCCCATCTTGGTGATGCAATCATCACGTGTCTGGCAGCGAATGCCAAAATTAGATATAATCTGTTTTCGTGCAAACCCACATGTCAGCGCAACCCGCACCGTTTATTGCTAAATTCAGCTGTATGCTTTGCTCCCATACTTGTTCTCCTATTGCGTACAATGCGATTATAGAGGCGGCACCAAACCGTGACAGGCCCAGATTTGATACCGGCACTCCATTCCTAGGTCTGCTTCAGAACCTCCATAATTTGCGCGTCTCAGAACCGGCGCGATCATGCGCCCGACGTATTCCCCTTGCCCCATCCGTCGTGGCGCAATACAGGCTGGATCAGGAAAAATCCGTGGTTTACAACCGATCTGCTACCGGCGCTGAAAACCCGTGTGAAAGAGGTTCTGGATGACTGACCCAACCCCGCTTGATACCGCCCACGCCGCAATGCAATCCGCCCCCGATGACGCGGCTTTGCGCCTGCGGTTCTTTGAGCGGCTGGCGGATAGCGAATTGTTCCTGCTGCTGGAATCCGAGGCGCAGGGGGACACGATCAAGCCCGAAGTGTTCGAGGTGGACGGCGCTAAATATGTGCTGGTGTTTGATCGCGAGGAACGGTTGGCGGAATTTGTCGAAGGCGCAGCCCACCATGCCACCCTGTCAGGGCGGGTGGCTGCGCGGATGCTGGCGGGGCAGGGGATCGGGCTGGCGTTGAACCTTGGGGTGGCGCCATCGTCGATCCTGATACCGGCGGATGCGATGGCGTGGCTGGGTGAAATTCTGGACGAAACGCCGGATGAAGTATTGGTCAGACCCGTAGCTTTTTTTGCCCCCGCAGGTATCCCCGAAACCCTGCTGCCCGCACTGGACGGCAAGCTGGCCATTGCTGCCGGACTGGCCAAAACTGCCTATCTGGTGGCTGTGGAATACGAGGGTGGCAATAACGGGCATATGCTGGCGATCATCGACGCCCTGCCCGAGGCCGAGAGCGCCTTGGCCAAAGCGGTCAGCGAAGCCGTCAGTTTCAGCGGTTTTGAAACCCCGCTGGATGTGGCCTTCTTTGCGGGGGATGATCCATTGATCGCCACCTTGCGAAACACCGGTTTGCAGTTTGATCTGCCGGAAAAGAAACTGGCCACTCACAGCCCCGCCGCACCGGGGCGCGATCCGGAAAACCCGCCGATCCTGCGGTAACGGCCCCGAAATCTTGCAAAGATTTCGATCTGTTTTCTTTTAAAGAAAACAGGCTGCCGTATTAATACCCCGCACCGCGATCAACCAAATGCAGCAATGGTTCGCCCGCCTCGCCCCGCCGGATGTTTTCGGCAATCACCTGCGCCGCGCTGTCCGTTCGGGAATCCGAGGCAATATGCGGGGTGACGGTGACATTCGGATGGGTCCAATAGGGATGATCCGCAGGCAGGGGTTCTTTGCGGAACACATCCAGCGTGGCACGGGAAATATGTCCGCTGTCTAGTGCCGCCAGCAAGGCATCATCATCAATCAAAGGACCGCGACCGGGGTTGATCACCACCGCCCC
>CAZIDQ010000344.1:0-2040 GCA_964538015.1 uncultured Marinosulfonomonas sp.
TGTTCATGTTCGTGATCATGGTGATGGTCGTCTTCGTCATCATCGTGATGATGATGGTGATGCACCTCGTGACGCGATCCCAGATCGTCCTCGGCCCCCATGCCCTGTCCCAGCAGAACATCCACCGGCAAAGCGCCCATCGTGGCCTTGACCACCTGCACGCCATCGCGGGATTCCTTGCGCAAATCAGTCACTAACGCAGCGGATTCCGCCTCGGTCAGCAGATCGGCCTTGTTCACTACAATCATGTCGGCACAGGCGATCTGGTCGTCAAACAGTTCAGACAACGGCGTTTCATGGTCAAGGTTGTCATCCTGCGCCCGCTGGGCATCTACGGCGGCGACATTGGCGGCGAATTGGCCATCGACCACGGCCTTGCCATCAACCACCGTCACCACCCCGTCCACCGTCACACGGGTGCTGATCTCGGGCCAGTTAAAGGCGCGCACCAGCGGTTGCGGCAGGGCCAGACCCGAGGTTTCGATCACGATGTGGTCGGGCGGGGTTTCACGTTCCAGCAGCTTTTGCATGGTCGGGATGAATTCATCGGCCACGGTGCAGCAGATACAACCGTTCGACAATTCCATGATGTCTTCGTCATTACAGGCCGCATCACCGCACCCCTTCAGGATGTCGCCATCCACTCCCAGATCACCGAATTCGTTGATGATCAGGGCAATGCGTTTGCCGTTGGCGTTGTCCAGCATGTGCCGGATCAGGGTGGTTTTACCGGCGCCAAGGAAGCCGGTGACAACAGTTGCGGGGATTTTGGCGGCCATGGTTTAGGTATCCTGACTGATATTATACAATAGACGACGGGGCCCGCAGGCCCCGCCAGTTACCGGTTTGGCGTAGTTTAGGCGGGTTGTGCGCCACGGTTCCAGAAATAGCCAGCGGCCAGTCCCAGAACAACCCATGTCATCATGCCAACGGCCAAAGATCGCGCGACATATTCGCCTGACAGTTCCGGTGGCGCGACGCCTGCGTAGTAATCAAGGTGTGGCGCACCGATCAGATGGGGCGCCAGCAGCAGGGCCAGACCAGCCGCAATGAGCACAGGTGTGCGGCCATAAGCAAACAGCGCAAAGGCAAGCGCCGATGATATTGCTGTAGTGACCCACCAAAGTTGGCGCAATTCGACATCTTCGGCAGGGGTGCCCGGCAATTCAGGGGGCAGGCCGATGCTTGTCATCAAATGGACCGACGCAAATCCGGCGATGCCCCATAGCAAGGCGTCTTTCATCGTAATGATTTGGCCAAACCGCTCGGCAACGGCAAAGCCGGCAATCATAAACAACGACCAGCCGATAAACGTGACGATCGTTGCAAAGAATGTGAACGACAGTCTGGTCATCAATTCGCCATCCTCGGCTTCGACGGGTTCTTCGGGCGCCCCACCTTGGGCCTCGTCTGCGGCTTCGTTAATGACCAGTACGCCGCCAAAGTGGCTTTTGTTACCGGTTTCGTATTCCTCGCCTTCCAGAATTAGGTTTTCCACAAGCACCCATTGGAGCAGAACGGCAATCAGCCCTGCTACCAGACCAGCGAACAACGCGCTGGTAAATAAACGTACGGTCATGGGTTAGTGGCAGGGAAATGCCAGTGTGTGGCGCGTATCGTGGGCCGAGTCGTGATACTGTGCAGCCTGTGCAAAGCCGGTAAAGTAGATCAGAAACACGCCAGCAGCGATGGCCGACAGGATTGGCAGTACGCCGGTATCAACGGTTGCACGGGTTTTGGTCTGGTTCAACGTTTTCATTCTAGTCTCCTTATCCTGTCACACCCGACAGGTTGGTTTCGGTTCAGTGTCAGGCCGGTCTCCTGGCTTGCGGGTCGATGTGCGCTGCCTCCTTCCCGGGGATCTCCCAGTGGGTCATGGCATGCACTCTCCGCTTACAGTCGCGGGGGCGGCTGTGGCATCTGGTCCCTGTTTGGGTCACCATCACCACATTCCCAGTTTCATCCCCAAGCGTTTAAACGCCCGTGCGGGGAACCTTACCTGTCCTGTTTGCAAGCATTTGTAGGTCTGGGTCAAGCGGG
>CAZIDQ010000345.1:0-2000 GCA_964538015.1 uncultured Marinosulfonomonas sp.
TTGGTGGAGCCTAGGAGGATCGAACTCCTGACCTCCTCGCTGCCAGCGAGGCGCTCTCCCAGCTGAGCTAAGGCCCCTAAACGGGTATCATCGTGAAACGCTGTTTAGGCGTCTGCGGGGATCAGATCAAGCGAAAAAATCCCCGCAAGATAAATTATGTGTCGTCGTCGTTTACGGCAACGTCCGCGATCTCTTCTAGCGGGATTGTATCGTCTTCTTCTTCGTCGTCCAGAACGTCATCGCCCAGATCAACATCTGTGGTGTCGTTATCGTCCAGAACGATTTCATCGTCCTTTGCAGCCGCTTCTTCTTTGGGCTTGGCGCTGGCGTCTTCTTTGTCGGCAACCATGGTGCGGGTTTTGTTGCCCGCATCAACGTCGATTACTTCGCCTGTGTAAGGGCTGACCACCGGGTTTTTGTTCAGGTCGTAAAACCGCTTGCCGGTTTCCGGACAGACGCGCTTGACGCCCCATTCTTCCTTGGGCATGTGATTCCCTTTCAAACATTGCACTTTTGTCGTGAGTTGGGGCCAACTGCCACAACAAGACGGGGCTGTCAAAGCCTTTTGCGATTTTGGGTGTTTTAAGGGTGAATCCGTGGCCTTTGCGGGTTAGGATCGGGTAACAGGTATTTCGCGGACAACAATATGGAACAGATCGAACTGACAGGCCCGCCTTTGGTCACCGTCACCCTGCGCCGCTCGCGTCGGTCACGGCGGCTGTCGTTGCGGGTGTCGCAACTGGACGGGCGGGTGACGATGAGCCTGCCTTTGCGCACCCCCTTGCGCGAGGCACGGGTGTTCGCGCTGGAAAAAGAGGGATGGATCCGACAGGCCCTGTCCAAACGTCCCGACATGGCGCGGCCAGTGATTGGCGGGCAGGTGCTGTTTGAAGGACGCGAGGTGGATATTGTTGCGGGTAGGGGACGTGTGGCCAAATATGCGGACGGGCAGATCACCGTGCCGGACAATCCCCACCGCGTGGCCCCGCGCATCGTTGCGTTCCTGAAACTGACCGCGCGCACGCGATTGCGCGAGGCGTCGGACCGCTATGCGGCGGCGTTGGACACCACTTACGAGCGGCTGTCGATTCGCGATACGCGGTCGCGTTGGGGGTCGTGTTCCAGTGAAGGTAATCTGATGTATTCGTGGCGTCTGGTGATGGCCCCGCCAGAGGTGCTGGATTACGTCGCCGCGCACGAGGTGTCGCATCTGCTGGAAATGAACCATTCGCCGGATTACTGGCAGGTGGTGGCCAGTATTTACCCCGACTTCAAGGCGCCGCGTGCATGGTTGCGGCAGAACGGATCGCAATTGCACCGCTATCGCTTCTCGGATTGACCCGCTGTGCGGTTTTGTGATCACATGCAGGCATGTTAAGCCAACAACGCCCCCCCGAATCCACGGCCCCGTCACATGATCAGGTTTACCGCCAGATGCGCACCAGAATCATGCACGGCGAACTGGCCCCCGGCACGGCCCTAACCCTGCGCGGGTTGGGCAAGGAATTCGGCGTGTCGATGACCCCTGCGCGTGAGGCAATCCGGCGGCTGGCGGCCGAAGGGGCGCTGACCCTGTCCAGTTCGGGCCGTGTCACCACACCGGAACTGACCAACGAGCGGATCGAGGAGTTGGCCGCCCTGCGCGCCCTGTTGGAACCCGAACTGTCCAGCCGCGCGCTGCCGCGGGCGCATATCGCGCTGATTGACCGGCTGCAGACAATCAATGCCACCATTGCCGAGGCAATCGCCAAGCGCGATGCCTCGGCCTATATCCGCACAAATCTGGAATTTCACCGCACGCTGTATCTGCGCGCTCAGGCGCCGGCGATGCTGGCCATGACCGAAACCGTGTGGTTGCAACTGGGGCCGACCATGTGTGCCCTGTACGGCCGCCTGCGCCGGACCGAGCCACCCCACAACCACCGTCTGATCATTGCGGCGCTTAGGGCAGGGGATGAACCCAGCTTGCGGTTGGCAGTGCGCACGGATGTGACGCAGGG
>CAZIDQ010000346.1:0-1998 GCA_964538015.1 uncultured Marinosulfonomonas sp.
TTAAGCTGTGGCGTTTAGTGCGCCTGTTGCCGCAGGTCAACGGCTGATCACAGTGCCCACGATCACCCCCAGCGGAAAGCCACTGTCGGACCGGCCCAGATCGGGTGCAAACAGGCGCGAAACCTTGCCGTCGAAATAGAGCGCATTGGGGGTTTTCAGATGATCGCGGAATAGCGAGCCAAATTCGTGAAAAGTGACGGGATTATCCGAAATCACGAACCAGGCGCGGGTGCCATCGGCCGACACGCCAACCCCGTTGCGGATATAATGCGAGGTCGCATCCAGCAGAAACCGTGGATGTAGCGTCCCGTCGATCACCAGCATCGGGCCAGATTGGGTAGCGTAATCGCAGGCGATTTTCGCAAGGCGAAAAACGTTGGTTTCGATCACCGTCAATGCCTGTTTGCCGAAACAAAACACGCCGTTGGGTTTCAAGCCAAAGTTGCCGTAGGTGCCGCCATCGGCCAGCGGCGTGCGTTCCTTGCCGTTCTCGATAAACAGGCCCACGGGGCTGCGATCAGCATGATACATCCCTGCATTCATGGCAAAACCCAGCGTCTGGCCATTCTGCTCCAGCATCGCGTTGATCCGGCTGAAACTGCCCAGCAACCGACCATCCGCATCGGAATGGAACAGCCGCAGATCATCGTCCAGCGTGACCTGACACAGGGTATAGTCGTTGGATTTATACGTCAGCGTTTCGCAGGCATTCGCCACAGCGGGCAACAGCAACAGAAATGCCAAAACGGCGCGGATCATTCACCGCCTCCGTCTGCGTCCCCGCCATCGCTGTCGTTTTCAATGTCGCGGCGCACGTCGTCCTGTTCCAGAATACGGCGGGTCTCGTCCATCTGGTCGAAGGTCTCGTCAATCAGGAACCGGATTTCCGGCGCATATTTCAAGGCCAGCGTTTTGGCCACCGCGCGGCGGATTTCATAACGGTTCTGGCGCAGCAGCAACAGCGCCTGTTCCTTGTCCTTACCGCCTAGCGGCAGCACGAATGCGGTCGCAACCTTCAGGTCGGGCGATGTGCGCACCTCGCCCACCGTAATCGACATGCGGTTCAGGTCAGGATCGTGGATATCGCCACGGGTCAGGATTTCCGACAGGGAACGCCGGATCAGTTCGCCAACACGCAGTTGACGTTGCGAGGGGCCACGGGCCGAATGGTGGGTTTGTTTTGCCATAAACCCCATCTAAGCCGGTTGCGCGATCTGTGCAAGCGGGTCAGTATATGCACAACGAAAAATTCAGGAGATGCAGGATGAGCAAACTTCCGGGCGTAGTGGTAAACGGGGTGTCGGGCCGGATGGGTCAGATGCTGGTGAAATTGGTTAGCGAAAACAAGGCAATGCAATTGGTCGGTGCGTTGGAGAGGTCCGGCCATGACTGGATCGGTCAGGACGTCGGCGTGGCAATGGGCGGCGCCGAAATTGGCGTGAAGGTCAGCGACGATCCGCTTGAGGTCATGGCCAAAGCCCAGGCGGTGATTGATTTCACGGTACCGGCGGCCACGGTGGCGATGGCGGAACTGGCCGCGCAGGCGCGTGCGGTGCATGTGATCGGCACCACGGGGTTGTCGGATGATGATCTGGCAAAAATCAAGGCCACGTCGCGTCATTCCGTTGTGGTGCGGGCGGGCAACATGAGCCTTGGGGTAAACCTGCTGGTGCAACTGACCAAACAGGTCGCCGCCGCGCTGGATGCGGATTTCGACATCGAAATTGTCGAGGCCCATCACAGACACAAGGTGGACGCGCCATCCGGCACCGCGCTGATGCTGGGCGAGGCCGCCGCCGATGGGCGCGGGGTAAAGCTGGCCGATGTGCGTGACAGCGGACGCGACGGGATCACGGGCGCACGCAAACGCGGCGACATCGGCTTTTCGGCCATTCGCGGCGGGGATATTGTGGGCGAACACGATGTGATCTTCGCGGGCGAAGGCGAGCGCATCGTGCTGCGCCACATGGCCACCGACCGCGCCATTTTCGCCCGTGG
>CAZIDQ010000347.1:0-1997 GCA_964538015.1 uncultured Marinosulfonomonas sp.
GGCAGGTGAATATTGAACCTTTCCCTGATCTGCGCATCCAGCACCGGATCCAGTGCTGCCTTTGAGGGCTGTGCCAAAATCTCTTCCTTGCGCCGGATCGCGGCGGGGATCAGTTCGGGGCGCCCCTGTTCCTCCCATTCCTTGGGCGAGGCACGGCTCGCAAGGGCCGGATACAGGTATTCTGTCTGCATCAAGGAAAGCGTCTGTTCATGTCCCAGATAATGCTGTGGCCCGCCAATGCAAACGGACCGCATGGCGTCCAGTGCCAGCGTCTCCTCGCTAACCTCGATCCCGCGCAAACAGCGCAGGGCCTGCCCGATCAGATCATCCCCGAGGATCAGGCTTTCGTGACAAAACCCCAGCAGGGAGGCGTGCATGCCTGCGGCCTCGTAAACCAGATTAAGGCCGGATAGCCCTGCCATGACGTTGGATATTCCCTGTTCCCATCCCGCCTGCATGTCGGGCAATTTGGCGTCGGCAATACCCGCCGGTGCGCCACCGGGCAGGCCATAGAAATGGTGCATTTGCGCACATGCGGCGGTCAGCAACGCCTGTTCGCCCGACCCGCCCGACATCGCGCCGGTGCGAAGGTCGGATACAAACGGCCAAGTGCCAAAAATCGCCGGATAGCCGGGGGAGATGGCGTTGACATAAACCACACCGGCCAGACATTCGGCCACGGCCTGCATCACGGCACCGGCAAGGGATGCGGGCGCGGTGGCCCCCGCCTGACCCGCGGACAACAGCAGCACCGGAAATCCGGCCTCGATGCAGCGTTCCATCACCACACAGGCATCCGTGGCAAAGCGCATCGGCGGCACCACAAAGCAACTGGAAACCGAAACGAAGGGGCGCGCACGCCACGCGGCCTCACCGCCTGCAACCATGTGCAACAGCTCGACCCCGTCGGCCACGAAATCCGGCTCGAAGAACGAGGTGCCGACGTGTTTGCTGGTGCCTGTGACGGTGGCATAAACGGTGTTCAGGTCCATTTCGCAATTGTCGACAATATCGCGGGCCACCATCGGGCGCTGCACGAAATGGATGTTGTCCAGCACATCGGCAATGCGGGCGGCATCATACAAATCCTGAAGGGTGCTGTCGCGGTAATCATGGGTCAGAACGTCGACCATATGCACGGCGGCCCCAGCGGTGCCATAGTGAACCTGATGGCCGCCGATCTGCATATCATGTTTTGGATCACGCCCACACAGGGTGATGGTTTTGGCGGCTTTGGCCAGCATGTCTTCGACCAAGGCGCGCGGGAACCGCAACCGGCCATCATCGCCAAGGATCGCACCCGCGCCCACCATCACATCAATGCCGCTTTGCGGGGCGTCGGCCAATCCGATCTGTTCCAGCGCATCCAGCGCGGCAAGGTGGATGCGTTCCACTTCGGATGGGGAAAGGGGGGTAAAATGCCCGCCTTCCATACCGGGGCGCACGGGGCGCATGTTCTGTTCAAGCGGGGCGGCACGGCTGGCAACGCGGGCGGCGCGGCCACCGGAGCGGCGGGTTGGTTTGCTGGTCATATCTGGGCTTTCTGGTTGGTATTAGGCTAAGAGTGAAAGCCCCAAGGGACGCCCCCGCGCTGCCCGCCCACGCCGCGCGCCGATGACCCGCGTAACCAGTGTAATTTTCCAGTACATCCTGTTCATGCGTTCGATGCTGGATTGAAATTGTGGCCCTGTCTTGCCCGTTTGCGCCACTATGTCGCTTTCAAGCTACCAACGCCCCGATGCACCACCCCCTGATGACGAGCCACCGCCAAAGCTGCCGCTTGAAGAGGACGACCTCGTGGGCAGGCGGGGGATGATATAAATATCGGTTTTGTAGTAGTCGCAATAATCGCAAGTGGTTGTGCTTTTACCTTGCCCTGCTGTCGTGCGTGTCGCGGAATACTGGGTTATGCGATTGCGGTGCAGACCCTTGCGCCCGCAATTGGGGCAGCGTTTAAACCGAACCATAAAATCACCAATTTTTCGGCGAAGGGCAAA
>CAZIDQ010000348.1:0-1989 GCA_964538015.1 uncultured Marinosulfonomonas sp.
ATTGTGCCGATGTTAACGTGCGGTTTCGTACGTTCAAACTTTTCCTTAGCCATGGGTTTGGCGCCTCGCAATTGGGGGGCCTAGGTGGCCCAGTTCATATAAAGCGGGGATTTATTGAGTTTGCGTGCCGAAATCAAGTGCCAGATTGGCCATATCAAAGAACCGGCGATACACCTATTCCTTTAGGCAACACGAACGGTTGCCCCTGAAACGATATCAGTTATCAGAACCCTGCACGGTGGATTCATTGCTTGGGGGTTTTTCACGCGGGGGCAAGCCGAACCACTCGGGATTGCTCAGCAGGTAATTCTGGATCAGCCGCGCCGCGTTACGCGAAAGATTCCGCATCTGCGCCGCCTTGGAATTGCGCAGGCCCGAGCCGATGATAAAGGTGCTTTTCTCGGAACGTTCGAACACCGTCAGCTGTTTGGGTTTTTCCGTAAGCTTCTGACCTGTCCGGTCATCCCAGACATTCACGCTGATGATCAGCACGGATTTCGGGGTGGCCACCAACGGTACACCCGGTAACGCCAGAACATAGGCATCCACATGGGTGCCAATGTGGAAATAATGATCGCCATCATAACGCCCCAGTCGTGCGTCAATTGTTTCTTTCAGGGCGGCCTTCCAGTCATCCGGGTCGGCCTTGCGTGACAATGGTCCCTGCTGGGCAGCATGAGCAACAATAATATTGTGACCAAGCAGGAAATCACCCATCGGTTCGGGCGGGCCGGACAAATCCTCTTTGCCGGCGCAGGCCGCAAGCAATCCCAGCATGAAGGTTAAGGCCACCATACGCAAAACAGAAACAAACGCCATTCACAGAATCCCCTTTAGCAACCCGTTCGGGATACAACAGCCGGCCGCGTTGCGCAATCGTGCCGAATTGCCAAACCCGTGCACCGCACTATACTTGTGTCCATCATGCCCCAACCCGACCCCCTTATTCCCGTCAAGGTTCCTTTGGTCACTGAACCTTGGGGGATTTTCCGATCCCTTGCTGCCGCGCGGCGCAATGTGCTGGAAATTCTGCCCGACCTTGCCACCCGTCAGCCGATGGTATCGGGTAAAACCGGCAAGCGCTGGCATATGGTGATGGACCCTGATGCGTTGCGCCATATCCTGAAGGACGGGCTGCGGAATTATCCGAAATCCGATGTGACCAAAAATATCCTGCGTCCGGCGATTGGCGACAGCCTGTTCATTGCCGAAGGGGCGCATTGGCACTGGCAACGCCGCGCCGCAGCGCCCGCATTTTCGCCCCGCAATATCGGCAATCTGGCCCCCGTGATGAGCCTAGCCGCCGACCGCGCTTGCGAACGGCTGGACAAGGCCCAAGGCGGCGCTATCGATATGTTCGACGAGATGACGCTGACCACCTTCGAGGTAATTTCCGACGTTACCTTTTCCGGTGACGAAGGGTTTGACCGCGCAGCAATTCACAAGGCGATCGACAGCTACATCGACCAGACGGCCAAGATTTCGCTGTTGGATATTCTGGGCGTGCCCTCGTGGGTGCCGCGCCCGTCTCGGCTGATGTCCTCGGGGGCGTTAAAGCAGATGAAGCAGGTGGCCGATCGGGCAATCGAGAACCGCGCACATGCGGACAAACACGAAATCCCTGATTTGCTGGACTTGTTGTTATCCGGCGAAGACCCTGACACAAAACGCCGGATGAACACCGCCGAATTGCGTGACAACCTGCTGACTTTCATCGTTGCTGGGCACGAAACCACAGCGCTGACACTGGCTTGGGCGCTATACCTATGCGCCTTTGACCAGAGCGTGCAGACCCGCGCAAGGGTCGAGGCGCAATCGGTTCTAAACGGGCGCACCGCAACGGCGGATGATCTGCCCGCATTGCCCTACATCCGGCAAATCATCGACGAAGCCCTACGCCTGTATCCGCCCGCCGCCATGCTGTCGCGCACGGCGCAGGCGGCCGATACACTATGTGATCGCGAAATCCGCCCCAAAGACACCGTGATG
>CAZIDQ010000349.1:0-1988 GCA_964538015.1 uncultured Marinosulfonomonas sp.
GGGCGGGTCACATCCTTGAGCGCGACATCCAGACATTCGACATCCAGCGCGATGGCGCCGTCACCGGCAAAGGTCAGGATCACACGGCCCGCGCCATCCGCGCCTGCCGTAAAATCAATCGACAGCAGCGACAGGATCAGGTCCTTGTCGCCACGTTCAACCCCCTGGGATTGCACCTTCAGAACATCGCTGACCACCAGCACCGATTGCACCCGCTCGTATGGGCGTTTGCGGGCCTCGGCCTTTGGCAAATCCTCCCAACGGAACCGGTTCAGCAGAATGGCAAAGCGGCGCTGCCCCTTGTCCCACGTCATTTCATTGGCCGGAAACACGGCGTCCTGCGCCAGTGCGGCAATCACGGCCAGATCGTCCGTATCCTCGGCCCGCAGGCGCAGGGGCTTTTCGCTGCCGTCCTCGAATTTCGCGTCTTCAGCCATTGTTTTTGATCCGTTCTATTTTGGCGCCAATCCCCTGGAATTTGCGCACCACATGTTCATACCCGCGATCCAGATGGTAAACGCGGCTGACCACGGTTTCCCCTTCGGCGGCCAGACCCGCCAGTATCAGCGAAACCGAGGCCCGCAGATCGGTCGCCATCACGCGCGCGCCCTTCAGGCGTTCAACACCCGTCACCGTGGCGTGCCCGCCTTGCACGTCAATCTGTGCGCCCATGCGCATCAGTTCGGGTGCGTGCATGAAACGGTTTTCGAAAATGGTTTCTTCCAGAACGCTGACCCCGTCTGCCGTGCAGAGCAGCGCCATCATTTGCGCTTGCAGGTCGGTGGGGAAGCCCGGGAAAACCTCGGTCTTGACGTTCACGGCCTTTATTTGGCCATTGCGCCGCGCCACCTTCAAGCCCTTGTCAGTTTCGGTGACGGAAATACCCGCCTCGTCCAGTTTCTCGCAAAAGGACGTCAGCAGATCAATTCGCCCACCCAACAGTTCCACTTCGCCGCCAGCAATCGCGGGGGCCAGCATGTAGGTGCCAAGCTCGATCCGGTCCGGCAGCACCGGATGGGTCGCGCCGTGCAAACGGTCCACGCCCTGAATGGTGATCGTTTCGGTGCCGTCGCCTTCGATCTGTGCGCCCATCGCCCGCAGGCAGGTGGCCAGATCAATAATCTCGGGCTCGCGCGCCGCGTTTTTCAGAACGGTCGTGCCCTTGGCCAGCGTCGCGGCCATCAGAATGTTTTCCGTCGCCCCGACCGAGGCAAAGCGCAACTCGATCTGCGCGCCCTTCAGGCCATTCACCGCCTTGGCGTGCAGATAGCCCTCTTTCAGCTCGATCTCGGCCCCCAGCGCCTCGAGCCCGTGAATGTGCAAATCCATCGGTCGCGCACCAATCGCACAGCCGCCGGGCATCGACACCACCGCATGGCCATGCCGCGCCAGCAATGGGCCAAGCACAAGGTTCGAGGCCCGCATCTTGCGCACGATTTCATAGTCGGCAACCGGATTATCGGCCTCGTGGCTGGACATGGCAATCACGCTGCCATCGGCCAGCGTCGAAACTTCGGCCCCCAGCGATTCCAGCAAGGCGGTCATCGTCGCGATGTCCGACAGGCGCGGCGCATTGGTCAGGGTTAGCGGCTCTTCCGACAACAGGGTCGCCGGCATCAACGTCAGACAGGCGTTTTTCGCCCCCGCAATCGGGATCTGCCCGCTTAATGCCCCGCCACCTGTTACAACAATTGAATCCATGATACTGCCCTACTCTGCCTTACTATCGGACGCCGCCGGAGCCTTACGCCCCCGCACCTGCGCCTTGCGCCTCGCCATATTGGCCTTTAATGCCGCCTTCAGTCGCGCATCCTTTTGGGCGCGTGCTGTGGCCTTGCTATCTTTGTTCTTTTGCGTCGTCATAGACCCTTCTCTATAGCAGGGTGCAAAAAGGGTCCAGATTGCGCTTGCACCAAACTGAAAATACCCCTATTCACCCGCCAGACCCGATGCTGCCGTAGCTCAGGGGTAGAGCACTCCCTTGGTAA
>CAZIDQ010000350.1:0-1980 GCA_964538015.1 uncultured Marinosulfonomonas sp.
TTGCCAACGGTGTTACCCTGCACCGCTGGTCCGATGATGATCTGGCCGTGTTCGAGGAAAAGTGGAACGAGGTTGCGGTCGAGCAATCCGCTGCCAACGAGGATTTCGCCCGCGTGTGGGGTTCCCTGCAAGCCTACCGTGCAGAATACAAACTGTGGGCTGAATACGGCTACCTGAAGTAAATGGAACACAGCACAGCCCCGCGCCCTACTGCGGGGCTGTGCTGCTATATGAAGGCAAGGGGGCGGGTATATCATGCAGGCACTGTTGAAACTAAGTGCGGCGATTGACGGGTTTTTGACCCTGATCGCAAGCATCTTCAAATGGGCGGGGCTGCTGCTGGTCATCACCGTTTGCTATGATGTTGGAACGCGATATTTCGGGGTGCCGAAACCCTTTGGTTTGAATTCTACTATGGTGCAGGAAGCCGAATATTGGCTGCATACATATTTCTTTACGATGATTCTGGGATATGCCCTGATCAAGGGCACACATGTGCGTATCGACCTGCTGCGTGACGGTTTTTCGGCTCGGCTGAAATACTGGGTCGAGATCCTTGGTCTTGTTTTATTCCTGCTGCCGTTTGTGAGCATCGCGGGATATTATTCCGCTGCCTATACCCACGCCTCGTTTCTGGAACACGAGGTGTCCAGATCCACCGTTGGCCTGCCCTATAGCTGGGCGTTGAAGGTAACCTTGCCCATCATGTTCGCCCTGATCGGCATGGCCGGAATTTCACAATTGATCAAAGCCGTCGCCGGCCTGCGCGGACAACTGCCGCCAGATCAGGCCTCCGAAATGCTGGGCGAGGAGATATAACATGGGTATCGAGGAAATTCTGCCACTCGCCATGTTTGGCGCGTTGGGTATCTTTTTGTTTTCCGGCTTTCCGGTGGCATTCGTGTTGGCCGGTGTCGGGTTGGCCTTTGCCATGCTGGCAATCTGGATTGATCCGTGGCTGTTTGTCTGGCCGCAATTCGGCGCGATCCCGTCGCGTATTTACGGGGCGGTTTCGGAAAACCTGCTGCTGACGGCGGTGCCGATGTTCATCCTGATGGGCACGATGCTGGAACGATCGGGCATCGCCCGCGATCTGTTGAACTGTTTGCAGGTGTTGCTGCGCCGTATTCCCGGCGGTCTGGCGCTGGCGGTCACCCTGATGGGCACCATTCTGGCCGCCACAACGGGGATTATCGGTGCGTCGGTTGTGATGATGTCATTGCTGGCGCTGCCGGTGATGATTGAACAGAAATATGATGCGCGCCTGTCCACCGGCACGATTGCTGCATCGGGCACATTGGGCATCCTGATCCCGCCGTCCATCATGCTGGTGATTATGGCCGACCTGCTGGGCCGTTCTGTTGGCAACTTGTTCGTGGCGGCCGTATTTCCCGGCCTGATGTTGGCCAGCTTTTATTTTATCTACATCATTGTGCGTTGCACGCTAAATCCGAAACTGGCACCGCCTCTGGATGCCAATATCGGGCCGCAAACTTGGGGGGCGATCCTGCTGATGGTGTTGCGGTCGTTCATTCCGCCGGTTTTGCTGATCGTGGCTGTTCTGGGGTCGATCCTGATGGGCCTTGCCACACCGACCGAAGCGGCAGGTGTTGGCGCGATGGGGGCGATCCTGCTGGGGCTGTTCAACCTTGTGATCCTGCCTGCATTGGGGGTCGAACCGATGGAAATGTTCGTCACTGGCGAAAAGGTTAAGGACGAAGGCGTCAAGGGCAGTTTTTGGCAGAGCCTGAAGAATTTCTGGAAAGTGGTGTCCGAAGTGATGGAAAGGACTGCGCGTATCAACGCGATGATCTTCGGCCTGTTCGTCGGGGCGACCTTGTTTTCCTTTGTGTTCCGTTCGCTGGGCGGGGACGCGATTGTGGTGGAACTGGTTGAATCCCTTGGCCTTGGATCGTGGGGCCTATTGTTCATGCTGATGGGGATCGTGTTTGTTCTGGGCTTCTTCTTTGACTGGATCGA
>CAZIDQ010000351.1:0-1966 GCA_964538015.1 uncultured Marinosulfonomonas sp.
TCAAGGAATACATGATCGCCTTCCTGCTGCTGGAAACCCTGATGCTGGGCGTGTTCATGGCGCTGGATCTGGTGCTGTTCTATCTGTTCTTTGAAGCAGGCCTGATACCGATGTTCCTGATCATCGGTATCTGGGGCGGCAAGGACCGGATTTATGCCGCGTTCAAGTTCTTCCTTTATACCTTCCTTGGGTCGGTGCTGATGCTGGTGGCGATGATCGCCATGTATCGCGATGCGGGCACAACGGATATTCCGACGCTGCTGAACCACACCTTTAGTTCCAGCACGATGAGCGTGTTTGGCTTCCAGATTATTGGCGGGTTGCAGACCCTGCTGTGGCTGGCGTTCTTTGCGTCCTTTGCGGTGAAAATGCCGATGTGGCCGGTTCATACCTGGCTGCCCGATGCCCACGTTCAGGCTCCAACGGCCGGTTCGGTTGTGCTGGCAGCGGTTCTGTTGAAAATGGGTGGTTACGGCTTCTTGCGGTTCAGTCTGCCGATGTTCCCTATAGGGTCCGACATATTGGGGCCACTGGTCCTGTGGATGTCGGTGATTGCGATCATCTACACATCGCTGGTGGCGATGGTGCAGGAAGACATGAAAAAGCTGATTGCCTATTCATCGGTCGCGCATATGGGCTATGTCACCATGGGTATCTTTGCGGTGAACCAGCAGGGTGTTGATGGCGCCATCTTCCAGATGATCAGCCACGGCTTTGTCTCGGGCGCACTGTTCCTGTGTGTTGGCGTGATCTATGACCGGATGCACACCCGCGATATCGACGCCTACGGTGGTCTGGCTAACCGGATGCCGCAATACGCGCTGATCTTTATGTTCTTCACCATGGCCAATGTCGGCTTGCCGGGCACCTCGGGATTTGTCGGGGAATTCCTGACATTGATGGGGATTTTCCAGGTGAACACTTGGGTGGCGGCATTCGCAACCACTGGTGTGATCCTGTCGGCGGCCTATGCGCTGTGGCTGTATCGCCGCGTCGTGTTTGGCGACCTGATCAAGGAAAGCCTGAAATCCATCACCGACATGGAAACCCGAGAGAAGCTGATCTTTGCACCATTGGTGTTCATGACACTGCTGCTGGGGATCTATCCGGCGCTGGTGCTGGATATCATCGGCCCTTCGGTCGAAGCGCTTGTTAACAACTATCACGCAGTGATCCCGGCCGATGCGGCCGTGGCACTGGCAACACATTAGGGGTGGCGAAATGCTGAACGCCGATATTTCCATTGTTCTGCCTGAAATCACCTTGGCGGTATTTGCCATGGCCGCCCTGATGTTCGGGGTCTACACCAGCAAGGACAAGGTGGCACCGCTGATCCTCTGGGCCACGTCCGCTGTTCTGGCTGGCATTGGCATCTGGATTGCCATGTCGCCCGCCGGCACGCACACAGCGTTCCACGGGGCCTTTGTGGATGACAGTTTCTCGCGCTTTGCCAAGGTGACGATCCTGCTGTCCGCCGCCGCCGTGTTGTTGATGAGCCAGGATTTCATGTCGCGTCGCGGTTTGCTGCGGTTTGAGTACCCCATTCTGGTGGCTCTGTCGGCTGTCGGTATGATGATGATGGTTTCTGCCGGTGATCTGATGGCGCTGTATATGGGGCTGGAACTGCAATCGCTGGCGCTTTATGTCGTTGCATCATTGAACCGCGATAGCCTGAAATCGACCGAAGCGGGCCTGAAATACTTTGTGCTGGGCGCCTTGTCGTCGGGTATCCTGCTGTATGGCGCATCGCTGGTTTACGGCTTTGCCGGTAGCACGGTATTCTCGGACATCATCGTTTCTGCCGAAGGGCACATCCCGCTGGGGCTGCTGTTTGGTCTGACATTCGTGATTATGGGGCTGGCGTTCAAAGTGTCTGCCGTGCCGTTCCACATGTGGACGCCTGATGTTTACGAGGGCTCGCCCACACCTGTCACCGCCTTCTTTGCCACCGCGCCGAAAATGGCCG
>CAZIDQ010000352.1:0-1937 GCA_964538015.1 uncultured Marinosulfonomonas sp.
AAATGAAGGGAATAGGTGCCATCCTTATAGTCATCCGTCACCGTCAAAACCGGCGTGCCGGCCTGTGAATACCAGCGTTTGAACTGGCTCAGATCGCGGCCGGTGGCATCCTCGAACACCTTTAGCCAATCCTCGATTGTCACGGCTTGGCCGTCATGGCGCTCAAAATACAGATCCAGCGCCTGACTATAGGCATCATCGCCCACCAGCCGTTTCAGCATCCCCACAACCTCGGCGCCTTTTTCATAGATGGTGGCGGTGTAGAAGTTGTTGATTTCAACAAAACTGTCGGGGCGCACGGGGTGGGCCAGCGGGCCTTGGTCTTCGTTGAATTGCCGCCCGCGCAAGGCCAGCACATCGTTGATCCGCTTCACCCCGTGGCCGCGCATATCGCCGGTGAAGGATTGATCGCGAAACACCGTCAGCCCCTCTTTCAGGCACAGTTGGAACCAATCGCGGCAGGTGATGCGGTTGCCGGTCCAGTTGTGGAAATATTCATGTGCAATGATCGCCTCGATCCACTCGAAATTGGCATCTGTTGCGGTTTCCGGGCTGGCCAGCACATAGGAGGAATTGAAAATATTCAGCCCCTTGTTTTCCATCGCCCCCATGTTGAAATCATCCACCGCAACGATGTTGAACAGGTCCAGATCATATTCACGCCCGTAAACGTCCTCGTCCCACTTCATCGACTTTTTCAGCGCTTCCATGCCAAAGGCGCATTTGTCGATGTCATCGGGGGACACCCAGATGTTCAAATCTACCTTGCGGCCGGACATGGTGGTGAATGTGTCGGGATGATTGCGCAAATCACCCGCCACCAGCGCAAACAGATAGGCCGGTTTTGGCCACGGATCATGCCATTCGGCCCAGCCTTCACCGCTTGCGGTGGGGTTACCGTTGGACAGCAGCACCGGCAGATCGCCTTCGATCCGCACAGTAAAGGTAGCCATCACATCGGGGCGGTCGGGGTAATAGGTGATACGGCGAAACCCCTCGGCCTCGCATTGGGTGCAGTACATGCCGTTTGACATATACAGCCCCTCAAGGGCGGTGTTGTCCTGCGGGTTGATCTCGACCTCGGATTCCCATGTGAAGGGGGCGTCGGGCACCTGCGCACTTAGGCCCTTGTCGGTGACATGCGGCTTCCAATCCTGCCCGTCAATCGCGGCGCGGATCAGGGTTAGATGTTCGCCATGCAGGAAAAAATCACGGCTGTCGCTGTCCGGATTTGGGGTAAACCGGATTTTCGAAATCACGCGGGTGGATTTTGGTGACAATTTGAAGGTCAGATGCACCGTTTCCACCAGATAGGCGGGGGGTGTATAATTTTTCAGGTAAATCTTCTGGCTATCCGGCATGGGGCGTCCTTTCGTCGTTCCCCATCGGTGTAACGCATGGAATTTTGCAAGCAAGGGAAAGCAGGAAACAGGGCGTTGGTTTTTACAGCAAATCCCCAATGACTTTCAAAAAAATCTTGAAGCAGCCTATGAAAATGAACAATTGCCGTGCTGATGTTGAGGGAGTTACGCTTGCTCAAATTTTAATTGGTAAGAATTTCTTACCAAAATGCTTGAATGAGGGTGCTATTGCCAATAGGGTTTCTTTTTGGCAGGTGCTGCAGGGCAAAGTTAAGGAAGCGTAATAAATGACTGATCGGGTGGATAGATACGGCTTGCAAGTGGCCGGTAATATGGCGGATTTTGTGCACGAAAAGGCATTGACCGGCACAGGTGTGGATGCCGAAACCTTCTGGAAAGGCTTTGCCGCTCTGGTGTATGATCTGGGGCCGAAAAATCGTGATCTGTTGGCCATTCGCGCCGATATGCAGGCGAAAATTGACGACTGGCACGTCGCGCGGCGCGGGCAGGCGCATGATTCCGTGGCCTATCAGGCGTTTTTGCGTGACATCGGGTATCTGCTGCCTGAAGGGACGG
>CAZIDQ010000353.1:0-1902 GCA_964538015.1 uncultured Marinosulfonomonas sp.
ATCGTGACGCAAGCCCGCTGGGCCGGTGTCGGCGAGAACGGTAACAAATACACCCTGACCCTGCGCCCCTG
Organism: uncultured Marinosulfonomonas sp.; assembly: GCA_964538015.1. Lineage (GTDB taxonomy): Bacteria > Pseudomonadota > Alphaproteobacteria > Rhodobacterales > Rhodobacteraceae > Profundibacter. Next base: position 72 of record CAZIDQ010000353.1, read on the forward strand.
GTTCTGGCTGGCGGGAAAACGCCGCAACCAGCGGATATTCCACAATAAAACCGTGGTGCAAATCATCGAGGAATTGTTGCAACCCTACAGCGGCCTTGGCAATCCGGCGCTGGAAAACCGGCTGACGGGCAGCTACCCCGAGCTGGAATACACCGTGCAATACCGCGAAAGCGATCTGGATTTTGCCACCCGCCTTATGGAACGTTTCGGCATCAGCTACCATTTCAGCCACGACACGGGCAGTCACACCTTGGTGCTGACCGATGATGTGGACAGCCACCAGCCGGTTGCGGGCGGCAGTCGGGCCTACAAAGGCGTCGATGGCCATCACCACGCCGACGAGGAGCACTTCTGGGAGTGGTTTCCCGAGCGCAACATGACAACGGGTGCGGTGCGGCTGACGGATTATAATTTCAAAAAACCGGGGGCCTTGATGGAGGTCGATCGCACGGGCGATGCCGCCTTCGAGCAGGGGCGGATCGAGAGTTTCGACTACCCCGGTGATTATCCGGACATGGGTTCTGGCAAGGGGGTTGTGGGCCTGCGTACCAATCAGGAGCGCGGGCAGGACCATCGCCATCGCGCGGTCGGAGATTGCACCTCGCTGGGTGCGGGGATGACGGTGTCACTGACCGGCGATCAGGTACCCGGCGTTGCAAACGAGGCCTATCTGTGCCTGTCGGCAAGCCATTCCTATGTGTCGGACGCCTACGGCTCGGGTGGTGCGGACAGTGACGGGTACGCCTATTCGGGGTCCTACGTTTTGATGCCGGTGACGGCCCCTCTGGCTCCTGATCGCAAGACCCCGCTGCCGGTAGTGCAGGGACCTCAGACCGCCGTGGTGGTCGGTGAGGGCGAGATTGACTGCGATGAATACGGCCGTATCCTGGTGCATTTCCATTGGGATCTTGAGAAGGCGTTCTCGATGCGCTGTCGGGTATCGCAAAACTGGGCATCCCAAGGCTGGGGCGGCATGGTGATCCCGCGCATCGGCATGGAGGTGATCGTCGAGTTCCTCGAGGGCGACCCCGACAAGCCGATGGTCACGGGGTGTGTGTATAACGGGAAAAATGACCCCCCATATTCACTACCCGAGAACAAAACCAAAAGCGTATTTAAAACGGATACGCATCAGGGGTCTGGGTTTAACGAGTTAATGTTCGAAGATCAAAAAGATCAGGAACTGATCTATATGCATGGCCAGAAGGACCAGCAGATTGATATTCTGAATGACCGGAACAAAACAATCGGGCAGGATCAGTTTGAAGCGGTTGGACGGGATAAAACCATAACCGTTGGTCAGGATCATACAGAAACCGTAGGGCGTGATGCCAGGCATACGATTGGGCGTGACGTGATCTATCAGGTTGCGCAAAACCAGCAAGAAAAATACGGCAAGGATCATGTTCACTATGTCGGCAATATCCATAAACAAGATATCTATGCCGACCATATTGTTAAGGTCGGCCGCAATGTCACGGAAACAGTCAGCGGAAGTTTTACGCTGGATGCTACCAAGGCTATTACCAACAACACCAAGACTCATACTCTGATGGCGTTTGAAAAATTCACAATCAAGGGGCCGGGTGGAAAAATAACCATTGATGCCAGCGGTATCACACTGGAAGCAGCGCAGATCAATCTGAAGGGCAATGTCTCCATGGGGGGAAGTGGTGGGGCACAGGTTCCAACATTGACAGGGGCGGCAAACGAAGCGCTGCCGCTGGTCGAGGAATGTCTTAAAGCCAAGGAATAATCTGGTGATGCCCTCCCCGTGTTTTATGTTTCCAGACAAGGGTATGTTCAATGCCTGTGTTTGCCTCGTGGCTCG
>CAZIDQ010000354.1:0-1901 GCA_964538015.1 uncultured Marinosulfonomonas sp.
ACTGACGGCTGTGTATTCGCTATTCGAGGGCTTGCAGCCAATGACTGACAACAAGCCGCTGGTGCTGGACGTCGATGGCACATTCCTGAAAACCGACATGCTGCTTGAAAATTTCTGGGCCGGACTGGGGCAAGCCCCGTTGGCAACACTAAAAACCAGTCTGACCCATTTTCGCAATCCGGCCCGCTTGAAACAGGAACTGGCCGGGTTGGCGGCCATGCGCACAGACCTGATGCCGGTCAATCCGGCGATCAAATCAATGGCCGAAGAAACCATGGCGCAGGGGCGCGATGTCGTTTTGGCCTCGGCCTCGGATCAGGTGCTGGTGGAACAATTGGCGCAGGATCACGGGTTCAGCCCGCGTATTTTTGCCTCGGACGGGCGTACCAACCTGAAAGGCGAAGCCAAGGCCGACGCATTGATGCAGGCCTTTGGGGACGGTGGTTATCATTATGCCGGTGATCACAAGGTCGACCGCGTAGTCTGGCAACATGCCGACGGTGTGCTGATTGTCGGCAAACACCCCGAAATTGCAAGCGAGATGGCACAAGCCGGAAAACCTGTCGTCGAATATCCCGGCGGTTGGAAATTTCGCGACTTGCTTCGCGCAATGCGCCCGCACCAGTGGGTCAAGAATATTCTACTGATGTTGCCGGTCCTCGCGGCCCATAATTTCACCCTGTCAGCACTGTTGCTGGTGTTTTTGGGTATGATCGCTTTTTCTGCTGCGGCTTCTTCTATATATATAGTGAATGATTTGCTGGATCTGGAAGCGGACCGATTGCACGTCAAAAAACGACACCGTCCGTTTGCCTCGGGCAAAGTGCCGATTGGTGTTGGAATGATTGCCAGCGCGATTTTGGCCGTTCTGGCGCTTGGGCTGGGAACCTACCTTGGCTGGGCTTTCCTGCTGGTTGTTATCGTATATATGGGGTTGTCACTGGCATATTCCCTGCGCCTGAAACGGATGCGCTGGGTAGATGTTGCCACATTGGCCAGCCTTTATACCCTGCGTGTGGTGGCGGGGGCGATGGCCAGCGGGGTTGTGGCCTCGGGGTTTATGCTGGTCTTTATCTTTCCTGTGTTCATCACACTGGGCTGTGTGAAGCGGCTGACCGAACTGACGCTTGCCACCTCGGATGATCGGCTGCCGGGGCGCGGGTACGGGCGGGCGGATCGCGAGGATTTGCTAAATGTTGGCGGGCTGGGCGCGGCTGGCGCACTGGTAATTTTCTTTCTTTACAGTTTCAGCGAACAGGCCACGGTTTTGTACCCGACGCGATGGCTGATGTGGGTCGGGTTGATCCCGCTTGCATGGTGGCTGATCCGGATGCTGCGGTTGGGGTATCTGGGCAAGCAGGACTATGATCCGATCGTTTTTGCCATGACCGATAAACGCGGCATCGGTATTTTGATGATCCTGTTGTCGTTGATGTTCTATTCGGCAGGGCTGTGGCAACAATGGCTCGGGTTTTGAGCAACGTACCTAAATCCCCTCTGTCAGGTATCCGCGTATTAGATGCCTCGACGTTCATCGCTGGCCCCTCCTGCGCCGCCCTGCTGGGTGAATTCGGGGCTGAGGTGATCAAGGTCGAACATCCCGTAGGTGGTGATCCCCTGCGTCGGCTTGGCACCGATAGCGGTTCGGACGGGCGCTCGTTGTTGTGGCTGAACGAGGGGCGTAATAAACGGTCCGTCACCCTGAACCTGAAATCCGAACAGGGGGCTGCGATGTTCCGCGATCTGGCGGCGAAATCGGATGTGGTGATCGAAAATTTCCGCCCCGGTACTTTTGATAAATGGGGACTGTCGTTTGACACTCTGCGGGCGGCGAACAAGGGTCTGATCATGCTGAAAGTGTCGGGATACGGGCAGGACGGCCCTTATCGCGACCTGCCCGG
>CAZIDQ010000355.1:0-1855 GCA_964538015.1 uncultured Marinosulfonomonas sp.
CCGAGATCGAGCGCCACCGCCCCCACCCCAAACGCCTGCGCTGGTGGTTGCTGGCGGGATCTTTTGCCATGGTGGCCGCGCTGGCCCTCTTCTGGCTGCCCGATGCCCTGCTGCGCCACACGCTGTCGGTCGTGCCCGAGGTCAAGCGTTATGAAATCGGCCAAACCCTTGCCACCAAAATCAAACGTATCGCGGGCCAGCCCTGCAGCACGGCCAACGGCAACCGTGCGCTGGCGACACTTGAAGAACGGCTGTCAGGGGATCAGGCGATCAAACTGCTGGTGCTGCCCGCAGGCGTGGCCAAGGCGACCCACCTGCCGGGCGGATTTATCCTGTTGAACCGGGCGCTGGTCGAGGATTACGAGGAACCGGATGTTCCCGCCGGATATATTCTGGCCGAACAGTTGCGCGGGCAATTAACCGACCCGATGGAACCCCTGCTGCGCAGCGCCGGATTGCGGGCCACATTCGGCCTGCTGACCACCGGCGAGATATCGGACACGGTGCTGGATGACTATGCCGAAGAATTGCTGACAACCCCGCAAACCCCGCTGGATACCCAAGCGCTGTTAGGCGAATTCCAGTCCGCCAGCCTGCGGTCCTCGCCCTATGCCTATGCCGAGGATCCCACGGGTGAAACCACGGTTGATTTGATCGAGGCCGACCCCTTTATCACCACAGCGCCCACCCCCGTCCTGTCAGACGGTGAATGGGTCGCCTTGCAGAATATCTGTAGCGAATAGGCCTATTTGGTGCCGAACATCCTGTCACCGGCATCGCCCAGACCGGGTACGATATAGCCCAGTTCGTTCAGCTTTTCATCCACCGCAGCGGTGACAATCGGCACATCGGGATGGGCTTCTTTCATCCGCGCAATACCTTCGGGGGCGGCCAGCAGGCACAGGAAACGGATGTTGGTGGCGCCCGCCTCTTTCAGCAGATCAATCGCCGCGACCGAGGAATTACCAGTGGCCAGCATCGGGTCCACCGCAATCACCAGACGTTCATTCAGCTCGGTCGGGACTTTGAAATAATACTGCACCGGTTGCAGGGTTTCTTCGTCGCGATAGAGGCCGACAAACCCGACGCGGGCCGAGGGGATCAGGTCGTGCACACCATCCAGCAGCCCGTTACCGGCGCGCAGGATCGAAATCAGCGCCAGTTTCTTGCCCGCCAGAACCGGCGCGTCCATCTCCTGAATCGGGGTTTCGATCCGCTTGGTGGTCATGTCCAGTTCGCGGGTGACCTCATAGGCCAACAGCACGCTGATTTCGCGCAGCAACTGGCGAAACACTGCCGTTGATGTGGTTTTTTCCCGCATTAACGACAGTTTATGCAAGACAAGGGGGTGGGATACGACGGTCAGATGTTCGCTCATGGCTTACTCCAATTTTTCCAGCAGCGTCTTGCGGGTTGCGTCATCGCAAAAGGCGGCGTTGGCGGCGGTTATATTAATCTCTTTGAACACATTTTCGTCCCAAGCAAAAGCCCGCGCAAGGTTGTTATATTCGTCATTCATCGTTGTGTGGAAAAAGGGCGGATCATCGGTGGACACCGTGACCTTCACACCGGCATCGCGCAGGCGGGCGATCGGGTGTTCATTCCAACCGGGAAACAGCCCCAGAGCGATGTTGGAGCCGGGGCAAACCTCAAGCACCACATCGCGTTCCACCAGTTCCTCGACCACCGACATATCCTCGATCGCACGCACCCCGTGGCCGATGCGCGAAACCCCCAGATCGCGGATCGCGCTGCGCACGGATTGGGCGCCGGCAAATTCGCCGGCATGGGCGGTCAGGTGCATTCCGGCCTCGCGGGCCATGTCATAGGCATAGGCGAAATCGGAAAACTTGCC
>CAZIDQ010000356.1:0-1845 GCA_964538015.1 uncultured Marinosulfonomonas sp.
GCATTTACCACTACGCCCCCTATGAAATCACCGCCCTGCGCCGCCTGACGGCAAAATATGGAGTGGGCGAGGCTTTCCTTGACCGCCTGCTGCGCGAACGACGTTTTGTCGATCTGTTTGCCGTGGTGCGCGGCGGGCTGATTGGCTCGGAGCCGAATTATTCGATCAAATCCATGGAGGCGTTTTACGATTTGGTGCGCGACGGCGAGGTGAAAACCGCCGGTGGTTCGGTTGTGGCCTATGAAAAATGGCTGGAGACCGGCGCGCAGCACATTCTGGACGAGATCGAGGATTACAACCGCATTGATTGCGTCTCGACCGAGGATCTGCGTGACTGGCTGGTGAGTATTCGCCCCGATGGACCGTGGCCGGAGATGACCGAGGATTTCGGCGACAAAGAGGTGGAGGAGGATGCCGAGGCCGACGCCCTGCGCGCCACGTTGGCGGCGTCGGATTTGCCCGAAGGGCGCCAAGCGATGTTGTTTGATCTGGGGATGTTCCACACCCGCGAGGCAAAACCGGCGTGGTGGGCGATTTTCGACAGTCTGGGCAAGGACGAAGACGATCTGATCGACGATCTGGACGCGCTTGCGGGGCTGAAAGCCATAGGGCTAGCCGAGCCTGTCAAACGCTCGCTCCAGCGCACATATAGCTTTCCAGAACAGGAAACCAAGCTGCGGGCGGGGCGCAAGGCGACGATCCCGACAGCGGACGGCATGGCTACGATCAATGTTACCGAACTGGACCGCGCCACGCGCCGCATCACTCTGAAAATCGGCGCGGCAAAGGCCGATCTTTTGACCGATCGCCTGTCCCTGCATCCGGATAAACCAATCGCGACAACGGTCATTGCTGATGCGTTGCGCGATGTGATTGCAGACCAGTGCGGTGCCAAAACCTACCGCGCGCTGGATGATCTTCTATCACGCATACCCCCGCGGCTGACGCCCCCTGCGGGAGATAACATCCTGAACGGCGCGGATTTTGTTGCGGGCACCATCGATGCCGTGGCTCGCATGGACGAAACCGTGCTGCCTATTCAAGGCCCGCCCGGCACCGGCAAAACCTATGTGTCCGCCCGCGCAATCCTGGCCTTGGTGCGCAGCGGTGCGCGGGTTGGCGTGGCCTCAAACAGTCACGAGGCGATCCGCAATGTGCTGATGGGCTGCCTTGCGGCGGTTGAAGATGAGGATCTGCCGATCACGCTGGAAATGGCGCATAAGGTGTCACCGGGCAATGACGGCTACCCCGAGGGGGTGGAGGAGATTTCCCGCCCAACCGCGAACGACAATCCGGCATTGGCAGAGGCCCATGTGGTGGGCGGCACTGCATTTTTCTTTGCCCGGGAGCAGAACATTCAGGCGTTTGACTGGTTGTTTGTCGACGAGGCGGGGCAAGTGGGGCTGGCCAATATGCTGGCCATGGGCCGCGCCGCGCGCAATATCGCGCTGGTCGGCGACCCGCAGCAATTGCCGCAGGTTATTCAAGGGTCACACCCGCATCCTGCCAACCTGTCCTGTCTTGAATGGGTGCTGGGCGATCACGCCACCATCCCGCCCGAGCGCGGCATCTTTCTGCCTGTCACCCGCCGGATGCATCCGGAAGTATGCGGGTTTATCTCGGATCAGGTTTATGAGGGACGACTTGAAAGCCACCCCGATACGGCCCACCAAAGCGTGAGCGGCACATCCTTTCCCGAAGCGGGGGCATTCTGGGTGCCGGTTCCCCACGAAGGCAACGCCCAGACTGCGCCCGAGGAAGTGGCGGCGATCAAGGCGGCAATCACCGAGCTGCTGCGCGGTAACTGGACCGACAAGGATGGCACCACACGCCCTGTGCGCCCGC
>CAZIDQ010000357.1:0-1844 GCA_964538015.1 uncultured Marinosulfonomonas sp.
TTTTTGAAATCGACTCCGTTCAGGCGCTCGAATCCGGCCTCGAGGATGTAGGTTTCATTCGGGATCAGCTCGATCCCCGTTTCTGGGATGCAATGGGCCACGCGGATGGCGTCCCAATCGGTGCCGTCGTCCCCCGTTTCGGTGCCGTATAGTCGCCAGCCAAGGGCGCTGTTCCGCGGGTCGGGCAGGGCGCCTTCGGGCATCGGGCCGGTGCCGCGTTTGACTTGGGTTTGGGAGGGCGCGATCTGCACATCGGCGCGCAGTTTGAACATGGTCAGGCGGCGGATCAGGTCATCGGCTGTGATTTTTGGCGCGTCCAGAAGGATGTGGTCGCCAAGGTCGAGCAGGAAGAAATCCGACAGGAATTTGCCCTGGGGGGTGAGCAGGGCGGCGTAGAGCAGGCTGTCTTTGGCCTTGGTCACATCGTTGGTGATCAGCCCTTGCAAAAAGGTGCTGCGGTCTGTGCCGGTGATGTCGAACAATTTGCGTTTCATATTTTGCGGTTCCCCATATGCGTTCTGACGTAATATAGGGGGGATAGGGGACGGGAACCAGAGGGCATAGATGCGCGCACCGCTAAGCATAATCATACCGACGCTGAACGTTGATGCGGGGCTGCCGGTAACGTTGCGGGCTTTGGTCGAGGGGCTGGAGGGCGGATTGATCCGCGAGCTGGTGGTGTCTGACGGTGGCTCGGGTGATGCGACGTGCGAGGTGGCCGAGGCGGCGGGGGCCGAGGTGGTGCGCGGGGTGGCTGGGCGCGGCGGGCAGTTGCGGCGCGGGGCTGATGTGGCGCGGGGCGAGTGGTTGCTGTTTTTGCATGCGGATACGGAATTGTCGGCGGGCTGGGCGTCTGTGGTGCAGGCGCATATCGGTGGCGGGCAGGGGGCGGGGTATTTCCGGCTGGCGTTTGACGCCGGTGGGTTTGCGCCGCGCTGGGTGGCTGGCTGGGCGAATGTGCGGGCGCGGGTGTTCGGGTTGCCGTATGGCGATCAGGGGCTGCTGATTTCGCGTGAATTATACGATGCGGTGGGGGGCTATGCGGATATGGCGCTGATGGAGGACGTGGCGATGGCGCGTGCGTTGCGGGGGCAGTTGCGCATGTTGCCGGTGGTCGCACGCACCAGTGCGGCGCGGTATCAGCAGGCCGGATGGCTGCGGCAGGGGGGGCGCAACCTGTGGCGGTTGGTGCGGTATCTGGCGGGGGTTGATCCGGCACGATTGCGGCGGGAGTATTGAGGGGGCAGGCCAATACAAATGGCCGTTCACTACATATAGGCCCGCACTGTCAAGGAGGGAAACAACGGCAGGAAATTTGAGGGAAAAGTTAGTTAGGAATATACACGGGTTCACCCAAACATCGGGAAATTGCGACCATAGCTGCTGCTGCAGCCATAGGGCGTGGCCTTCAAACGGGTTCGGATCAAGCACTTCGCGCCGCACAAGTTCGCGAATCCAGCCGTCCCACAGGTAGTTTTGACATGTTGATGAGGTTGCGGCCTGTTTGATGGCAGACAGTTTTGCACCTCCAGCATCGCTCACTTTACGGTAACATCTTTGTTAAATAACGAAAAATCACTCTGTTACACGTTCGGGGTAGGGTGGATTGTTTGCCTGAATGCGGACTTCTAGGCTGGAGTTACACACGTAACCCCGGAGGCTCGTATGAGGAAATTTCTAGCAATATCGGCATTTATCGCATCCACAACCGCCGCACCCGCAGGGGAATGGGTGTTGGGGGCGGGCAGCAGTCTGTTTCATGATGCCAACTCGGACAGTGGCTCGATTGTATCCTTTGAGTTGCACAGCGAGCCTTTCTTTGCCCGCAACCGTTTCAGCCTGCG
>CAZIDQ010000358.1:0-1832 GCA_964538015.1 uncultured Marinosulfonomonas sp.
GCCTTCTGATGCCCGCCGCCCCCTTGGCTACAGATCACCAGATTACATTCCGTCTGCCCGTAAATTTCATTGATATGACACCCCAACGCCTGTTGCGCCCAAGCCAGCAACGGCGCGCCCAGGCTCTCGCCGCCCGAGGAAACCGACCGTATATCCACCCCGTCCGGCACATCCACCTGCTGCATCAGTTTCAGCGCGGTGGGCGGCAGGAACAGGTTGCGCATGTGGTGGCGGATAATCAGTTGATAGGCCTCTTCGGGATCAAACTTGCGCATCCTGCGGCTGATCAGCGGCACCCCGTAATGCAGGCACGGCAGCGCCATATTCAGCAGCCCGCCAACCCAGGCCCAATCGGCAGGGGTCCAGCCACAATCGCCTTTTTGCGGAAAGAATTCATGGTGAACCTCGATCCCTGGCAGATGCCCCAACAGCACCCGATGCCCGTGCAGCACCCCCTTGGGCGGGCCGGTGGTGCCGGACGTATAGACCAGCAAAGCGGGGTCATCAGGCGTGGTGGAAACAGGGATGAAATTCGCCGATCCGGCAGCAATTTCCCCGTGAAAATCCCGCACGGGGGACGTGGCCGGATCAATCGAATAAATCTCGGCCAGTTCCGGCAAATCCTGCCGCAGCGCCATCACCTTTTGCAGGTTCGCCCCGTCCGTCACCACCACCCGCGCGCCGGAATCCGACATGCGGTAGGATAGCGCCTCCTCGCCAAACAGGGTAAACAATGGCAGCGCAATCGCGCCCAGCTTGTAGGCTGCAAAATGGGTGATCAGCACCTCTGGTCCCTGCTGAAGCAATATCGCCACCCGATCACCCCGCCCCACACCCCGCGCGGCAAAAGCATTGGCCAGCGCGTTCGAGGCGGCCTCGAGCATGCCATAGGTCCAGACCTGCTGCCCCCCGTCCGCGGTCAGATGTGTCAGCGCCACACGGTCAGGCTCGGACATGGCCCAAATGGTGCAACACCCCTGCGCAATATTATAGCTGGTGGGCAAATCCCAACGGAAGTCTTGCCGCATCACAGCCCAGTCCGCATCGGGCTTTATGAACCGCCTAACCTGCATTTATTCTGTGAAAACAATCAGTTCCGGCAACCCTGTCAAAGGTGTCCCCAACAGGCGCAACGCAGCCAATGACACGCGACTGCCTGCAGTTTTCGGCCCGTCAATCGGGATCAGATCGACTGCCACGGATTTGCCCGTGGCCGGATACTCCACCCGACCTTTACCGGCCTTGCTGACCAATGGCGTCTTGATCCAGAACCCCGCCTCGGCCGGATTGCCCAGTGATGCAATCGTTGCGCCCAGTTTGCGTGCCCCGCCACTTGCGGATGCCGCCTCGGCACGTTGCTTTGGCGTTGTGGTATCAAACTGCTCGACCGTGTGCGCCGTAGCTGCCGGTTTTGCCACCGCCCCTTCGGGCCGCGCCACCGGACGGGGGCCATCATCACTTTGAACCTTGGCTGATACGTCCGGCTTGGGCTTGAACAGCCCTCCCTGACTGAATTTTCCGTCACAACCGGCCAAGATCAGGCCCGCTAAAATCACAATACTGGTTTTTACTAGTTTTTTCATAATCTCAGGTTAGGACGGATTTGCCTGCGGTTCAATGCCTCACCATTTGGTGACACCCCTTGCTGCGGACGCCGTAGGCGCATAGACAGGATGCATGGAACCTGCCCTTATTGACCCCTTCAATCGCGCCGTCACCTACCTGCGCGTTTCCGTCACCGACCGCTGCGATTTTCGCTGTGTCTATTGCATGTCCGAGAGCATGAAATTCCTGCCGAAAAAGGAACTTCTGACGCTCGAGGAACTGGACCG
>CAZIDQ010000359.1:0-1825 GCA_964538015.1 uncultured Marinosulfonomonas sp.
ATCATCGCAACCGTTTTCGGTGGCCGCTCAACCGCCACCCGCAACGCAAAAGTGGCCGAATTGCTTGACCTTGGCTTTCGCCGTGCGCCCAGCAATACACGTACCCGCAAACCCCGCCTGCCAGCCTATGCAGGCAATCGCGGTTTGGGCAGTTCACCCGCTCCTGACACCACTCCAGCGGCGCCTGCCCCTGGCTATACTCCTGGTGTTGCGGGAAAAACTATTCGTCTGGTCACAGCCGTCAGCAAAAGCATCCGCCCGCCACAGCGCCCGACTGTTGCCCCACCAGAAGAGCTGCTGGTGGCTATGAAAAGCGATATCGAAAACGCATTGGCCGAAGCACAGCAAACCGTTGTGGCCGAAACAACAACCGAGGCCTCCAAGCCCGCGCCAAAACCCGAAGCGGCTGTGACCCAAACCGTTATTGCCCAAGCACCCGAGAAACCAGTCAAGCCTGTGGTTACAGCCGCTACTACGGTCACCACGGCAACAGCGGCAGCCCCCGTTGTCACATCAGCCCCGCTACCGCGTCCAGCCAAGGTTATTCTGGCCTCGGCCCTTGCGACCCAGCCGGCGGCGAAACCTGAACCCGTTATTGTCACCCGCGTTTCAACATCCGGTGGGCGCCTTTGGGGGATCAACATCGGTCGCTACAATTCGCACCATCAAGCCGAACGCATTTTGTTGAAAACCGCGCTTAAGGAGATGACCACACTGGACGGATCCCTTCGCAAAGTCGTGCGCCGTAGCACCGGATTTGATGCCAATTTCGTCGGTATGACCCGCGAAACCGCCGAACTGGCCTGCCGCCGGCTGCAAGCGCGCAGCATTTCCTGCTCCACAATGGGCCCATCCTGACAGGTGCGGGATGACGGCTGAATTCATCCTGCCCGCCCCTGCCACACCCAGCGTTGCCGTTCATGACAGCGATGCACGCTTCCCCGTGCGCCGCATCTTTTGCGTTGGCCGCAACTATGCCGAACACGCCCGCGAGATGGGGCATGACCCGAACCGCGAACCGCCGTTCTTTTTCACCAAACCCGCCGATGCGGTGGTGGATGATGGCGCAACGCTGCCCTATCCGCCGCACACCGAAAACCTGCATCACGAGGCCGAACTGGTTGTCGCTATTGGCACGGGTGGGGCGGATATTGAGGTGACTGATGCCTTGAGCCACGTCTGGGGCTATGGCGTTGGCAACGATCTGACCCGCCGCGATATGCAAGCCAAAGCCAAGGAAATGCGCCGCCCTTGGGACATGTCCAAGGGGTTTGACAATTCTGCCGTTTGCGGGCCGCTGCACCCCGTTTCTACCATTGGTCATCTGACCAAAGGGCGCATCACCGCGCATGTGGACGGGCAGCCACGTCAGGACGGGGATATTGCCGATATGATCTGGCCTGTGGCCGATGTGATTGCCTTTTTGTCGGGCGTGGTCATGCTGGCCGCCGGTGATCTGATCTATACCGGCACGCCCGCCGGTGTCGGCCCGATTGCCCGCCATCAAAGCTGCACAATCACGATTGAGGGTTTGGGCAGCGTCACCAGCACCCATATCTAGGGTCAGGACCTGTTAAACCTAGGGGCGGGGTTTATCATCCCATTCATCGCTTAGAATCCGGTGGGCATCACCGTCCGGGTCGTCATACTGCTTTGACTTCAATGTCCAGAAAAACGCCAACAGCCCCAGCCCGCCCAAAAACAGCGAAATCGGGATTAGATACAGGATAATTCCCATGTTGGTCCTCCTACCGCAGCCGCAGAGCGTTGAGCGATACTGTAATGGATGACGCCGACATCGCCAAGGCCGCCATCAATGGGGTGG
>CAZIDQ010000360.1:0-1819 GCA_964538015.1 uncultured Marinosulfonomonas sp.
GCGCTACGCTTGGAAGATGCCGTAGGGCGGGGTTCACCCCGCCGCTGTGGCTTTGGCCACGCACGAATGGTGGGTTAAAACCTACCCAACGGCTACCATAAGGATGTTTATAGCACACATGTTTCCAGATATGTTTTCTCCAAAACCATTGGTTTTGAGTTCGGAATTAGCCCAGTCTGCGTTGGCTTCAGTCAACTACTTCCACGATGGGATTTTGGAAACGAGCAAGGTTCTCGGCGACGTTCTGCATCTGAAATTCATTGAGCCGTATTTCCCAGCTCAGAATATGTATTGTGCCTTTGGAATAACAGGCGCGCGCCTGGAAGTGGGCCTTCCTAAATATTCGGCAAGCACAAATAATGACTTGCAAGTATTGGGGCAACTAAGTGATCGGATGGTATTTGAGTGCATATTTGATAGTGACGGCGGCATGTTAAGATATTTAGATGCAAGCCTGCATGACATTCTGAGAGTTCCATATGACCCAAATGCTTCGTTTATTAGGTGGTTTTGAAGGGAAAAGCTCCGATGATCGGGCGGCCTATACAAGCCGATCCGCTGGAATTTCTTTCCCTGCAAAGCCAGCGGTAGGGCGGGGTTTACCCCGCCACGCTCCACACCTACTCCGCCGCCCGCAATCGCTTGCCCTTTGGCCCGCGTGGTTTGGGCTTGATGGGGTTTTCATCACCGGCCTTGTCGGTCAGAACCAGCACCGACTTCGGGTCGTCCGTTTTTGGACCGTCCTTTTTTGCGGGCGCATCAACCTGCGTTTCATCCCCCCAAACCAGATCCGGCGTTTCTACCTTGCGGCTGGCGCGGTTCAGGGCGATGTCGCGGGCCTCGACGCTGTCGCGGCCAAAGGACAGCGCCTTTAGCAAGGTCAATGACCGATACGCCCCCGATGATATCCAGACCCGCAGCGCCAGCATGGACGGGGTGAACACCAGCGTCAGCACCGTGGCAATGCCAAGGCCGAACACGATCGCCGTGGCCAGTTGTTTCCACCACAGCGCTGTCGGGCTGTCGATGGTAAAGCCGCCGTTAAAGAAATCCAGCGACAGGCCGAACATCATCGGCGCAAGGCCCGCCATGGTGGTGACGGTGGTCAGCATCACCGGGCGCAGGCGGTCTTGCGCGGTGCGGGCGATGGCCTCCAGTTTGGGCATGAATTTCGAATATTCCTGATAGGTGTCGATCAACACAATATTGTTGTTCACCACGATCCCCGCCAGCGCCACAACGCCGGTCCCCGTCATGATCATCGAGAACGGTTGACCCATCACCATCATGCCAATCAGCACACCGGTGGTGGACAGGATCACCGCAAGCAGCACCAGAATCGAGTTGTAAAAGCTGTTGAATTGCGCCAGCAGGATGATGAACATCAACCCCAGCGCACCGATGAACGCCTTGCCCAGAAAGGCGCCGGTTTCGGCCTGTTCCTCGTTGTCGCCGGTCCATTCCCATGTGATGCCCGTAGGCAGGGGTTTTTCGGTTTCCAGCCACTCGGTCAGGGTGGCGATGCGTTCGTTCGCGGTGATAGACACGTCAGTGGTGGTGCCGTCGTCTTTGGTCTCGACCTTTGTCAGCCCGTCCAGAATGGCTGCTTTCACATCGAAATAGCGGCGCTGATCAACGCGGTCGATCTGGCCCAGTTTTTGCACCGGTTTGCGGCTGATGAAGTTGGACAGCGGCACCAGCCCGTCACGGGTACGCACCCGCAGGCTGTCCAGCGTGGCCAGCACGCGGTCTTGCTTGGGCAAGCGCACGCGGATCTCGATTTCCTCGTCCGAGGTATCGACCCGCATGGTGTCCAGCA
>CAZIDQ010000361.1:0-1817 GCA_964538015.1 uncultured Marinosulfonomonas sp.
CCCCAGGAAGAGGTTCCGGCAAAGCGGGGATGCTAGCCCTGCCAGAACAAACGACGCGCTTCCGTATAAGCCTCGTCGCGTGTCAGCCCGATGTCTTGCAAATCGGTATCTGTCAAATTTTTCAATTGCTTGCGCGTGCGGCGACGCAAATCCCATGTCAAAAGCGTCGTGGCGACCGTGATCACCACCAGCGCCAGCGGCGATTGGGGGTGGCGGGACTGCAACAGCGTGGGGCGCTGTGCGGGGTGGGATGAAATGTAGGTCATTGCGCGCTCCTGAATAATTGTATTGATACAAACGGGGGGTTCCGCTATATGCAATGGATACAATGCGAATCTTCTGGCGTCCAATGAAAGATTGTAATGAATACAATTTGGTTTCCTGATCTATCTTCCGGTAATGGCCCAAAATATCTGACTTTGACCGACGCAATCCGTCAGGCGATTGTATCGGAACAATTGCAGGTGGGCGAACGCCTGCCGCCGGTACGAGAGCTGGGATGGCAGTTAAAAGTCACCCCGGGTACCGTGGCGCGGGCCTATACCAAACTGACCGACGAAGGGCTGCTTAAGGCCGCTGTGGGGCGGGGCACCTTTGTGGCCGAACCCAAGGCCATGCCGCAACACAGGCCAATCGAAATCGGCGCGCGCCCGACAAAGGTACCCGACCGGATTGAACTGCTGTCACCGCTGTTGCCGGACGTGGGGCAGGAGGCTTTGATCCGCAATTGTTATGCCCGCATGGCGCAAACACCGAATGATAACCTGATCCAGTATCCCAGTCAGGCGACTGAGGCAAACGCGCGGACTGCGATTGCCGATTGGCTGAAGGGGGTGCAGCTGGGCCGGTTCGAGCCCGAGGATATCGTGCTGGCCCACGGTGGGCAAAACGCCATCATGATGATCCTGCAAATCGTGTTGAACGACCCGAAACCGATGATTTTCGCCGAGGACCTGACCTATGCCGGTTTTCGTCACGCCGCCCGCCTATTGCGCGCCGGTGTGTTGGGGTTGAAATGCGACAGCGAGGGGGTGCGGCCGGACGAGTTGGAGGCCGCCTGTCAGAAATTCGGCCCGCAAGTGTTCTGCACCTCGCCCGAGGTTCACAACCCGACCACCGGCTTCACCGGTCTGACCCGCCGCCGCGAACTGGCCGAAGTGGCGCAGAAATACGGCTGTGCGGTGCTCGAGGATGATTGCTACCACATGCAAGGCAGCGGCCTGCCGACCTATCGCCAGTTGCTGCCCGAACTGGGGTGGTATGTGTCGTCGCTGTCCAAATCGTTGACGCCGTCCTTGCGGGTCGGTTTCGCGCTGGCGCCGCAGGGCAAGGCGCAGACATTGCGCAGAACGGCGCAGTTCAACCATTTCGGGCTGGCCATCACCATCACCGATCTGACCGAAATGGTGCTGCAATCGCCGGACCTGCCGCAAATCCGCACCGCCATCGTTGAACGCGTCAACAGCTATGTGCGCATCGCGGTCAATGTGCTGGGGCGATATGATCTGAAATGGCGCGACGATGTGCCGTTCCTGTGGCTGAAACTGCCGCGTGGCTGGCGGGCGTCGAATTTCTGTCGGGCAGCGGAAAAACAGGGTATCCGTCTGCGCTCGGCCGATGATTTTGCGCTGCTGGACGGACGCGCGCCCCATGCGGTGCGCATCACGGTAAACGGGCAAATCCCGCTGGAGGCGTTCGAGCGCGCGATGTATGCGCTGGAGCGGTTACTGAGCAATCCACCGGATTTGATCGAGGTGTAGGGAGATTAATGGCCTTCGCAACATATAAAAGGCAGGTGTTAATGGGTAAGGGTGTTT
>CAZIDQ010000362.1:0-1801 GCA_964538015.1 uncultured Marinosulfonomonas sp.
AAGCCGATGAACCACGCATCGCGCGCCTTTTGGGTGGTGCCGGTTTTGCCTGCCAGCTGCCAGCCGTCAATTCGCGCGCGCCGCCCGGTGCCTTGCTCGACCACGCGGCTCATCATATAGATCAGTTTGCCTGCGGCTTGTTTGCTGATCACCCGCTCGCCCTTGCCGCCTTCCTGCTTCATTACAGGTTCGGAATCACCCTGAAGGCGCAATTCAACCAGCCCATAAGGGGTAACGCTGCGCCCGCCGTTCAGGATACCCGCATAGGCACCTGTCATTTCAATCAGGGTAGATTCCGAGGCCCCCAGTGCCAGCGCCGGACCCGCCGCCAGATCCTCGCGGATGCCGAATCCGGTGGCGACGGCCCGCACGGCATCGCGCCCCACGCTTTCGGAAACCCGCACGGTGGCGGTGTTCAGCGACCGCATCAAGGCTTCGGTCAGGGTTACGCGGCCATAGTATTTGTGACCATAGTTTTGCGGCGTCCACGGGCCCGAACCCGGGATGTTGATGGTCAGCGGGCCGTCCATCACATAGTCATTCGGGCTGTATCCCAGATCAAGTGCAGCGGCATAAACAAACGGTTTGAAAGTTGATCCCGTTTGGCGCAACGCTTGCGTCGCGCGGTTGAATGCACCGGAAACCTTGGTCTGGCGGCCGCCGACCATTGCCCGCACCGCCCCGTCGGCAGACATCACAATGATCGCCGCCTGCGCTTTCGATCCGGCGCTGACTTTGTTTTCAAAAATATAGGCCAGCGCATCCTCGGCCGCGCGCTGGATGCGCGGATCTAACGTGGTGCGGATGATCACATCCTCGGTGGTGTCTTTGGTGAAAAACGATGGCCCGCTGCTCATCACCCAGTCGGCGAAATAGCCACCGGCTCGGGCTTGGGCGGATTGGGACAACGCAGCGGGGTTTTCCCGCGCCTGTGCGGCCTGTGCTGACGTCAGATATCCTTGCTCCTCCATCAGTTTCAAAACCGTCAACGCCCGATCCTGCGACCGTTTAAGGTTGTTCGTCGGAGCATAACGCGTCGGGGCTTTTAGCAGACCGGCCAGCATCGCCGCCTCGGAAGGGGTTACATCGCTGGCGGATTTGCCAAAGTACCGCTGGCTTGCGGCCTCGAACCCGCGGGCACCGGCCCCCAGAAACACACGATTCAGGTAAATTGTCAGGATGTCGTCCTTGGAATACTTGGTCTCAAGCGCCAGCGCATAAACCGCTTCCTTGATCTTGCGCCAGAGCGATCCTTGACGACAGTCATCCTCATAAGCCTTTTCTGAATCCCAGGCTTTAGGATCATAAGGCCTGCCAAGACACAGCAGTTTCGCGGTTTGCTGGGTCAGGGTTGATCCGCCGTTGCCTGACAGCGGCCCGCGACCGGCGGCCAGATTAATCCGGATGGCGCTGGCCACGCCACGCGGGCTTAGACCAAAGTGGCCATAAAAGCGTTTATCTTCGGTTGCAACGACTGCATTTTTCAGATGCGGAGAAACCGTGGTTGCCGTAACAATCCCGCCAAACAAATCGCCGCGCGAGGCAAAGCGGTGGTTGTCGCGGTCCAGCAGAATGACGGACCCGCGCACGCGTCCGTCGACCAGTTGTTCAACAGGGGGCAACGTAGAGTGATAATACATCACCCCCGCGCCAACCACCACACCGACCACAGCCGCAACACGCCAGCCAATCCGCCACATCATCCTTAGGATCCAGCCGAATATGCCCAGAAAGAAGCCTACAATCGGGTTGAATTTGCGCTTGGTCCGGCGGGTTCTGCGCCGCGTTGTCTTGCGGGCGG
>CAZIDQ010000363.1:0-1794 GCA_964538015.1 uncultured Marinosulfonomonas sp.
GGGGCGCTATGGCACCGCAGAAGAATTTGGCGCGGCTTGTGCGTTTTTGTGTTCGAATAAGGCCGGATTTATCGTTGGGCAGAACATTCTGCTGGATGGTGGCGGGGTAAATACGACAATGTAGCCATCAAGGAACGCATGGCCGCGAAAGTGATATCATGCGTTGACCTGACGCCGACCGGGCGCAATATGGCAAAATCAAAGAACCAGAGAGCGTGGCAGTTGCGTCTTATAGTATTCATCAACGGGTTGATCCTGATTTTCGGCGCGGCCCTAATGGCGATCGTGGCGATTGCCTTTGGTAATGCATCAGGGGTTTTTCTGCTTGCTTCGTTATTGTCCTTTACGCTGGGGGCGCTATTAGCGCTGGCCTCGCATAGCGATTTCCCCGATTTACGCACGCAGGATACGTTTTTGCTGACAGCAACAGTGTGGTTGACCGCCGCATCTTTTGGCATGTTGCCGCTTTATATGTGGCATCTGTCCTTTACAGACGCATTTTTCGAATCCATGTCCGCTGTCACGACCACAGGGTCCACCATCATGAGCGGTCTGGACACCACCTCGCACGACATTCTTCTGTGGAGGGGCATTCTACAATGGCTTGGCGGGGTTGGATTTATTGTGACCGGCATGGCGTTGTTGCCGATGTTGAAAGTGGGCGGGATGCAGTTATTTCGCACTGAAAGCTCGGATCAGGGTGAGAAAGAATTGAAAAGCTCGACCCTGTTTGCTGCCGCGACATTCTGGGCCTATTTGCTGCTGACCGTAGCCTGCATGATCGTCTATTCAATCGGCGGGATGAACTTTTTCGATGCGCTGGTACACGGGCTGACAACCCTGTCGTCTGGCGGGTTTTCCAATTATGATTCCTCGTTTGGCCATTTCGACAGCTCGTTTTTGCAATGGTCAGCTACCTTTTTTATGGCCTGCGCCGGTGTCCCGTTTGCCTGGTATATCCGTGCCGCGCGCAAACGTGATTTTCGAAGTGAACAAGTGCGGGTCTATCTGGCCGTTGTAGCGGGGTCGACGTTGTTGCTGACGTTTTGGCTGGCGGCCTTTCGCGGGTTCGATGTGATGGATGCGTTGCGCCTGGTGGCCTTTAATGTGGTATCGGCGGTGACGACAACGGGATATGCCACCACCGATTATACCACATGGGGCGGGATGGCCGCCGTTGCTTTCTTTTTGTTAACGGCCTCGGGGGGGTGCACAGGGTCGACATCGGGGGGGGCTAAAATGATGCGCTGGATCCTCCTGGCCCGCAGCCTGAAGGTGCAGATCAGCCGTATCCGGTATCCACATGGCGTTTTTCTGCTGAAATACGAAGGAAAAACCGTCGAGGACAATGTGCTGGACGGGGTGATGTCGTTCTTTGTGTTTTACATTTTCACCGTGGGGGTTCTGGCAATTCTGCTAAATCTGATCGGGCTGGATTTTTCCACTGCGATCAGTGGTGCGCTGACATCTGTTGCCAATGTTGGCCCCGGGGTGGGCAACATCATCGGGCCAGCCGGTAATTTCGCCAGCCTGCCGGATTCCGCCAAATGGGTGTTGTTTTTCGGCATGTATGTCGGGCGGCTGGAAATGCTGACCGTGTTCGTGCTGCTGACCCGCGGGTTCTGGCGCGAAGCGGTTTAACAAAGGCACAAGTTTGCGTGAGCAAGGCACAGCACGGTTGCGCCCGCTATATCCTCTGGTTAGCTGTTTTTGAATTTCGATCAAAGGAGCTGCAGCCCATGACCCACGAATCCGTCAAGGAATACTATGGCGAAACCCTGCAAAGCAGTGCCG
>CAZIDQ010000364.1:0-1756 GCA_964538015.1 uncultured Marinosulfonomonas sp.
TCGGGTGAATTCAATTTGACCGGATTTGCTCTAGCGGAGTTGCTACGCAACGCTTGATATCTTGCTGACGCTCGGGGACGGGGGCTGTCGGCCCCCCTTGCCTGCGGCAATTCCCCCCGAAGGTATTTGTGAAAAGAAGAAGGCAAAAGAAAAGCCCCCGATTGATGGTCGGGGGCTTTGGTATTTTCAGGGCTGGATTAGTCCTCGAGACCTTCGTGCGGCAAGATCAGGTTTAGCACGATGGCGATGATTGCAGCCGGCAGCAGGCCGGTGCCCAGCAGCATGCTGACGGTTTTACCTGCGCCTGAATCGCCAAGGAAACGCATGGCATCTGGGACCTGTTGCAAGCCCATGCCGAAGGTTAGGGAAACGGCAAAGATGATCATGTTGCGTTTGTTCCAGTCAACATCCGACAGCATGTTGATGCCAGCGGCGGCAACCATGCCGAACATCACAATCACACCGCCACCCAGAACCGGATAGGGGATGGTGTTGACGTAGGCTGCGATTTTCGGGCTGAGGCCACAGAGCACAAGGAAGATCGCGCCGATGGTGACGACGTGGCGGCTCATGATGCCGGTCATGGCGACAAGGCCGACGTTCTGCGAGAACGACGTATTGGGTAGCGCGCCGAAGATACCGGCGAGCGCTGTGCCAAGGCCATCGGCAAAGGTGGCGCCGGTGATTTCCTCGTTTGTGGCTTCGCGACCGGCGCCACCTTTGGTGATACCGGATACATCGCCAACGGTCTCAACCGCCGAGACAAAGGCCATCAGGCACATGCCGATGACAATGGCCCAATTGATACTCCAGCCGAATTTGAACGGGGTGGGCATGCCAATGTTGGCGGCAAAACCGACCTTGGAGAAATCCACTGCGCCAAAGCCGAAATGTGCCACCAGATATCCGGCAATCAGGCCGATCAGAACGGCGGCGGCCGACATAAACCCCTTGAAGAAGAATTTGACGCCAAGGGTGACGATGATCACGGTAAAGGCCATCGTCCAGTTGGCGCCGCTACCCCATGTGGGTTTGGACATGTTGAATGCGCCAGCGCCGCCGGCAGCATACTGGATGCCCACCTTGATCAGCAGCAGGCCGATCATCAGCACGATCAGGCCGGTGACCAGTGGTGGCAGGGCAAAGCGGATTTTACCGATGAAAAAGCCAAGGCAGAAATGGAACAGCCCGCCAATCACAACGCCTGTGGCAAGGCCGGACATGGCCCCGACACCGGCCCCGTGACCGTCAATCATAACCGCCGGAATCATCACTGGCAGAAAGGCAAAGCTGGTGCCCTGAACGATGGGCAGGCGCCCGCCGATCGGGCCCATGCCGATGGTCTGGATCAGGGTGGCGATGCCTGCGAACAGGATCGACATCTGGATCATATAGTTGATCGTCGGAATATCGGCATTGGGCGAACCAAAGCCAAAACCGGCAGCCCCTGCAACGATGATGGCAGGGGTGACGTTGCTGGCAAACATGGCCATGACGTGTTGAATTCCCAGCGGCACGGCTTGCGTAAGCGGGGGCGTGTAGTTTGGATCGCGCAGCTGTTCTGGCGTCCCGATTGATGAATTGGACATGGGTCCCTCTCCAGTTGTGTTCGCGCTGTTTTTATTATGTTCGCGCTGTTGGTTTTATTGGGTAATCGTTAGGGGTGTTTTTAGGTGGTATTCCTCCAGGTTGGGGGTTTCTCCGATGCGGTCGACAACCGCAAACAGGCCCGGTGCGGACAGCGGGGTCAGCACGC
>CAZIDQ010000365.1:0-1744 GCA_964538015.1 uncultured Marinosulfonomonas sp.
GAAAGAAGGTGCGATGAGCGACGACAGATCAGATCTGTATCAGGCGGCCTTGGCCAGCCTTCTGCCTGTGTTGGCAGAGGGGATGATCTATCACGGCGTTACCTTGCGCGCGGCGCAGGATCATTTGAAACAGGCGCTGGTGAATGCAGTGTTGCAAACCGAAGGCGCGGATGTGACCGATAGCCGGATCAGCCTGCTGACGGGGGTGCATCGCAAGGATGTCAAACGTCTGCGTCAAGGACCGCCGGTGCGAATCCAGACTGCGCAGAACCCCGTTGCATTGGTGATGAGCGAATGGCGGCGTCTGGTTCAACGCAAGCTGACCCGCAAGGAATTCGAAGCACTGGTGAAATCCGCCCGTGTGGATATGGCCCCCGGAACTGTGCTGGAAGAAATGCGCCGTCTGGGCGTGGTCAGTGGCGAGGATGAACTAACCCTGAATGCCGATGCCCTTATTCCACCGGCCGGATCGGCCGAGATATACGAGACTTACGCCAAAAACCTGACCGCACATCTGGCAACAGCAACCGGCAATCTGGCCGGTGATCCCCCAAAATATGAACGCGCGGCGCATTTCAATAAACTGTCACCTGCGTCTATTGAAACGTTGAACACACTAGCCGCGAAGCTGGGGCAAAAGGCACTTGAGGAATTTGCCGATGCGGCTGATGCGTTGCAAAAGGCTGATGCAGGTGCCAAAGACGCGACGGGTCGGATTGCCTTTGGCGCCTATGTCAATACCAAGGGAAAACCGGAATGAAACGCCTGTTTGTTATATTGTTACTGTGCATCGCAACCCCGCTTTTTAGCGACAGCGAAGAAACTGAAGGCGGCATTCAGGGCACCGGTGCAAACCCTGTCGGGGTGTTCGGAACAGTGACGAAACTGGGCAGTATCTATGTGAATGGCATTTGTGTGACTTATAGTGCGAACGCGCAGGTCAATTCACCAATCGGGTCGTTTCCAGCCAACAGGTTGCGCCCCGGTGATACCGTCGCGCTTGAAGTTGTGGCCAAAGGGAAAAATTTCCGTGCGGTGCGAATTTCCGATGCGCCGGCCCTGATTGGGCCTGTCAAAAATGGCAAAGTGCTGGGGGTGCCTGTGATGGGGGCAGAGAGCTTTGCCGATGGCGAGTGGCTGTTGGTTAGCGGACTGTGGGCGCAAAAGGGGCTGGATGTAACCCGAATCCGCAAGATTGCGCCGCAGGATTTTATGCTGGTTCAGGGCGATTACCGACCAGCCCGCAGACAGGTGGGCGACGTTCGCCTTGGCAATGTGACTCTGAAACACGCCCGTCCGTTTGAAACGCTGCGGGTCTATATGACGCTGGATAGCAAAATTCAGCGTGTGCAAAAGGGGCTGTTTTCACCAACCATCACCCGCACCCTGATCGAGGGGTATCTAACCAATCCGCTGGTTACGGGTGAATACACCGTGCGGGGTGCGGACATTGTGGCCTATGCAAAAGGTGGCGGTGAAATGCCAACGCTGCGCAATTACTATTGCGCAACGCGAGGTGCGCCATTCGGTACCGTCACGGTACTGGGGGATGGTCCTAAACACGCGCGCGCGTGTTTGCGGTTGGGGCAGTAGGTGCTGGGTTATTTTCCCGCCAGATCCGCCTCTGCATCTTTTTGCGTTGCATATTTCGGCAGGTCGGCTTCGGTTTTGCCATGCGCTGCCATCAACGTGTCGCGGACATAGGCGACATGGGCGGTTTCCTCGATGATCTCGGCCAGATACT
>CAZIDQ010000366.1:0-1721 GCA_964538015.1 uncultured Marinosulfonomonas sp.
ATCGCTCACGTTGACCACGGCAAAACCACGCTGGTGGATGAAATGCTGAAGCAGTCCGGTATCTATCGTGAAAACGAAACCACCGTTGAACGCGCTATGGACAGCAACGATCTGGAACGCGAGCGCGGCATCACCATCCTTGCCAAGGCCACCTCGGTGGAATGGAATGGCATCCGCATTAATATCGTCGACACCCCCGGCCACGCCGATTTCGGTGGCGAAGTGGAACGCATCCTGTCGATGGTAGACGGTGTTGTGCTGCTGGTGGACGCCGCCGAAGGGCCGATGCCCCAGACCAAATTCGTAACATCCAAAGCGCTGGCACTGGGCCTGCGCCCGATTGTGGTTTTGAACAAGGTGGACAAACCCGATGCCGAACCCGACCGCGCACTGGACGAAGTGTTCGACCTGATCGCCAATCTGGGCGCCACGGACGAACAGCTGGATTTCCCCGCCATGTATGCTTCGGGCCGCTCGGGCTGGGCCGATATGGAACTGGACGGAACACGCGAGAATCTGGATGCGCTGTTTGACCTGATTGTCGAGCACGTCCCCGCCCCCGCACAGATCGCCCGTCGCAACGAGCCGTTCTCGATGCTGGCCACCACATTGGGCGCAGATCCGTTCATCGGCCGCCTTTTGACCGGTCGCGTTGAAAGCGGCACGTTGAAGGTTGGCGAAACCATCAAAGCGCTGGCGCGGGATGGTGAAAAGATCGAACAATTCCGCGTCACCAAAATTCTGGCCTTCCGCGGGCTGGATCAAAAACCGATTGATCTGGCCGAAGCAGGCGACATCGTTTCCATCGCCGGTTTGGCAACGGCCACCGTGGCCGACACATTATGTGCGCTGGAAGTCGACACCGCCATTCCCGCCCAGCCGATTGATCCGCCCACCATCTCTGTGACCTTTGGCATCAACGACAGCCCGCTGGCCGGCCGTGACGGCAAAAAGGTGCAAAGCCGCGTCATTCGTGACCGCCTGATGAAAGAGGCCGAAACCAACGTTGCCATCCGTGTCACTGACACACCCGGCGGCGACGCGTTCGAGGTTGCTGGCCGTGGTGAATTGCAGATGGGTGTTTTGATCGAAAACATGCGCCGCGAGGGGTTCGAGCTATCGATTTCCCGCCCGCAGGTTCTGTTTCAGGAAGTCGACGGGCAGCGTTGCGAGCCGGTTGAAGAAGTCACCATTGATGTGGACGATGAATATTCCGGCGCAGTAATCGAAAAACTGACCGGCCCGCGCAAAGGTGCGCTGGTAGAAATGAAACCCGCCGGTGTTGGCAAAACCCGCATCATCGCGCATGTGCCATCGCGCGGGTTGATCGGCTATCACGGCGAATTCATGACCGACACGCGCGGCACCGGTGTGCTGAACCGTGTGTTCCACGAATGGGCGCCGCATAAGGGATCGATCCCGGGCCGTCGGGCCGGTGTTCTGATCTCGATGGAAAACGGGATTTCGGTGGCTTACGCGCTGTTTAACCTCGAGGATCGCGGTCGCATGTTTATCGGCGCGCAGGAACAGGTTTACACCGGCATGGTCATTGGCCAGCACAGCCGTGAAAACGATCTGGAAGTGAACCCGCTGAAAGGCAAGAAACTGTCCAACGTGCGGGCCTCGGGTACGGACGAAGCTGTTCGCCTGACCACCCCGATCACCCTGTCGCTGGAAGAGGCGATTGCCTATATCGACAACGACGAACTGGTCGAGGTTAC
>CAZIDQ010000367.1:0-1690 GCA_964538015.1 uncultured Marinosulfonomonas sp.
CCAAAATCCCGCAGCCAGTGTTCTGCAGCCCCTTTGCGATGCATGGTCACCGTCACCGGCACATCGTCCCCCGCAGGTGGAAATCCGACAATCCGGCAGACTAGCCGCGACAGAAACCCAGTCCCGCGCGCGATCCGTGCTTGCCCGTGCCAGCGCAGGATATGCAGCGCCTCATGCAATGCCTGAACCTCGGGCGGCAAGGCGTTGAACCGCTTACCTAATACCTGCCGAAACAGCGGCTCCATCGGCGTTTCAGATTGCCCGAACGCCACCTGCAAATCCGCCATTTCAGCCTCCACTTCGCCCAGCGAAAAATCCGCCAGACAGGCCCGCGCGCCCGCTTTGGCCTTGCCTGTCAGTAGCCGCTTGCATATCACCCGCGCCGCCACCGCCGGGATGTGCGGGCCGTCGCCCGCTTCGGCAATCAGCGCCCAGTCGCGCTGTACCGCACGCCCGTCATTCAAGCGGCCAACAACCCGTACACGCATGCCGCCGCGGTCCGATCCGAATGGCTCTAACCGGTCCGCCACCCATTTCAGCATGCCGGCCAAAGGTTCGGCGGATCGCATCAGACGCAACCGCACCAGCCAGCCGACCGCAGCCAGCCCCCAATGCATCACCCACAGATCCAGCCCCGCCCGAAACTCGACCGAACGCGCGTTGAAAAATTCAGGGAACAGTGCCAGATCAGGCGCGCCAATCAAGCTGGAGCGGCGGCGGCGCACAGGTTTGATACCGTCAATTTCCAACGCCTCGCCCCGCCCTTCGGACCAGCCAAGCGGTGTTTCATAGGCCCCGCCACGCCAGACGCGCATCGGTCTGCCGACCTGCGCCAGAATTGCGCGCATCACCGACATGCCGCGCGGGGCGCGGTTGCCAGGCAGGATCACGCTTTCGATCAGGTGGATATCATCCATCCCGTCAGTCAAGGCCACCACCGCCGCTGATGACATCGCCGGAACGCTGGACACGCCCGAAAGAACCGTCACGTCTGCCGCCTGTGCCGCCCCGTCCAGCGCCGCGATCCCTGCTGTGAAATCTGCATCATCCGACAGGTCCAGATAATGCGCACCACAGGCAATCGCCGCCCGCGCCACACGATACGGATCACCCCCGTATCCCTGAAACGGCCCTGCCGCATCGACCACCAGAAAAGGGGACTGCGCGGCGATATCCACCGCCAAATTGGGTGATCCCGTGTCCAGCACCAATGCCCGCCCGCCGTGCTGGGCGCAAAACGCCTGTGCCCGCGACAAATTCCGCCCCGCGACCACCACATCCAGCGACACATCCCGCGCCAATGCCTGCGCCAGCTTGCCGCCAAACACGCCATACCCGCCGATGATCAGAACAGTCTCAGTCGACAATCCGGCCCCGCAATTCCTCGCTTGGCAGCACACATTTGCGTCGCCCGAACAGATAGCGGTTGCGCGCGATCCGGTCATAGAGCCAGTCAGACAGCGGCCGAGGAATATACCCAAGCACCGCAAACATCCGCCAAGGCCAGCCGATGGCCGAAACCGCCACCGCAAAGGCCGCCATTTTTACATGCGCAACGCCGTCAACAATAACGATATTGGTTTCCATCAGGTCCGGATCCAGCCCGTAACGACGATAGAGCGCCCTGCCCTTTTCCGACTGCGCTGTAACAAAGGAAAACCGCGCCTTGCGGTCATAACGGGCCATAAAA
>CAZIDQ010000368.1:0-1675 GCA_964538015.1 uncultured Marinosulfonomonas sp.
CGGAACACCCTGTCGCCGTGCAACTGGGCGGATCCGATCCGGTGGAACTGGCCGCTGCCACCCGCATTTGTTGTGACGAGGGCTATGACGAAGTAAACCTGAACGTCGGCTGCCCTTCGGATCGGGTGCAATCGGGCAGTTTTGGCGCGGTGCTGATGGAAAACCCCGCGCTGGTGGCCGACTGTTGCGCCGAAATGATCGCGGCCTCGGACGTTGAAATCACCGTGAAATGCCGGATTGGTGTGGATAAGCAAGAGCCGCAGGACATCCTGCCCGCCTTCCTTGAAACCGTCCGCACCGCTGGCGTCACACGGTTCACTATCCACGCCCGCAAGGCGTGGTTGCAAGGCCTCAGCCCCAAGGAAAACCGCGATGTGCCGCCGCTGGATTACGATCTGGTGCTGCAAATGAAGCGCGAATTCCCCGATCTGCATATTTCGGTCAATGGCGGTATCACCACGCTGGATCAGGCACGCGGGTTTTTGGACGCGGGGCTGGACGGGGTAATGATCGGCCGCGCAGCTTATCATACACCGGACGCGGTCTTGCTGGGCGCGGATCAGGAGATCTTCGGCGAGGCAGGGCGCAAAACCACCTTTGAAGTGGTTGAGGAAATGCGCCCCTATATCGCCCGCCATCTGGCTAACGGGGGCCGTTTGAACCAGATCACCCGCCACATGCTGGGCCTGTTCGCAGGCCGCCCCGGCGCACGCGGCTGGCGGCGTACCTTGTCCGAAGGCGCACACCGCGAAGGCGCGGGACTGGAAGTGCTGGACGCCGCCCTGCAACATGTGCAGGATCGCCCCGAAATAACCGAGAGCGCCTGATATGCCGGAAATGAACACCCTGTTGCCGATGGTCGCCCTGCTGCTGGCGACAGGCGCTTTTGCGGGCGTGATGGCCGGATTGCTGGGGGTTGGCGGCGGAATTATCCTTGTGCCAGCCTATTTCTATATCTTTTCGTCGCTTGGCTATGGCAGTGACCAGTTGATGCAAATCTGCCTTGCCACATCGCTGGCCACTATCATCGTCACCTCGCTGCGCTCGGTCTCTAGCCACAACAAAAAGGGCGCGGTGGATTGGGACATCCTGCGCGGCTTTGCCCCCGGTATCGTGGTTGGCGCGGCTTTGGGCGTGTTGATCGCCGCCGCGCTGCGTTCGGTCGTGTTGCAAGGCATCTTTGGCGTGTTGGGCTTCACCATCGGGCTTTATCTTGCCTTTGGCCGCAACCACTGGCGTCTGGGCGATGCCATGCCAACTGGCATACGGCGTGCCATCCTGTCGCCGATCCTCGGCTTCATGTCGGTGCTGATGGGCATCGGCGGCGGTTCGTTCGGGGTGCCGTTGATGAACCTCTATAACACCCCGATTCACCGCGCCGTCGCCACGGCGGCCGGTCTGGGCGTGTTGATCGCGGTCCCCTCGGTGATCGGCTTTTTAATGCTCGACATCCCCGTCAGCACCAAACCGCCCTATACCATCGGTGCGGTCAACCTGCCCGCCTTTGTACTGACCATATCCATGACCCTGATCACCGCCCCTTATGGTGTGAAGCTGGCCCACAAAATGGACCCCAAACCGCTAAAACGCGTCTTTGCGGCCTTCCTGATCCTTGTCGCCCTGAACATGCTGCGCAAAGCGGCGGGACTTTAAGCTTCTTCTTTTCCCAAATACC
>CAZIDQ010000369.1:0-1666 GCA_964538015.1 uncultured Marinosulfonomonas sp.
CAACGGCTATTGCGGCGGGCACGGGGAATAAGAGATTTTATGCCTCCGGCGGGGATATTTGTGGAACAAAGATGGGGCTATTGGCGGATGTAGTGAAGCCGGTTGAAGCTGCGACGCCATTCGGCGACTTCGCCGGCCAGTGCTTCGGGATCAGCGCAGCGCAGGGCCTTGGCGATCAGGTTGGCCATGCGGGGGGTGTCGTCCTCGGTGAAACCCCAGCGGACCAGTTCCGGCGTGCCGATGCGCAAACCGTTCATGTCGTCGTCAACCGGATCAGCAGGCAGGCCGATACCGCAGGCCAGAAAACCGGCACGGCGCAGGGTTTTTGACGCCGTTTGACCACCACCGAAATCTGCCGCAAGGATGGCGAACTGGTGCGATTGGGTGAAACCCTGATCGGCAGCGAAAACGGGCAGGCCTTCGTTTGCGAGGGCACTGGCCAAGGCACGGGCGGTCGAGACCATTTTGGCGGCGTAATCTGCACCATACTCGCGCCAGTCCAGCATGGTCAGGGCCAAGGCGGCGGATTTGGCGGCGTCGAAATTGGCGGTCATGCCGGGGAAGGCGATCTTGTCCAGACGCTCGGCAATATCCGCGTCATTGCTAACGATCAGGCCCGAGGGCGGACCACCAAGGCTTTTGTAGGTGCTCATGGTCATCAGGTGCGCGCCTTGCGACAGCGGGTTGTCCCATGTGCCACCGGCGATGATGCCGCATTGGTGGGCAGCGTCAAACAGGACATGGGCGCCGACTTCATCGGCAATGGCGCGGATTTCGGCGACGGGGTGCGGGAACAGGTTGAGTGATCCGCCGATGGTGATCAGGCGGGGTTTCACCTGCAATGCCAAGGCGCGCAAGCCCTCCAGATCAATGGTATAGCCATCGGCATTGACTGGCGCCATGTGGCTGGTCAGCCCGTATAGCCCTGCGCAACCGTCAGCGTGGTGGGTGACGTGTCCGCCGATGCTGGCGGGCGGGGTGATGATGTGGTCCCCCGCTTTGGTCAGCGCCATAAAGGCATAGAGGTTGGCGATGGCACCGGATGGCACGCGGATTTCGGCATAGTCGGCATTGAAGATTTCGGCGGACAGCTCGGCGGCGATCACCTCGATCTGCTCCATTGCTTCCAGTCCCATTTCGTATTTGTCACCGGGGTAGCCAAGCGAAGGACGGGTGCCAAGTCCCGAGGCAAGCGCGGCCTCGGCACGCGGGTTCATGACGTTGGTGGCGGGGTTCAGGTTAAAGCAGTCGCGTTCGTGTATCCGGCGGTTTTCGGCGATCAGGTTGTCCAGCTCTGCCGCCGTGGTTTGGCTGTCGGCGCGGGCGGTGCGGCTGGCGATGTCCTGAATATAGGCTTCAGTGCTGGCAGGCACCCAGCGGCGCGAGGTCAGGTGGGGCATGATGTGGTTCCTTATCTTGGTTGGGGCCAGCTAACCGGCAATGCGGCCTTGGCGCAAATGAGTTTTCGTGTATCCTAGGGGTAGAAAAACTGAGGCTAATCTCATGTCCGTTTCCCCACCCCGTCCTAAAGGCCCACCACTAACAGCACTTCGTGCGTTCGAGGCGGCGGCGCGGCTGGGTGGTTTCGCAAGGGCGGCCGAGGAGTTGGGTGTGACGGCGGGGGCGGTGACGCAGCAGATCAAGGGGTTGGAAGACTGGATCGGTG
>CAZIDQ010000370.1:0-1657 GCA_964538015.1 uncultured Marinosulfonomonas sp.
CGATGTCCTCGATGGTGATGCGTTCGATTCCTTCGATTTCCACCGCGTCAAAGGCGACTTTGGTGCCATAAGCCACCGAGGCCAGCAGCGCCAGTTTGTGCGCCGCATCAATGCCGCCGACATCCAGTGTCGGATCGGCCTCGAGGTAGCCCAGTTGATTGGCCTCCTCAAACACCTCGTCATAGGGCAGTCCGGCGTTCTCCATGCGGGTCAGGATATAGTTGCAGGTGCCGTTCATCACACCCATCACCCGTTCCACCTGATTGCCGGCCAGACCTTCGGTCAGCGCCTTGATCACCGGAATACCACCGGCAACGGCGGCTTCAAAACGGATCACGCGGCCTGCGGCCTCGGCAGCTTCGGCCAGTTCCTGACCGTGGATTGCCAGCATCGCCTTGTTGGCGGTGACCACATCCTTGCCTGCGGCAATGGCGGCTTGGGTTGCGTCCTTGGCCGGGCCGTCAGCGCCGCCCATCAGTTCAACGAAAACATCGACGTCATCGCGTTTTGCCAGTGCGACGGGGTCATCCTCCCACGCGTATTGCGACAGGTTCACGCCACGATCCTTATCGCGGGTGCGGGCGGAAACGGCGGTGATCACCACAGGGCGGCCGGTGCGGGTGGCCAGCAGGTTGGCCTTTTGGCGCACGATTTTTACCACACCTGCGCCAACGGTGCCCAGACCTGCAATTCCAAGGCGTAAAGGTTCGGTCATGTTGCTGGTCTCCGGCTGAATTTGTGTTGGTGAATTCTGTAGCGGCAAATGCGGTGTGGTGCAACGCGACAGGTGGCCTTATTGGTGGCGTTTGATGGCGTCTTGCAAGCGGGTGCGGGTTTCAGTGTCGATCACCGGACGTTTAGCACGGGTGGCACGGCGCTTGAGACCATTCATCCGGCCATTCAGGGTGCTGACGGTTTCGTCGGTGATCTGCACGTCCTGCGCATTGGCCAGCGCCTGATCCATCGGGATAAGCGACGGGTAGGGTGCGTTTTTGGCCGCGGGGGAAACCGCATCATCCAGTTGCGGGAAATCACTGCACGCCCCCAGCAGGGCGACAAAGGTAAATGCAAGTGAAAGACGCAGCATAGGGGATTCCCGAAATGTTTGACCGATAATAGGGCGTTCGGCGGGGGGGACACAAGCAGGGCTTTGAAATGAACGCATGTTCAGATAAACATCGCCTATGGCACGTAAAACAGGTTCCCATTCCCAGATCACCGGCCCCAAGGTGCGGCAAGCGGCATCAAAGCTGTTTGCGCGTCACGGATTTGCCGCCGTTTCCATGCGCCAGATCGCTGCCGAAGTCGGAGTGCAGGCCGGCGCGCTGTATCTATACACGCCGGACAAGCAAAGTCTGCTGTTTGATCTGATGCAGGGGCATATGCAGGATTTGCTGGTGGCGTGGGATGCGCGGGACAAGGGCAGGGGGCCGCTGGAGCAGCTTGAGGCCTTTGTACGGTTCCACATCGGGTTCCATCTGGAGCGGCCGGATGCGGTGTTCATTGCCTATATGGAATTGCGCAACCTGTCGGATGAGAATTTTGCGGCGATTGAAGGCTTGCGCAAACGATACGAAGATGTGCTGGAAGGCATCCTGCGGGACGGTCAGCAAACAGGAGTGTTTGCGGTGCCCGATACCAAACTGGCGATGATGGC
>CAZIDQ010000371.1:0-1650 GCA_964538015.1 uncultured Marinosulfonomonas sp.
GGCGCCCATGTCATCGTCAAACACGAAAACCACGCCCCCACCGGTGCCTTCAAGGTGCGCGGCGGCATTACCTTCATCGACTGGCTGCAACGCACCCACCCCGATGCCCGCGGCATCATCACCGCCACCCGTGGCAACCACGGCCAATCACAGGCCCGCGCAGCAACTGCCGCCGGTCTGGTCGCCAAAATCTATGTCCCGCGCGGCAATTCGGTGGAAAAGAACGCCGCCATGCAGGCCTATGGCGCGGAACTGGTGGAATTCGGCGATGACTTTGACGAAGCCAAAGCCGAAGCCATGCGCGTGGCCGAGGCCGAGGGGCTGTTCGTGGTGCCCCCGTTCCATCCCGAATTGCTGCGCGGGGTGGCGACCTATGGGTTTGAACTGTTCTCCGCCCACCCTGATCTGGACACGGTCTATGTGCCGATCGGTTGTGGCTCGGGCATCTGCGGCACCATCACCGCCCGCGATGCGCTGGGGTTGGAGACGAAAATCGTCGGTGTGGTGTCGGAAAACGCGCAGACCGCGAAACTGTCGGTCGAGGCCGGACGGATGGTCGAAACCAATTCCGCCGTCACCTTTGCCGATGGCATGGCCGTGCGTGTGCCGGTGCAAAGTGCTTATGATATTTACGCCAATGGCACCGACCGGATCATCACCGTTTCCGATGACGAAGTGGCCGCCGCCATCCGCGCCTATTACACCGGTATCCACAATCTGGCCGAAGGCGCGGGTGCTGCCCCGCTGGCCGGTCTGATACAGGAAAAGGACCGGATGCAAGGCAAGAAGGTTGGTGTGATCCTGAGCGGTGGCAACATCGACAGCGCGTGGTTTTCCAAGGTGTTGATGGGCGAAACGCCACAGCCTTAGGGGGAAACCGCGCAACAAATCGTCAAATATGCGCAATTTACCACAAAATATGGTGAAAACACCTGCTAGTGCTTCCAAATTGTCTAAAACTTGCCTATTTTAATCATTAGCAAAGAAAAACACGCTAATAACGCGGGTAAACAGGTATTAAACGGCGGCAAAAAGACGTGACTGTAGTCAAGGTAAAACACAAGCCACAGCGGCTCGATGTGTCACATAAGCATGACGTGCGCACCCAGTTCGGGGCGCTGTGTTATCGTATTCATGATGGCAAGGTGCAGGTGTTGCTGGTGACCAGCCGTGGCACTGGGCGCTGGATCATCCCCAAGGGCTGGCCGATGGACGGCGAAACCCCCGCCGGTGCCGCCGCGACCGAAGCGTTCGAGGAAGCCGGTGTCGAGGGCAAGCCATCCGACATCTGCCTTGGCATCTATTCTTATTCCAAGAACCTGCCCAAGGGGGACAACCTGCCGATCATCGTTGCTGTGTTCCCGTTCAAGGTAAAGCGGGTTCTGAAAGAATACCCCGAGGCAGGCCAGCGCAAGCGCAAATGGTTTAGCCTGAAAAAGGCCGCCATGATGATCAGCGAACCGGAGTTGGGGCCATTGATCCGCAATTTCGATCCGAAACGGCTTAAGCATTAAAGTGTTTCGACTTTTTGTTGAGTTACCATATCAGGCCTTACCTGTGAGGCAGCGATTGCGCAGCAATAGCGTTCACGGGTAAGGCATGATTCAAAATAAAGGCGAAACGCTATAGGCCGTTGATTTCGGGCCGCGA
>CAZIDQ010000372.1:0-1636 GCA_964538015.1 uncultured Marinosulfonomonas sp.
GCCTCGCGTTTGGCATGGGGGCTGCGCAGCAGATAGGCCGGATGGAACATCGGCAAAACAGGCCGGTCCATCACCGTGTCCCATTTGCCGCGCATCCGTGTGATCCCCTTGCGACCCAACATTGCAAGGCAGGAGATATTCCCCATCAGCACGATCACATCGGGCACGACCAGTTCAATATGCCGCTCCACAAACGGGCGAAGCATGGCGATTTCTTCAGGCGATGGGTCGCGGTTCTGCGGCGGACGCCACGGCAGGATATTGGTGATATAGACCGACGATGCCGGATCAGGGCCGGCACGATCCAGATCGATCGCCGCCAGCATTCTATCCAGCAACTGCCCCGCACGGCCAACGAATGGCCGCCCCTCGCGGTCCTCGTCACGACCCGGCGCTTCGCCGATGATCATCACCCGCGATTGCGGGTTCCCATCCGAAAACACAAGATTGCGCGCGCCCAGTTTCAATTCGCAATGATCAAATGCCGCCAGAGCATCCCGTAATGCAGGCAGGTCCGCCGCCCTTGCGGCTGCTGCCTTGGCCACCGCCACCGTATCCACCTCGACGGGTTTAACCGCAACCGGCGCCGCCGCTTTGGCCACAGGCGCAGGTTTTGGCTTGGGCGTTTCGCTCACCAACTCGTAACGGTTCAGCGGTTCATCCCCGATCGCCTCGTCCGCACCCAGTTCGACCTGCCATTCCAGCGCGGCCTTGGCCTCGTAATATTCCATTGCAGAATCCATAAGACCCAAGGTAGGCGCGATTGCCCGCAAGGTAAATGCCTTGCCGCAAACCCACGGCTTTTCTATAAGCAGGAAAACAAGGACAGCAGCCCATGAGTTTTGATCAGAGACACCTCCTTGGAATTGAGCATCTAAAGCCCCATGAAATAACAGATATTCTGGATTTGGCGGATCAGTATGTTGGTCTGAATCGCCGTCAGGTGAAACATTCCGATGCTTTGGCCGGGCTGACGCAAATCAACATGTTCTTTGAAAATTCCACTCGCACGCAGGCGTCTTTTGAAATCGCCGGTAAACGGCTGGGCGCGGATGTGATGAATATGGCGATGCAGGCCAGCAGCATCAAAAAGGGCGAAACCCTGATTGATACCGCCCTGACCCTGAACGCCATGCACCCCGATCTGCTGGTCGTGCGCCACCCGCATTCCGGTGCTGTGGACCTGCTGGCGCAAAAGGTGAATTGCGCGGTTCTGAACGCCGGTGACGGCACCCATGAACACCCGACGCAGGCCTTGCTGGACGCCCTGACGATCCGCCGTGCCAAGGGACGACTGCACCGGTTAAGCATCGCCATTTGCGGCGACATCGCCCATAGTCGCGTGGCGCGCAGCAACATCATGCTGCTGGGTAAAATGGAGAACCGAATCCGATTGATCGGGCCACCTACGTTGATGCCCGCAGGCATTGCCGAATTCGGGGTCGAGGTGTTTGACGACATGCGCGAGGGGCTAAAGGACGTGGATGTGGTGATGATGCTGCGCCTGCAAAAGGAGCGGATGGACGGCGGGTTCATCCCCTCGTCCCGCGAGTATTACCACCGGTTCGGGTTGGATGCTGACAAGCTGTCCCATGCCAAAGCGGACGCCATCATCATGCACCCCGGCCCGATGAAC
>CAZIDQ010000373.1:0-1616 GCA_964538015.1 uncultured Marinosulfonomonas sp.
CGAGCGGTCCAGATCGACACCCTCGCGAGCATAGATTTGTGACTGGCGGTAAAGCGGTAAGTGATCGGCGTATTTGCTGACCAGAACATGCGCCAGTAGGCCGGGGCCGGGTCTGCCCCGCTCAATCGGGCGCGAGGGCATCGGGGCTTGCGATATGACCTCGCAGCGGCGGCACGACATGTATTACCTGACAGGTGATTGCTTGCAATCACCGAGAAGGCGCGGCCGGATAATTTTGTTCACCACAAAGCGGCCCGGGATGTACTCCAGCTCTTCGGTGACATCTTCGCCCAGCTTTGACAGGTCACCACCGCATTCCGGGCAATCCTTGCCAACACATAAAACCTGCTCGATACGGTCCAGATGATCTGGTAGCGGTTTACGCTTGGACTTTCCCTTTGGCTCAACAGGTTCAGCAGGCGCGTTTTCCACAACCTCGGTAGCCGCTTTGGCAATCTCTTCATTCTCGACGAACAATTGTAGTTAGTCCATGCCCTCGGATTTAGCCCCGAAACGATGCCGGTTAGCCCCGTGCAACGGGTGCTGGAGCTTCTCGATCATCAGGGCCTGTGCCTTCACCTCTGAGGCCAAAAGCGCGGTAACACGCCGCAGTTCAGCGGGGTCTTCAGGCAAGTTATCAAGGGCGTTCAACATGGTCATTCTATACAGAATTGTACTCGGAATGTGAATCCGTAAACGTCAGTTTTGCGCGATATTTGCACTGGTTTATCCCGCCTTCAAAGGTCGCCATGTCCGCTTTGGAATGCGCCAATCAATACCTTCCAACAGCATCGCCAGTTGCGCCGAGGTCAGGCAGATCTTGCCGTCTTTAGCCGCAGGCCACACAAACCGGCCATGCTCAAGTCGTTTGGAAAACAGGCAGGCACCCTGCGAATCCCACCCGTTGCCCGGCAGGGCATGTTTACATGCCCGAGAGGAGGATAACTTTGAGTAAATCGCCGCGCCGCCCGCGAAACACGAATAAATGGCCCGAGAATGGGTCTTCTGCCAAAACCTGCTCGGCCTGTGCTGCCAGAGTATTGAAACCACGCCGCATATCCGTCACACCCGCAGCTAGCCAGACCCGCGTGTTGCTCGGCACCGGGATCATGATGACAACCCTTCCAGCAATCGCGACAACACATCAACATCAAAATTGCCTTCCGCTGTAATCCGGTGGCCGCTGGATAGCTCGATCTCGATCCGCCCTGCTGGAACTCGTGTCAAAGCCGGAACCGGGCTGTTCGCCGCCTCAACCTCGACCGGCAAAAATATCGGCTCAGCTTCTTCAGTGACGGCATCCGGCTCCAACCTATAACGTTCATCCCGCAACCATTTGAATATCAGATTAGCATTCAGCGCATATCGGCGTGCAACCTGCGCAACCGAAACACCCGGTGTCAACGTCTGCAAACAGATCGAACGCTTCTCATCATCCAGCCAACGCCGTTTCTTCTGCTTCACCGCCATAAAGTGCCCCTAAGTGTCCACTATCAATGGTGGACACTAACGCACCGCCAAGAAGGCCGTTAGGCGGGGGACACCGGACGCTTACGTCGGATCTGGTGCAATGTAATGCCAGTCCAAACCTGTTTCCTGCACCCATTTCAAGATGG
>CAZIDQ010000374.1:0-1604 GCA_964538015.1 uncultured Marinosulfonomonas sp.
TATCCCTTCCCCTCCAGATACCGTCGCTTGGCTTCCTCCATCCGCTGCATATCCCGCACCGCGTTTTCAATCGCGATTTCGTCGGATTTGTCGGCATAGCGGAACTCGCTGTCCGCATAGCGGTTAATTTCCTGTATCACCATTTCCACGGTAATCGGCTGGGTCATCTCGCGGATCATCCCCAGCTTTTCGTCATAGCCTTTGAACAGGAACAGATCCGGCTCTTCCATCCATTCGTCCGGCAATTCGAAATCCATCGCCCGCACCTTGACCGCATCGGTGATGTTCTTGATCGCGCGGCCCGTGAAACGCGGATCGGCCTCTTGAATTCCCTTAAGGTAAGTGCCCAGCTTGGCAATCGTATCCAGCGCCCCGATGTCTTTGGATACCCGTTCAAACACTTTCAACAGGCCCTCCTCGTGCGGTTTTGAATGCCCGTCGAAACTCTCCGCGACGGCCTTTTTGATTTCCTGCGCTGCGAATAGCTCGTGATCGCCCACAGGAATCGAATGATTCTTGCCCATCAGCAGATGCAGGATGTCGATGTAATCGTCGCGCGTTTGCGGCCCGTCCACCAGAAACCGCGCACCGGCCCGCTGGCGCAGGGCGTCGTCCACGTTTTCGGGATAGTTACTGAACATGCCAAAGGTGCAGTTCCCCCGCACAACCGTATTGGCCCCCGCGAAACTCTCCATCAAAACCGCCGTGATCTCCAACTGCCCGGCGCTGGACTGCCTGTCCCCGCGTTTACCCGCCAGCTGGTCAATATCGTCAATCGTGCCAAAGCCGATCACATTCGGGTCCACCACATTGTTGATAAACGCCTTGGCGTTCTGCCCCGATTTCCCCTGATAGCTGTCGATACTGTCGGTCGACAGGTTCTGGAACCGGAACGGATACCCCGCCACCTCGCAATAGCCGGAAATCAGCCCCGCCATCATCTGGATCAGCGTGGTTTTCCCCGTCCCCGGCGCACCATCGCCCATAAAGGTAAAGATAAACCCGCCCAGTTCGGCAAAGGGGTTCAGCTTGCGTTCAAAATCATAGGCCATCAGCATTTTCGACAGCTTCACCGCCTGATATTTGGCGATATGGTTGCCCACCACCTCGTTCGGTTTTTTAAACGTCATGGTCAGCTTGCTGCCCTTGGCCGCCCGCGCCGGTGTGAAACCGGCAATGGTCAGATCATCCGCCTCGACCTTATAGGACGCCCCCGTAAAGGCCCCCAGACGCGGCGCGTTCTGCGCCCGCAAGGCAACCTTCGCCATCACCTGCTCGGCAAAGGCCAGAACGGTGGCAATCAGCTTGGGTTCTTCATCGGCAAAGGTCGCCAGATCCTGATCCAGCTCCCACAACGCTCCGTGCAATGCCAACAAAGCGTTGTCAGTCAACACCTCCTCGACCTCGCCGATTGCAACCGTTACCTCACCCGCATGCGGGGCCAGCAGGAACGACGTGGCATTGGCAAAGGTGTAAAGCGTCGCCAAGGCCTCGCCCGCCAGCAATTCGGCAAACTCGTTCTTCTTGCCCGCCGCCAGCGCGCCTTCCAGATTGTCCTTCTTCAGCGCCACCAGTCCGGTAACTTCGGCAAACCCTTCGCCCAC
>CAZIDQ010000375.1:0-1579 GCA_964538015.1 uncultured Marinosulfonomonas sp.
GATGCGCGCAATTCTGGCGCAGGTCGGCAGACCGATGCGCGTCTGGCGTGGCGGGTTGTATGATGCGCCGCTTGGTTGGTCCGAAGGGCGGGGCGAGATGTTGGAAATTGACGGTATCAAATCCGTGCGCCGCCGCCGCTCCAGCCTGATCGGCGCGCCTGATCTGGCGTTGTTCCCTGAATTTTTCAACGCACGTTCAGTCGAATTTCGCGCGGGGCTGGACTTGTGGGTGATGCACTGGGGGCTGGCGGCGATCGGCTGGCTGGTGCGGTTGCGACTGATGCGATCTGCCGAACCTTTGGCCGGCATGCTGAAATGGGTGGCGGA
Source organism: uncultured Marinosulfonomonas sp. (assembly GCA_964538015.1). Lineage (GTDB taxonomy): Bacteria > Pseudomonadota > Alphaproteobacteria > Rhodobacterales > Rhodobacteraceae > Profundibacter. The sequence continues at coordinate 328 of CAZIDQ010000375.1, forward strand.
CCGGTTAGAGCCATTCGGATCAGACCGCGGCGGGATGCGCGTGCGGGTGGTCGGATGCCTGAATGATGGGCGCGCGGTGCAGCGCGATTGGGCGCTGATTGCCGAAGCGGGCGACGGCCCACACATCCCGGCGGTGGCGGCGCGGGTGATGTGCAAACGGCTGCAGGCAGGCAAGGCCAAAGCGGGTGCGCGGGCCTGCCTGGCGGAATTTTCGCTGGCGGTAGTAGAGACCGAAATGGCGGATTTGCAGGTGGCGTTCGGGCAAACTGAAACACCGATGGTGCCGCTGTTTCGGCAGGTATTAGGTAAGCAGTTCAACGATTTGCCTCCCGAGGTTCAGGCATTACATGAGGTGCTGCATATCCTGCGCTGGCAGGGTCAGGCACGGATCATGCGCGGGACAGGGTTTCTGTCTCGGCTGGTCTGCCGGATTGTCGGTTTTCCACCTGCGGGGACCGATGTGCCGGTGACGGTGACCATGCACCGTAAAGGGGCTGCGGAACACTGGCTGCGGGATTTTGGCGGCAAGCGGTTTCGCTCGGTTATGACGCGGGCGGGGGACGGTGCGGTCTGGGAACGCTTTGGCCCGTTTCGTTTTGAAATCCCGTTCACCGTACAGGACGGGCGACTCGGCTATCCGGTGCGCCGCGCACGGCTGTTCGGGGTGCCTTGGCCAAAGGTCCTGACCCCGAAAAGCGATGCGTTCGAAGGCGTGGATGCGGACGGGCGGGCGACGTTTGACGTGACGGTCAGCTTGCCATTCGTCGGGATGCTGGTGCGGTATCAGGGGTGGTTGGTTTCGGCCGGGGCTGGCAGGCCAGACGATTAACGGGCGATGCTGACCTAACGGCGGTCAGCATCTAGAGCGCATCCAATCCAATTGGAAACAAGCATTTACCCGTGAATTCGAGGCAGCGTTTGCGACAGTAAATGCGTTCGAATTGTCGGGTAAATTCAGTTTGGTTGGATTTGCTTTAGAGATGTTTTTCAACCCATAATGTGACTTTCACTTCACCGCCGTTTAGAAAAACCATTTTGGTAAAGAGCGGTAAATCCAGCGGATTAGGCGAACGGATATCGGCAATATCGGGCAATGGTTTTGCCAATGGATCGTAGGATCGGTCGATCTGCGATATCAAAATAACAACTAACCGCCAGCCCCCTAAACCGTCACCACCACATTTCCGCGTGCGCAGTAATTCCAGCGCCTCACCGGCTTGCTCCTAACCTATATGTGTCGGACCTGTCCAAG
>CAZIDQ010000376.1:0-1542 GCA_964538015.1 uncultured Marinosulfonomonas sp.
TCCATCGCGATGGTGGTGCGCACCACGCGGTCCAGAAAATCGCGATCGTGGCTGACCAGCAAAACCGTGCCTTTATAATCGGTTAGCAGCTCTTGCAACAGATCAAGCGTTTCTACATCCAGATCGTTGGTGGGTTCATCCAGCACCAGCAGATTGCTTTCGCGCGCCATGATTTTCGCCAGCAGCAACCGTGCCTTTTCCCCGCCCGAAAGCGAACGAACCGGCGCGCGCATCTGGGCCTCGTCAAACAGGAAATCCTTCAAGTACCCGACCACATGGCGCGGATTGCCCCGCACCATCACCTGATCGGCCTTGCCCGAAACACGCAGCCCAGCATCGCCGGTCATGGATTCCCACAGGCTTATATCAGGGTCCAGTTCTGCGCGGTTCTGGTCAAACAGGGCGATGTCCAGATTGGTACCCAGCGACACCGCGCCGCTATCGGGTTCCAGACGGCCAATCAGCATGTTCAACAGCGTGGTTTTACCCACTCCGTTGGGACCAACAAAGCCGATGCAATCACCGCGCTGGATCTTCAGGGAAAACTTGGAAACGATTGTTTTTCCATCATATTCCTTGGCAATATCAATCGCTTCGATCACCTTTTTGCCAGACTTCTGTCCAGCCTCAAGCACCATTTCTGCCGTGCCTTGGCGTTTGATCTGGGCCGACCGCGTTGCGCGCAATTCCTGCAAGGCGCGCACGCGGCCCTGATTGCGTTTGCGGCGCGCCGAAATGCCTTCAACCGCCCAACGCGCCTCGGCCTTGATCTTGCGGTTCAGCTTGTGGCGGGCGTCGTCCTCTTCTTCCCACATCTTGTCGCGCCATGTTTCAAATTCGGCGAAACCTTTTTCCTGCCGGCGAACCATTCCCCTGTCAATCCAAAGGGTTGCGCGGGTTAATGCATTCAAAAACGCGCGGTCATGCGAGATCAGAACATAGGCGGTGCGGGTGGTTTTCAGGTATTCTTCAAGCCAACCAATGGCCTGAATGTCCAAATGGTTTGTTGGCTCGTCCAGCAGCATCAATTCCGGCGCTTCCGCCAGCAGTTTGGCCAAAGCCGCGCGGCGACGCTCGCCGCCAGATGCGGTGGAAACAGCGCCGGCGGGGTCGAACTTCAGCCCCTCGGCCACGCGTTCGACCAGATAATCTTCGCCTTCCTGCAACCCGCTGGAAGCATATTCGCCAAGCGTGGTAAACCCTACAAAATCTGGGTCTTGTTCCATATATCCGACCTTGACGCCCGGCGATGTGACCACCGCGCCGCTATCGGCTTCGACCAGTCCGGCCATCACCTTCATCAGGGTGGATTTGCCCGAGCCATTACGCCCGACCAGCGCCACACGGTCCCCGGGTTGCACGACCAGCGACAGGCCGGAAAACACCGGATCCCCGCCAAAGGTTAACGATATATCTGTCAGTTGTAATAAAGGTGCTCTTGCCATGTGGGTTGGCTATGCGGTGCACCGAAAAAGGTCAATGGCTGTTATCCGGCAACAGCCCGCAACAGGCGTTTTCGCGATTCCGGAATGGCGCTGATTT
>CAZIDQ010000377.1:0-1538 GCA_964538015.1 uncultured Marinosulfonomonas sp.
GGCAGTAAAATGAATAGAAATGCTAAAATACGGGCCATTCGGGCCTCCTAGGTTAATTCCTTCAAGACTGTCGGTATCATCATCACATCATCAAAGGTGCAGTCAAACTGGCCGACCTGCACACGGATCACGAATTGGCCCTTGTGCCGCGTCTGGGTCAGGTAGATGCGGCCGTCATCATTGATGCGCGACAGCAGGGCTTCGGTTTCGGTATCACTGTCTTTGTAGCGGAAGGTGAACAGCGAAAAGGAACGCGGGGTGGTGATTTCAAAATCCGGCATTTGTGTAATGGTTTCAAGGCATTCTTGCGACCAGTTGATGTGGTTTCGGATGCGGCTGCGCAACCCTTCCAGCCCATAGGCCCGCAGGGTGAACCACAGTTTCAGCGCACGGAACCGGCGGCCCAGCGGCACGGTCCATTCGTTGTAATTGGTGATTTCATCCTGTCCCAGCGTGTTCAGGTATTCCGGTCGCAGACCCAGCGTGTTGATCTGCGGTGCCGGATCACGCAGGAACTGCACGGCGCAATCAAATTGTGCGCCCAGCCATTTATGCGGGTTGAAAACGATGCTGTCCGCCCCTTCAACCCCGTCCCACAGGGGGCGAAATTCGGGGCAGATCATGGCGGATCCGGCCCATGCCGCATCGACATGGGTATAGAGGTTATGCGCCTTGGCCACGGCAATGGTGGCGCGGATATCGTCACAGGCCCCGATCGAGGTGCCACCGGTGCAGGCGATCACACCGGCGGGCAGGAACCCTGCCGCCAGATCGGCGCGGATGGCGGCGTCCAGTGCGTCTGTGTCCATCGCGAGATTGTCGGTGGTGGGGATTTTCACCAGATTATCCTGCCCGATTCCGGCAATCCGTGCACCTTTGTCGATGCTGGAATGGGTTTCGCCGGATGCATAAAGGCGCAGGCGGGGCAGGGCGGAGAGGCCCGCTTTGTTGCCTTTCCAGTTCAGGGCCCGTTCGCGCATGGTCAGGATGGCGGCCAGCGTGGTGGTGGTGGCGCTGTCGTGGATGGTGCCGGTGAATGTGTCGGGCAGACCCATGGCACCCCGCAGCCAGTTGATCATCACCGCTTCGATTTCATTGGCGGCCGGTGCGGTTTGCCACAGCATCGCCTGACCCGCAATCGCGTTGGCCAGCTGTTCTGCCAACATTGACGCAGGCGAGGCATTGGCGGGGAAATAGGCAAAGAAACGCGGGTGCTGCCAGTGGGTTGTCGCGCCGGGGACGATGGATTCAAAATCGGCAAATATCTGCTCCATCGGTTCGGCCTGTTCGGGCGCATATTCGGGCAGTTTGGCGGCTACATCGCCGGGGGTCAGTTGCGGGCGCACCGGTTGGTCGCGCAGGGTTTTGTGATAGTCTCGCGCCCAGTCGGCGGCACGTTTTGACCAGTGATTTAATTCATCATGATTCATGCGCGCAATAGGGCCATGCGGGTGCGGATTTGGCAAGCCCTAAGGCTTGTCCTGACGCTGGCGTTTGAAGGCTGCAATCCGTGCGGCACGTTCGCGGCGTGGTGTGCT
>CAZIDQ010000378.1:0-1516 GCA_964538015.1 uncultured Marinosulfonomonas sp.
GAGGGCACGCCCAGTTTCACAGTCATGCCGCGCCCCCCAGTTCAAGCACCAGTTCTGGGCGGATCACCCCGCCCACAGCCGGTATGCTGCGCCCCTGCCCCAGCACGCTGGTCAGCGCATCATAGCGCCCGCCGCTGGCCACTGCCGGCAGATCGGGGCGCGTTTCGGCATAAAATCCGAAGACAAAGCCGTCGTAATACTCCAGCGTGGTGCGCCCGTATGACCCTTCAAAATCAAGGGCTTGCACATCCACGCCGCGTGCCGATAGCGCAGTCAGGCGGGCGTCCATCATATCCACCGCGCCGGAAATGGCAGGCAGGTCAACCGATATGTCGCGCAGCCGTTCCAGCACATTGTGGGATTTTTCCCGCAGGTTCAGGATGTCGTCCAGTATGCCTGCCTCGGCCTCGGAAATCGGCGGGGTGGCAGCGTCTTCGCGCAGGGCGTCAATCCGTGCCGCGATCTCGGATTTCGAGCGCAAGCCGATGAACGGCCCCGCCCCTTCCAGCGCATCTGCCGCCTGCAACAGGGCAACCCGCGTTTTGGGTGGTTTTGCCTTGCCGGTATAGCGATCCAGCAGCGCGCGGAACCGTTTGGGCCGCCAAATATGGCGCAGCAATGCAGCCTTGCGCCGCTCGGTTGTCGAAAGCCCGCGCACGGCGGCCATCAGGATACCCATGTCACCGGTTGCCGCCCGCAGGCCAAGCGGGGCAAGCACTTGCTGGAACAGGGCAAAAACCTCGGCATCGGCGGCGGCAGGGTTTTCGCGGTCAAACACCTCGTAACCCACCTGCATGAATTCGCTGGGGCGGGAAATATCCTCTTCCTGCCGCCGGAAAACCTCGCCTGCATAGGTGTAGCGGGCCGGTTCGGCGCCGTGCTCCATATGCATCTGCACCACCGGCACGGTGAAATCGGGGCGCAGCATCTGTTCCCCGCGCAAGGCATCCGAGGTCACGTAGGCACGGGCGCGGATATCCTCGCCATATAGGTCCAACAGAACGCGGGCCGGTTGCAGGATGTCGGTTTCCACCCGCCGCGCGCCCTGTCCTTCGAAAAAGTCCAGAAACCGCGCCGCCTCGCTGCGTGTTTTTGCCTTGGGCGTCATCTATCCGGCCTCGTGCAGGGCGATGATTTCGCGCACCTTGGCCACCAGATCACCGCGCGGCACCTCGTATTGCGAGGGCAGCGATTTCCATTCCTCAAGCGTCGCGTTTTCGGCGATTTTTGCGCCTAGAATCAAGTCCTTGATCTGCAGCACACCGCGTTCGTTTTCATCCCCGCCTTCGATCACAGCGACAGGGGAATTGCGCTTGTCTGCGTATTTCAACTGATTGCCGAAATTTTTCGGGTTGCCCAGATAGACCTCGGCGCGGATACCGGCATTGCGCAGCTCGGCCACCATCGTCTGATAATCCGCCATCCGGTCGCGATCCATCACTGTCACCACCACAGGGCCGAGCGATTTACCTGCCGTCCGTCCCTTGGCACGCAATGCGGCCAGCAGACGGTCAAC
>CAZIDQ010000379.1:0-1514 GCA_964538015.1 uncultured Marinosulfonomonas sp.
CGTTTGGCCACGAACCCGCGCATCCAGAAATGAAAGGCAAAGGCAAGGATGGCAATGGCCACCACGCCGACAGTGACGTCGATCCAGTTGGCTTTGATCCACGCAAAGGTGAACATTTCCAATGAGGGCACCCATTTGAAATAAACCGCCGCCCCGATGGCCGCAGCCACCAGCGCGCCCAATGCAATGCCATCGCCAACCAGCACACCACGGCGCCATTTTGCCTTGGCGGTGCGCAGTTTGGGCAGCACGTCGTGCTCCAATTCATTCGCCACGGTCTCAAGCACCGAAACGATGCGGTAATTGCGCTGCAATTCTACCTCGTCCATGCGCTCTTTGATCTTGGCCAGATCGGTATCGCGTTTGGCGCGGAAGCGTTCGCGCAGGGCTTTGTCCTCGATCGGGCTGGCGGCTTTTTCGTTATAGATGGTGTAAAACTGGCCCGCCGTCAGACCGGCCTGCGCAATGGCGCGTTGCCATGCGCCCACCACTTCTTCGGGGTTGTCATCCTTGGCCGCCGTGTCGATCTGGTTCAGCACATAGAGGAATTTCGAGGCATCCGTGCGTGTCACCGTGCGGGCCACCAGATGTTCCAGCGTGTCCTGCATCGCGCCCGGTTCGGGGTGGCGGGCGTCAAAGAACACCAGCACCAGATCGGACAGATCAAGGATGTGATCGGTGATCCGCAGGGTCGAGGTGCGCTGATCGTCGGCGTCAAATCCGGGGCTGTCGATGATGATCTTGCCACGGATCGCTTCCTTGTCGGTGGTGCGCAGTTGCAGATAGCTTTCGATGTGTTTGCCTTCGCCCTGCGCCACCTTTTCGATTTCGTGACTGATGCGGTAGAAGGGAAAACGCGGGTCGGCATCAAGGGCGGAACCGGGCAGGGTCTGGTTGCCGCCGCCACTGGCCGAGCGGTGACAGATCACGGTGAATTTGTCATCCACCGCCTGATTGCCGGTGCTTTGCAGACTGTCCCCGACGTAAGAATTGATAAAGGTCGATTTGCCAGACGAAAACGTGCCCAGCACCGAAATCAGCGGCCACCACGAAATCCGCGACGCCAAGGATGTTTCGCGGTCCAGCAGGCCGGTTTTGTACAGCAGCTTGTCGAATTTGTAATAGGTCGGCAGCACCTCGAGCAGCGCGGGATTTTCGGCCTTTAGGTGGCTTTCCAGACGGGCGAGGCGGGATTTCAGAAAGGTGCTCATGTCACTATGGTTCCGGTTGTCGGCGTTACTGGGAAAGGCGCTGGCGCAGGTCGGCGGATTTGGCAGGCGCAATGGCCTGCAATACGCCAATCAATAGCATCACCTGTTGCGGGTTGCCATCTTTGATCAGTTGCAAACCGGCCTGATGGTACATTTCCGCCGCCTCGGAATTGCGGCGCTGGGCGTAATACAGGTTGCCCAGCTCGCCCTTGATGTCGGCGTTGTCGGGGAAATCGTTGACCAGCCCTTTGTAGCGGGCCTCGGCACCGGCCATGTCGCGGCTCCAATAGGCTTGGCGCGCCT
>CAZIDQ010000380.1:0-1502 GCA_964538015.1 uncultured Marinosulfonomonas sp.
GGCGGCAATACCGAAAACCTGCTGCGGATGGTGCCCTGCCATATCTGGATCGGCATGGTCGAACACTTCCCGCCTTCCGATGTGGTGGCCGAGGAAACGATCATGTGGTCGGACGAGGCAAGCGAGATGATCAACCGCGCGCCCGAATTCGTGCGCGGGATGGCCCGCACCGGCGTGATCAGGCAGGCGCAAAAAGAGGGGCACACCTTTATCACCACAAAATTCGTGGAACAGGTGATGTCCAAAATGATGCCCGGCGGCGGTGGCGACAAAGACGCCCCGCAGCAGAGTTTCGAGCGGCTGGACTGGGCTGCCGATGCCTGCGCGATGCTGGACAGCATCACGGATGAACAGGTGCGCGAAAATATCGGTCTGCGGGCCGAGAAATCGGCACGGCGCGATGCGGCGGGGCAGGTGGCGGTTGCGCATATCGAGCCTTTCATGGCCGAAGCCGTGCTGGAGCCTGCCACCCGTCAGGAAGGCGGGATCGAGTGGCGCGCGGCGTCTTTGGCACGTCTGCAACGGGTGCCCGAAGCCTTCCGCGATCAGGTGAAAACCAGCATCGAAAACTTTGCCAAAAAGCGCGGACTTTCGGTGGTGGATGCCGCGATCGAGGATGACGCCTTTGCCAACGCACGTTTGGCGATGTGTCCCGAGGACAAGGCGTAAATCATGGCCGATGCCCCCTATCTGATTGCCCTGAACCTGACCGAAAGATGCAACCTTGCTTGCGAGCATTGCTATCTGGACGCCAAGGTTTTGAAAGAAGGGGCGGTGGATGAACTGGGCACCGATGATCTGAAACGGGTGCTGGGTGAAATTGCCGAGGTCGGCCCCGAAGCCATGGTGGTTCTGACCGGCGGCGAGCCGATGTTGCGCCGTGATCTGCCGGAACTGGCGCGGCACGCGTCCGGCCTTGGGTTGATGGTGGTGGTGGGGACCAACGGCATGTTGCTGCGCCCTGATCGCATTCGCGAATTGCAGGATGCAGGCGTGGCTGGCGTTGGTATTTCGGTCGATTCCCTGAACCCCGATCACCACGATGATTTTCGCGGCAAGAAAGGCGCGTGGATCAAAACCATGCAGGGGATTGATGCCTGCAAGGACGTGGGCATGCCGTTCCAGATCCATTTTTCCGCCACGGACGAAACTGCGGATGAAATCGACGATATGGTCGCCTTTGCCCGCAACGCGGGCGCGATGGTGCTGAATGTATTCTTTATGGTCTGCACGGGCAGGGGCGAAAAATATTCAGGCATTTCGCCCGAGAAATACGACCGCGTTCTGCGTCGTGTTGCCAAGGCCGCGAAAGAGGAAAAGCGCCTGATGGTGCGGGCCAAATGCGCGCCGCATTTCAAACGGATCGCGATTGAAATGGACCCCGATTGGCCCATCACCGCCGCGCATGGCTATGACGCGGGCGGCTGCATTGCGGCCACCCGTTATGCACGGATCACGCCCACGGGCGATGTCACCCCGTGCCCCTATATGGAAAATTCGGC